>JACVQK010000032.1 GCA_015661155.1 Dehalococcoidia bacterium | reverse complement strand
ACAGCAGACCGCAGGAAAGAAACCTTCAAATACCTTGAGGAAGAGTCGCTTTGCGACTGCGATTCTGAGCTGAAGCAAATCCTCAAGTCCCGGGTAGACGACGGCAAGCAGACCATCGCCGACCTCCAGGCTTCACACGCCCTACCGGCAGGCACGACCTACTTCGATAAACTGCTGGACTTTGGGGGCATGCCTGCGGTCGGGAAGAAGGCATTGGATGACCGACTCCTCTTGCGCAGGGATTGGTTCAGTGGAACGCTGGATGCTCTACAGGACACCGAATTGGTGTTCTTTGACCCAGACACCGGCATGGAAATTCCGTCCATGAAGCGGCACAGAGCTGATGGACCGAAGTACGTCTGGTATGACGAACTCAAACCATTCTTTGGGCGGGGACAGAGCCTGGTTGTCTACCAGCATGGAGATCACAGTAAAGCTGAGCAAGCCATCAAACAACGGGCCTCTGAGTTGAGGGACACACTCAAATGTGAGCAGATTTGGATTGTGCGGTGGCACAGACGTCAATCCAGGTTCTATTTTATAATCCCAGTAGATGAACACATAGCAAGGATGGAGAAGGCCATTGGTTGCCTGCAAGCATCCTCGTGGTGTCAGGATGGGCATTTCTCAGTATCCGCTGTCAGTTAGTAGGGCGGCTGAAGTGAAACGGAACCCGCCGCCAGCGCTCTGCGGCAATCTCCCATGCCGGTTGCCACTGGCACCACGAAGGATGAAAACGCTTTGTCTGATGTCATTCCGAACGCAGCGAAGCGAAGTGAGGAATCTAGGGCGTCCCATCCTTGCTAAAGGCGCAGGTCTTAGATTCCTCGTCGTCCCGACCAGTCGGGACTCCTCGGAATGACATGTGGGCGATGCTGAGCGGCTATTTTCTGGGGAATGGAGTGAAACGGAACCCACCGCAACGCTCACTCCCCACATTAGCCTGCTATAATGGGCGTAGGGCGGAAATAGGCAACAGGGATTCAGGCTGGTCAGGGAGAGAAGGATGAAATACACGGTTATCACAAGAAAGGCCCCCGATGGATTCTATATAGCCAGTTGCCCCCTGATTCCCGAAGCCCAGGCCCAGGGTGAGACCTATGAGGAGTGCCTGGCCAGCATCAAAGAGGTTCTTGAACTCTGCCTTGAATACCGCAGGGAGCGTGGGGAGGAAATCCCGGAGGAGGTCGGCGCAAGTCAGGTTACAGTCGCCATATGAGAAGGCTGCCCCCGCTCAGAGCTCGGGAGGTGATCAGGGGACTTCAGGCAATGGGTTTCGAGAGAGTCCGGCAAAAGGGGGGACATGCCATATTCCATCATCAGGACTGCCGTCGAGCACCTGTACCCATCCATCCCACACAAACCATCAGCCGCTACCTGCTTTCGGACATTCTCAAACAGCTTAGAGTTGACGAAGACGACTTCTTACAAGCGATAGGTCGGAAGTGATTTCTGCTATCTAAGCCAGTCAGCAGGGTGGGTGAAGGGAAACGGAACCCCCCAACGCTCACTCACACAAGTGAGCCTGCTATAATAGGCGCAGAGCGGCAACATCGTCTCTTCCGAATGCTCGACCAGGCTTCTTCGGCTACTGTTCCAGCCCCAAGCTCCAGTGTAGGGCCAGATCAACCTCCTGCATCTTGTCCTGGCTGAGGGATCCCGCAAGGCCATCCAGACGCCCCCGGTCAACCGTCTGGACCTGCTCACACAGGACTGTTCCATCTACTCGGAGATCGCTTTCCTCGGCTGTGAAGGGAACGTGGAACGGGTATTGCCGACGGCGCGGCTGGGAAGTGATGGCAGCGACGATGGTGGTGGGACTTGCGTGGTTGCCGACATTGTTCTGGATGATCAGAACAGGACGGCGGCCCGCCTGCTGGGAGCCAACGGCCTCGGCCAGTCGCAGCCAGTACACCTCGCCCCGCCTAACCACTATCGCACTTCATCCCAACGAGTGCTCTTGCCGAGCATCTCGCTGGCCAGTGGGAATGCCTCTTCGGCAAGACGACGGTTCTCCTCAGCCGTTTCGCGATACCCTTCCTCCATCAAGGCCTGAATCCGTCCCCTCTCCTCCTTTTCCAGTAGCTCAGCTATAACACTGCTTCTGGTCTTTGATTGCTCCCTGGCGAGCCTGTCCGCGTACTCTAACAGCTTTTGAGGCAGGCTGATGGTAACCTTGGCAACCTTCGCTTCACGCATGGATGCACCTCCAGCATACATGTTACCATACCATTAGTATGACCACAAGTCTTATCAACCTGTGAGCCCTTATTGCTCACGTCGCCTGTAGTGAAGCAGCCTGCTATAATGGGCGCGAGGTTAGACCCTATGCGCCTGTTCGACAAACTGAAGTCCATATCAAGGCGTTTCAAGCAAGAGGTTAACGTGTACCGCCTGGTGCTGAAAGACAGCCGTACCCCCAGGCGTGCCAAGCTCCTTCTCGCCCTGGCCCTCGGCTACCTGATGTTGCCCTTCGACCTCGTTCCGGACTTCATACCTGTTCTTGGAAGCCTGGATGATGTTATCATTGTGCCCACCCTGGTTATCGTGGCCCTCAGAATGGTCCCGAGAGAGGTTGTGGAGGATTGCAGGGCCAGGGCAGGGGACGCATAGCTGAGGCGTTGCAGTTCACTTTCCCTGGGTAAGGAGGTCTGAGATGCTCTACATCACACCGTCAATCCACTCGCTGGTAGAGCGGGCGCTGGCCGAGGACGTGGGCTCCGGGGATGTGACCACGGACTGCCTAATCCCACCCGACATCCGGGGTCTGGGGACAATCGTTGCCAAGGCCCCAGGGGTCATCGCCGGGCTGGAGGTGGCCCTGGAGGTCTTCCGACGGTGTGACCCCTCCGTGGAGGCCCGCGTCCTCATGGCCGACGGCTCTCAGGTTGCACCAGGAAACGTGGTGGCCGAGGTGGAGGGAACCATCGGCGGCATCCTCAAGGCGGAGCGGGTGGCCCTCAACTTCCTGCAGCGCCTCAGCGCCGTCGCGACGGAGACCTCCCGCTACGTGAAGGCCGTGGAGGGCACTGGTGCCCGCATCCTGGAGACCCGCAAGACCACCCCCGGCCTGCGGGAGCTGGAGAAGTACGCCGTCCGGGTGGGAGGAGGCCACAACCACCGCCAGGGCCTCTCCGACGGGGTTCTCATCAAGGACAACCACATCGCCACCCTGCGCTCCCGGGGACTCACCCTGGAGCAGATAGTCCGCATGGCCAGGGACAGGGCACCCCATACCCTGCGCATAGAGGTGGAGGTGGAGACGGTGGAGGAAGCCAGGGAAGCCCTGAAAGCCGCCCCCGATGCCATTCTCCTGGACAACATGTCCCTGGAGAAGATGCGAGAGGCGGTGACCATGGTCAAGGGCAGGTGCCTCCTGGAGGCCTCCGGGGGTGTCAACCTCTCGAACGTGAGGGCCGTCGCGGAGACGGGGGTTGACCTCATCTCCGTGGGCGCGCTGACCCATTCCGTGCGTGCCATGGACATAAGCCTGGACATGAGGTAGCAGTTGCCATGCCCCTTTTCTACAATAAAGAGGTTCGGATATACAAGACCACCTGCGGCCCCTTCGACAACAACGCCTATCTCATCGTGTGTCCCCAGACCAGCGAGAGCATCATCATCGATGCTCCCGCAGGGCCGGCGGAGCTCCTGGAAGAGGCGAAGGACACCCGGGTAAAGGCCATCCTCATCACCCATAACCATCGGGACCACCTGGGAGGGCTGAAGGAGATCCAGGCAGCCACCGCGGCCCCGTTGGCTATCCATAGCGAGGATGCCGCCGCGCTGACAGAGTCTCCATCCTTCCTGGTGAAAGAGGGGGACATCATCAAGGCCGGCACCATAGGGCTGAAGGTGATCCATACCCCTGGCCACACCCCGGGGTCTGTATGCTACCTGGTGGGTCGGCACCTCTTCGCCGGAGACACCCTGTTTCCTGGTGGGCCAGGGAGAACCAGATTTCCAGAAAACCTCCGGCAGATTATCAAGAGCATCATCGGGAAGCTCTATATTTTGCCCGACGACACCCTGGTGCTTCCAGGCCACGGCCAGGAGACAACCCTGGGCATCTCCAAAGAGGAGTACCGAGTCTTTGCCGAGAAGAGCCACCCCCCAGACCTGTGTGGGGATGTTCTATGGCTTGGAAGCTGAAAGGACGACATGGAAAGCAATCCTAGACCCATGCAAACGCAGACCCAACGAGGGAGAGACCTCACCTACCTCACCGTGTACCCCGAGGAGTACGACCCCGCTCTGAGCTACCCCCTGGTCATTCTCCTGCACGGGCTCGGTGCCAACATGTACGACCTGGCAAGCCTCGCCCCCGCCATCGAGAGCAGGGGCTACCTGTACGTCTGCCCCAACGCTCCCATCCCTATGCAGATAGGGCAGGGCATGATCGGTTTCGCCTGGACATCCCCCGGCAGCGGCGACCCGGAGGAGGGTCTTCGCAGTGAAAGATACCTGGAGGGCCTCTGGGAGGAGGTGATGGAGCGTTATCACGTGTCCCCGGGGCGCGCCATGCTCCTGGGTTTCTCCCAAGGTGGAGGTATGACCTATCGCTGTGGACTGGGCCGCCCCGACCTCTTCGCCGGGCTGGTAGCGCTAAGCGCCTTCCTCCGGGACCCGGAGGAGATGCGGAGTCGCCTGCCACTGGAGCGAAGCCAGCCCATCTTCATCGCCCACGGCCTGCAGGACAACCCGGAGCGAGGCCGGCGCTCCTTTGAGTTTCTGACCTCCGAGGGCTACACGCCGTACTACCGGGAGTACGACATGGGACATGAGATCAGCCAGGATGTCCTGGCCGACCTGGTTCCCTGGATGCGACAGGTGCTGCCACCCCTTCGGCGGGATGTGTGATGCCGCGCCTTCACGGGCATAGCAAGGCTGGTTCTTTCGATAGTCGGACCTGAGTCTGTCATTGCGAGGGCAAAGCCCGAAGCAATCTGGGGTGGCGCTCCACTCTCTCCACCAGATTGCCACGGCCCTCCTTCGTCGGGCCTCGCAATGACACCCTGGCGTAAGTTTCAGAAAGCGAACTTCAGGGCTTGCCCTGCCTAGAACACCACCAGGGGACTGTCCTCGGTGATGACCCGGGTCTCCTCCGTCAGGGCCTTGCGGATGTGCCGAGGGAGGATGAATAGCCCGCGGTGGGTCTCGCCATCGTAGAAACCGAGGGAGCTGCACCCCCTCGCGGCCAGGCGGCGGTCTACCTCTTTCGGCTCCAGCTCCAGGGGATTGGGGCCCAGGGAGGCCAGGTTGAAGCCCCAATCGGAAGAGAACGATGGCACCATGGCGTGATATGGGAAAACCCCGGGGAAGACGCTCTGAAGGGTGGTGTTGATGGCCGTAAAGGCCTCCAGGTTGCCGGCCATGCACGGCTCAGACTGCACCGCCATCACACCCCCGGGATTGAGTCGTTGGCGGAGGAGGCGGTAGAAGCTCTGGGTGTACAGAGAAGCGGCCGGGCCTCCCTCCATGGGGTCAGGCAAGTCCACCAGCATGACGTCGTAGGTATCAGGATTGGCCTTCAGGAACGCCCCGGCGTCGCTGTGGTGAAGCTCCACCCGGGGGTCTTCGAACGCGCCCCTGTGGTGGTTGGGAAGGAAACGGCGGCATATCTCCACCACCTCCCTATCCAGGTCTACCATGACCACCCGCTTCACCGTGTTATGAGATAGGGCCTCTCTGAGGGTGGCTCCCTCTCCACCTCCGGCGATGAAGACCGTCGTGGGGTTGGGGTGGGTTACCATGGCGGGCTGAACCAGGGCCTCGTGGTAGATGAACTCATCCGCCTCCGCCGATTGGGTCTTGCCGTCCAGTATGAGGCACCGGCCAAAGGGAACGGTGTCCAGAATCTCCACCGCCTGAAAGCGGGTCCTGGAGGAGTAGACCCTCCTCTGGATGGCTAGCATGTGATACAGGTCAGGGGTAATGTACTCCTGGAACCACCCGGGGTTGGCCTCGTCCATCTTTCCTGTAACCATCGCTTATCTGGCAGTTACGCTCGCCAGGTCAGAAAGGAGGCCTCGCCTTATCTCAGTGACGGAGTGCTCCTGGCAACCGAGGCTCCGGACGATGAGATCAACTGCCGTCTGGGGTTTGAATCCCTCGCCACAGGTGAATATATCCACCGCGGCGTAGCCGTACTCCGGCCACGTGTGGATACAAATGTGGGACTCGGCGATGGCTACTACTCCGGTGACACCCTGGGGGCTGAACTGATGGAAGGACTGCCCTATGACGGTGGCTCCCACTTCCCTTGCCGCTTGCAGGAGGGTCTTTCGGATGAGGGGCAAGTCGTTCAGGAGCTCTCTGTTACACTGCTTGAGTTCCAGCAATATCTGAGTACCTAGCGCATTCAATCACCTGCCCTCCTGTGGAAATTGTGACCAAAGAGTAAGTATAGCGATTTTTCCCCATTTGGCAAGAGGGCAGTAGTGAATATGGCGGCAAGGGTAGGAACGCTCAGGCATGGGCGCTATGGCTGAATCCCCGACCACTCCGGACGAGGGGCCCGCCCCATGAGCTCCATGACCGCCTGGCGCGGGTTCAGCCCCTGGAAGAGAACGCGGTAGGTGGCCTGGGCTATGGGCATATCCACCTTCAACCGAGAGGCCAGCTTGAGGGCGGCGACGGTGGTATCCACCCCTTCGGCCACGTTCTTCATGGAGGAGCGAATCTCCTCCAGACTCCGCCCCGCGGCCAGCTGCTCCCCCACGTATCTGTTCCTGCTTAGGGGGCTGAAACAGGTGGCCACCAGGTCTCCCAGACAGGCCAGACCGGCAAAGGTAAGAGGGCTGGCCCCAGCCGCCACTCCCAGGCGGGTTATCTCCGCCAGGCCCCGGGTGATGAAGGCTGCCTTTCCGTTGTCCCCGTATCCCAGGCCATCGCTGATCCCCGCTCCCAGGGCAACGATGTTCTTCAAAGCTCCCCCCAGCTCCACCCCCACCACATCGGTGTTGGTATACACCCTGAAGGTGGGGGACATGAGCAGCTCCTGGGCTTGAAGGGCAACCCCCTCCCCTCGCGCCGCCACAACGGTGGAAGCCGGCTTACCCTGGACGACCTCCCTGGAGAGGTTGGGGCCGGAGAGCACGCAGATACCTCCCCGGAAAGATTGGGGAAGCTCCTCCTCCAGTATCTGGCTCATGCGGTTCGCCGTGTCCTTCTCCAGACCCTTGGTGGCACTCATGATCATGCAGGGACGCTCCAGGAAGGGCAAAAAGCCCCGGACGTTCTCCCGGAAGCTACGGGATGGCACGGCCAGGATCACCATATCCGCCCCCTCACTTGCCTCCCCTCGGTCGGCGGTGACACCCATACTGGGGGGGAAGGACGCCCCTGGCAACAGACGATGGTTCTCCCTGGCGCTCTCCAGGGCCGCGGCCTCTTCCTGAGTGCGCGCCCAGAGCAGCACCTCTACACCGCGGTTGGACAGGAGAATGGCCAGGGTGGTTCCCCAGCTGGTGGTGCCTATTACGGAGACCTTTGCCATGATGCAGACCTACCCTGGTGTCGCGTCACCCAAATGAGGATACATTAAGCTCATTCTCCCCAAGGGCGTATACCTCACCCCCTGGCATACTCTCCTGCAGGAGAGGGGGAAATATGGTATCTGGGGGACACCCCCAGACCCTCGGCGGGGGCTTCGCCCCCTGCACCCTCGAATGATACCCTAACAGCGTGACGCGACGCTAGCTACGGGCCCCCGGAGAGGGATTCCCCACCCTCACCGACTCACCCAGCTTGCGCTCCTGGCCCTTGAGAAGGCGATGAATGTTGTCCCGATGCTTGAATATGACTAGGGGTGCTGCTATTGACGGGTAAACAATGTAGACAAGGGATGGGACTCCAAAAGGAAGGGATGGAGCCAGTATCGCCAGAAGGATCGTAGAGATGACAGCCGTAACCGCTCCCACCATGGAGCCCAGGGAGACGTACCTGAAGATGACGATAAAGGGCAGGCCCACCGTCATCATAATGAGGCCTGCCAGAGGAGATAGGGCGAAAAAGGCCCCCATCCCGGTGGCAATGCCCTTTCCCCCGTGAAAACGGAGAAAGACCGACCAGTTGTGGCCCACCAGGGCGGAGAGAGCCGTGGCAACCTCCAGGGATGGAGAGGGGTCAATAATCCTGGCCAGGAGCACGGCCAGGACGCCCTTCCCCGTATCGAGCACCAGCACCGCCAGGGCCGGCCAGTGTCCCGCCGTGCGCAGCACGTTGGTCACCCCCGTATTGCCGCTGCCGTGCTCCCGTACGTCAATGCCCCTGGCGAGGCGCGCTACCAGGAGACCAAAGGGCACGGACCCCAGAAGATAGCCCAGGGGAATCAGCAGACCGAAAGCCATCTACTTCTCACCCCTTATCGCTCTGGCGGAAGAGAATATCAGGTGTATGGGATTTCCCGCAAAGCCAAAGGCCGAGCGGAGCCGGTTCTCCAGATAACGCTGGTAGGAGAAGTGGACCAGCTCGGGGTCATTGACGGGAAGCACAAAGGTGGGGGGGTTGGTGCCTTTCTGGTATATGCGGTGTATCTTGAGGACCTTCCCCCCACGGCTGGGGGGGGGATGGGCGGCCATCGCGTCTAGCAGGACCCTCTCCAGGGCGCCCCTGGACACCACCCTGGCCCCCTCTTGATACACCGTAACCGCCGCTTCCATGACCTCCTGCACTCCCGTTCCCTGCAAGGCAGAGGCGAAACAGATAGGGGCGTAGGGGATGAACTTCAGCATGCGGCGCGCCTCCCGCAGCAACTCCTCCCTCTCCACCTCTCCCTCCACCAGGTCCACCTTGTTTATCACTACCACCACACCCTTGTAGGTATCCAGAACCTGCCCGGCGACGTGGGTATCCTGCTCTGTGACGGACTCCGTGGCATCCGTGACCAGGAGGCACACGTTGGAGCGCTCCACGGCCCTCATCGCCCTCAAGACGCTGTACTTCTCGATGCCCCCTTCAATATGCCCCCGGCGTCTCACCCCAGCGGTATCGATGAGGGTAACGGGCCTGCCGCCAAAGGACATGGATACGTCTATCGCATCCCTGGTAGTGCCTGGAATCTCGGAGACTATGGCGCGCTCATCCCCCAGTATGGCGTTGAGAAGCTGGGACTTGCCCACGTTGGGACGGCCCACTATGGCCAGCTTCAGCACCTCTGTCTCCTCCTCCTCTCCGGGAGATACGGGCAGGAGGCTGTCGAGCTTGATCAGCAGGTCTTCGATGCCCAGGTTGTGATAGGCGCTTATGGGTACAGGCTCTCCCAGCCCCAACCGGTAGAACTCCACCACCCCCTGCTCCCTTCTGAAGTTGTCCGCCTTGTTCACCGCCAGGAGCAGGGGTTTCCCCCTCCGCCGCAGGGATTGAGCGATCTCCTCATCCCCCGGCGTAAGGCCCTCCACGGTGTCGGTCAGGAAGATGATGGCATCGGCCTCCTCCAGGGCCATCTCCACCTGGGCCCTCACCTTGTCCCACATGTCGGAGCTGGGCATGACCTCCAGCCCCCCCGTATCCACCAGTATAAAAGACCTGTCCTTCCAGGAGACAGAAGCACTTACGCGGTCCCGGGTGGTGCCGGGTACGGGGGAGACGATGGACATGCGCTGTCCTACCAGCCGGTTGAAGAGGGTGGACTTACCCACGTTGGGCCGTCCCACAATGGCTACCAGAGGCTTTGGCACGTCTCCGGCTCCTATCCCAGAATCTCTGCCAGGATGGCTTTCTGGACGTGGAGGCGGTTCTCCGCCTGGTCGAACACCACGGACTGGGGATGCTCCAGCAGGCCCTCGGAGACCTCCTCCCCCGGGTGAGCCGGCAGCGGGTGCATGAACAGGGCCCCATCCCCGGCCCTGGCCATCAGGGCTTGGTTCACCTGGAAGAGGGCGAAGGCTTTATGTCGGCGCTCCGTCTCTCCTCCCTGGCCCATGCTTACCCAGACATCGGTGTAGACCACATCCGCGCCTCTGACCGCTTCCTGCGGGCTCTCCACCAGGGTTATGGTCGCCCCGCTACGCTTCGCTCTTCTACGCGCCTCCTCCTCCGCTTTGGGGGGAAGATGATATCCAGGGGGAGAGGCTATGGTGAAGCTCGCTCCCACACTGGCAGCCCCCAGGGCCAGGCTGGTGGCCACGTTGTTGCCGTCGCCGATAAAGGCGATGTTCACCCCTTCCAGCCCTCCCTTCTTCTCGTATATGGTGAGCAGGTCCGCCAGGGCCTGGCACGGGTGCTCCTCGTCGGACAGGGCGTTGATCACCGGCACCGAAGAGTGGCGAGCCAGGGTCTCCAGGGTGCTCTGGGCGAAGGTGCGCACCACCAGGGCGCTGACGTAGCGGGACAGGACCCGGCCAACGTCGGCCACAGGTTCTCGCTCCCCCATTCCCACCTCCTCCCTTCCCAGGTAAAGAGGGTGGCCTCCTAGCTGATGCACAGCCACGTCGAAGCTCACCCTGGTTCTCAGGGACGGCTTTTCAAAGAGGAGTGCCACGGACTTTCCCTCCAGCACGGGGCGTCCCGGCCCCTTCTTGAGGTCATGGGCCCTCTGGATAAGCCCCCAGACCTCCTCGAAGGTGAGGTCGGCCATGGACAGTAGATGCTTTCCCTTAATCATGGCTCTCTATGCACTTAACAGGGTGTTAAAAATCCTTTCGACCATCCCCCTGGCCCCCTTCCCGGCCAGGAAGGGGGAAGGCAGGGCGAGCCCTGCACCCACACTCAACTGTCGCTGCCCTGGTCTGACCATGTTCTACGGTTTGTGATGTGTGGGTCTGGGCAAAGCCCAGTCTGGGGGACACCCCCAGACCCCCGTCAAAGGGGCTGCGCCCCTCTGCACTCCCCCTTTTTCACCAGCCTGCTAAGTATAGCAGAAGGGGTTCCCAAAGGGGGGGGCAGAGGGGACACAATACAGCTATTCTCCCTTGGGTATCGTGAGAGGGCCCGCCACCATGGAGCCCCAGCTATAGACTCTACCAGTGATAGCATCGAGGACGACGTACAGGTTGTCATACTCCCCGCAATGGTATTTCCCATAGAAGTCCGGTGGTGAACACGACTCACGCAGCCCCTCCAGCGAGACAACCCAAACAACTGTGTTCTGGTGATAGCTAACCGTGGTTGGGCCGGGATCACCGCCCCGTAGCGCGAAAAAGTCCAGATACTTCATCTTGCCGATGTCGTGCACGCCGGTAAACTCCTTCAGCATCACAAACCCGCTTCTGCCGTACTGCACGGCCAGCTCAATGGCCCGCTCCTCCGTGATATAAGTGACAGCTCCGCCGTCAGCCCACCCATCACCCACCGGAGTGGCGGTGGCGCTAATCCCAGGTGCCGACGACTGGCATGAAATCGTACCCAGGAGCACAAACCCCACTGCCAGAAGAGTCGCTATAGCAGTGCTCAACACCATGAGCCATTCTTTAGTGAATGCTACTCTTCTTGCCCCCCCTGTGTCCCCCTCTCCCTTGGCAAGGGAGAGGGGGAGGAAAAGGAATCTGGGGGACACCCCCAGACCCCCGCCAGAAGGGGCTTCGCCCCCTCTGGACTCCCCCTTTTGAGCACCCTGCTAGTCGTTGCCTGATACCTGCCAGTCGTCGTTTGCCATTCCCGTTGACGTAACACAGCAACTACCATACACTGAAACAAGGGTGTCAAATCCCCAAGGAAGCTGAGCTTTTGTAGCTGTAATATGTACGAGAAGACGGTTACCGATAGCGGACTTCGGATTCTCACCAGTCACATGCCCCACACCAAGTCGGTGAGCATCGCTTTCTACGTGGGGGCAGGTTCCAGGTACGAGACCCCCGAAGAGGCGGGAGTTTCTCACTTCGTGGAGCACCTGTGCTTCAAGGGTACTCGCCGCCGTCCCACTGCCAGGGAGATCAGCGAGGCCATTGAAGGAATAGGAGGCATCCTCAACGCGGCCACCGACCGGGAGCTGACCACCTACTGGTGCAAGGTGCCTTTGACCCACTTCGGGCTGGCCGTGGACATCCTTTCGGACATGCTCCGCGAGCCGCTGTTCGACGCCGTTGAGGTGGACAAGGAGCGCCAGGTCATCCTGGAAGAGCTCTCCATGAGCAACGACATCCCCAGCTACAGGGCTGACCTGCTCATCGATGAGGTGATGTGGCCCGACCAGCCCCTGGGCAGGGACGTAGGTGGCACCAGGGAAACGGTAAGCAATATCACCCGCGACATGCTGCTGGAGTACATGCAACGACAGTACACCCTTCCAAATTTGGTGGTGAGTGTCGCGGGGAATATCACCCACCAGGAGGTGGCCGACCTATTGACCCTCCAGTTCCAGGGGTGGACATCTCATCAACCCGGCTCCTGGTTTCCCGTCGAGGAGGGCCAGTCCGCCCCCAGGATGAAGCTGGAGAGCCGCAAGACGGAGCAGGCCCGCATCTGCACAGCGGTCAAGGGACTCTCCGCTACACACCCCGACAGATACGCCCTGGACCTGCTGAACACCGTGCTGGGAGGTGGAATGAGCAGCCGGCTCTTCCTGGAACTGCGGGAGAATCAGGGCCTGGTCTACGACGTCCACACCACGTCCAGCCACCTGAGGGACTGCGGCTCTTTCACCACCTATGCCGGAGTGGACCCGAAAAACGCCAGGAAGGCCGTACACTCCATCCTCCAGGAGCTACACCGGATCAAAGATGGGATACCAGAGGATGAGCTGCACAGGGCCAGGGAGTTCCTCAAGGGACGCCTGGTCATACGCATGGAGGACAGTCAGAGCGTCGCTGCCTGGATGGGGGCCCAGGAGCTTCTCCACAACCGGGTCTTCACCGTCGACCAGACGCTGGCCCATGTGGACACCATAACCCCCGAGGACCTTCAGAGAGTGGCCAGGAGCCTGCTGGTCACAGAGAAGCTGAGCATGGTCATAGTGGGGCCATATCGCAGCGACAAGGCATTTCAAGCGCGCCTCAAGATATAGCAGGGTGCTTAAAAACTCCTTCGACCATCCCCCTGGCCCCCTTCCTGGCCAGGAAGGGGGCCAGGGCACGCCCTGCCCTCACCGGGACGGGCTTATGAGAATGAAGAACTCCCGGTTGCCCTGATCCCCCGTTATGGGGGAGGACACCAGGCCCCTGAGACGAAAACCGCTGTTTACAGCCCAGGCTATGATCCTGCCCAGCACCCGGGCGTGAACCCTGGGGTCTCTGATCACACCCCTTTTCCCCACCTCGTCCCGCCGCGCCTCAAACTGGGGTTTCACCAGAGCGACCATGACCCCCCCCGCCTTGAGGTGTTCAACCACCGAGGGCAACACCATGGTGAGGGATATGAAGGAGACGTCCACCGTGACCAGGTCCACCTCCTCTCCCAAAGGGAAGGGATACCTGGCGTTGACCCGCTCCATCACCACCACGCGGGGGTCCTGGCGAAGCCTGTAGTCAAGCTGGCCGTATCCCACGTCAAGGGCGTGGACCCGCTGGGCTCCCCGAAGCAAGAGGCAGTGGGTGAAGCCTCCGGTGGACGCCCCTACGTCCAGGGCCACCATTCCCTTCACATCCAGTTGGAGCTGCTCCAGGGCGTGGGCCAGCTTGATGCCACCCCGGCCGTAGTACTCGAGTCCCGGCTCCAGGGAGATGGCCTCCCCCAGGGTCACTCCCTGTCCGGCCTTGGTGGCCGGTTTCCCTTCCACTCTCACCCGCCCCGCCATAATCAGCGCCTGGGCCTTCTCCCGGCTCTCGGCCAGGCCCTGCTCCACCATGGTCAGGTCCAGGCGTTTTCTGGCGGTCCTTCTCGCAGGGATTTCGCCCTTCATGTCCAACTCCCGCTCCCAACCCATTGTCGCCGTTCCCGCTGGGCGCGGCCCAGACCCATACCTTACGAACCGCAGAACATGAGTCAGAGGAAGCGCAGCAACAGTTGAGTGTGGGTGCAGGGCTTGCCCTGCCTATACGTCCCTGGTGAGGGTGCTGAGGAACTCCTTGTTGCTGGCGGTCTTTTTCAGGCGATCCATGACCTTCTCCGTGGCGTCGGTGGAGTCCATGGAGCCGGAGGTGATCATGGTCACCATGCGGCGCAGCAGCCACACCTGCTTCAGGGTGTCCTCATCCAGGAGGAGCTCATCCCGCCGGGTTCCGCTGCGCTGGATGTCAATGGCGGGGAAGACCCGGCGGTCCGCCAGCTTCCTGTCCAGATGCAGCTCCATGTTGCCGGTGCCCTTGAACTCCTCGTAGATAACCTCGTCCATGCGGCTACCTGTATCCACCAGGCAGGCAGCGATGATGGTGAGACTGCCTCCCTCCTCAGTGTTGCGGGCAGCCCCGAAGAACCGCTTGGGGGGATAGAGGGCCACGGGGTCGATGCCTCCGGAGAGGGTTCTGCCGCTGGTGGGCAGGGCCAGGTTATAGGCCCTGGTGAGCCGGGTGATGCTGTCCAGGAGGATTACCACGTCCGTCCCCCCCTCCACCAGGCGTTTGGCCCGATCAAGGGCCAGCTCCGCCACGCGACAGTGGTCCTCCACCGGGTCATCGAAGGTGGAGCTGAACACCTCTCCCCCTACGGAGCGTTTAACGTCGGTCACCTCCTCAGGGCGCTCTCCGATGAGGGCGACTATCACCTTGATGTCAGGGTAGTTCTCAGTGGTGCCCTGGGCGATGTGCTTGAGCAGGGTGGTCTTGCCTGCCTTGGGAGGGGACACTATGAGGCCGCGCTGGCCGCGACCGATGGGAGCCACCAGGTCTATCAAGCGGGTGGAGAGGTTGGTTCGGGTGGTCTCCAGCTTTATCTGCCGGAGAGGGAAAATGGGGGTGAGGTTCTCAAAGTGGGGCCTGCTCCGAGCCGCCTCGGGGTCCATGCCATTCACCCCCTCCACCCTTATCAGGCCGTAGTACTTCTCGCTCTCCTTGGGGGGCCTGACCTGGCCCATCACCTGGTCCCCCGTCCTCAGGGCAAACCGCCTTATCTGGGACTGGGAGACGTACACATCGTTGGGATTGGGCTTGAGGTTGGGCTGACGGAGGAAGCCGTAGCCCTCGTTGATCATCTCCAGGATGCCGGAGGCCAGGATACACCCCTCCTGCTCCGCATAGGACTGCATCATCCGGAAGACCACCTCGTCCTTCCGCAGGGCGGCGAGGCCGTTCTCTATCCCCATCTCCCTGGCCATGACCAACAGCTCTTCTTTGCTTTTCCCGCCCAACTCAGCCAGATTCATAGCACCCTCCAAGGTACAGGTTCTCCTTCAAGGAATCGTCCATCTTTCCTCATCATATTGACTTGATTTTACCCATACTGAACAGGCAAATGTCCCCGTAGGCGGTGCGAAAGGCGCCCCACGGGAGGTGCCACGTCCGGATGGAAAGCTGGCCCTAAGCCTTGACCGTTTTCTCCCAGTCCTGAAGGAAACGGGCTACACCCACATCCGTCAGGGGATGGTGCATCATCTGCAACAGCACCTTGTAGGGCACTGTAACGATGTCTGCCCCGGCCTTGGCTGCCGCCACACAGTGAAGGGGATGCCGGATGCTGGCGGCCACCACTTTGGTGGTTATCCTGTACTTTTGGAAGACCTGCACCATATCGGCCACCAACTGCATCCCATCGTGGCCTTCATCGTCCAGACGGCCCACAAAGGGGCTCACAAAGCTGGCTCCCGCCAGGGCTCCCAGAAGGGCCTGGTTTAGCGAAAAACAGAGGGTCTGGTTTATCCGAATGCCCTCCCTGGCAAGGGTGCTCATGGCCTCGAGACCCTGAAGGGTGCTGGGTATCTTGACCACCACATTGGGTGCCCATGTCGCTATCTCTCTGCCCTCCTCCACCATCCCCTGGACATGGGTGCTGAGAACCTCCGCGGAGATGGGGCCATCCACGACCCTGGCTATCTCCTGAACCGCCACCCGGTAGCTCCCCAGGCCTCCGATGCCCTCTTTGGCCGCCAAGGAGGGATTGGTGGTTACGCCCCGCAGAACTCCCAGCCTCGCGGCGTGGCGAATCTCCTCCAGGTTGGCCGTGTCGAGGAAGATGAGCATCCCAAGTACCTCCTTACTATACCATCCTCTGGTGCATCCGTCTAGCAGGGTGATGAAAAGCCCTTTTCGACCATCCCCCTGCCCCCTTCCTGGCCAGGAAGGGGCAGGGCACGCCCTGCACCCACACTCAAATGTCGCTGCACTGGTCTGACCATACTCTAGGTTCGTGAGATGTGGGTCTGGGCCAAGCCCAGTCTGGGGAACACCCCCAGACCCCCGCCAGAGGGGGCTTAGCCCCCTCTGCACTCCCCATTTCCGCAGCCTGGTAGGGAAGCGATACCATGCGCCCTTACTCCCTGGAGTAGATGGGCAGGGGGTGTTGCCCTCCCTCTCTCAGTATACCCTTGGCTGTGCCGATGAACTCCCGGAAGAGGGGATGGGGCCGGTTGGGCCGTGAGAGAAACTCGGGATGGAACTGCACCCCCACCATGAAAGGGTGGCCCACCATCTCTGATATCTCCACCAGGCTACCATCAGGAGAGAGGCCGCTGGCAATGAGGCCCCCTTCCTGAAGACGTTCCCGATAGGCGTTGTTGAACTCGAAGCGATGCCTGTGTCGCTCTTCCACAATCTCCAGGGGCCCATAGGCGGCGGCGGCCCTGGTGCCCTTCACCAGGTGACAGGGGTATCTCCCCAGCCGCATGGTTCCCCCCTTGGCACGGATAGAGCGCTGGTCGGGCATGAGGTCTATCACGGGATGGGGGGTCTCCTCATCGAACTCCGTGGAGTTGGTCCTGGGCGAGTTGAGGATGTGCCGCGCGAACTCCACCACCATGAGCTGCATTCCCAGGCAGAGACCCAGGTATGGCACCCGGTGCTCCCGGGCGTAACGGGCAGCCTGGATCATCCCCTCTATGCCTCTGGGCCCGAAGCCTCCGGGTACCACGATGCCACAGGCGGAGCCCAGGTATTTGTCCGGGCCATCCCTCTCCACGTCCTCGGAGTTAACCCAGGTGATCTGCACGTCTCTATCGTGATAGAGGCCGGCGTGGCGGAGGGCCTCCTTCACGGATATGTAGGAGTCGGGAAGGGCCACGTACTTGCCCACCACCGCTATGGACAGCGGTTTGTCCAAGCCCTTCATACGCACCACCAGGTCGCGCCACTCGGCCATGTCCCTGCCGTGAGAGGTCAGCCCCAGAGAGCGGACGACCAGGTCTCCCAGGCCCTCCTCTTCCAGGATGAGGGGCACCTCGTAGACGTTGGACACCGTGGGCAGGGGTATCACCGCGCTACGGGGGACATCGCAGAAGAGGGATATCTTGGCCTTTATCTCCTCGGAGACGGGATGGTCGCCCCGGCAGATGATGGCATCAGGCTGGATTCCGATGGCTCGAAGCTCCTTGACGCTGTGCTGGGTAGGCTTGGTCTTTATCTCCACGGTGGAGGAGATGAAGGGAAGGAAGGTCACATGGATGTAGAAGACGTTCTCTCGCCCCACCTCGTTCCTCATCTGCCGTATCGCCTCCAGGAAAGGCAAACCCTCGATGTCTCCCACGGTGCCACCGACCTCCACCACGATCACCTCCGCGCCGGCCTCCCGCGCCAGGCTCTGGATGCTCTCCTTTATCTGATTGGTGACGTGGGGAACCACCTGGATAGTCCCCCCCAGAAAGTCACCCCGGCGCTCCCTGGCAATGACGGAGCTGTATATCTGTCCGGCGGTGACGTTGGAGGAGCGGGTCAGCTCCACGTCGATGAAACGCTCATAGTGGCCCAGGTCCAGGTCTGTCTCTGAGCCGTCCCTGGTGACAAACACCTCGCCGTGCTGATAAGGGGACATGGTGCCCGGGTCCACGTTCAGGTAGGGGTCCAGCTTCTGCACGGAGACGGAGATACCGCGGCTCTTGAGGATGCGTCCGAGGGAGGCGACGGTGATCCCCTTCCCCACGGAGCTAACGACACCGCCCGTCACAAACACGTACTTGGTCATGATAACGGCCCCAGTCCTGGTCTAACAGGGTGCTGAAAAACTCTTTCGACCATCCCCCTAACCCCCTTCCTGGCCAGGAAGGGGGCAGGGCACGCCCTGCACCCACACTCAACTGCCGCTGCCCTGGTCTGACCATGTTCTAGGGTTCGTGAGGTGTGGGTCTGGGCCAAGCCCAGTCTGGGGGACACCCCCAGACTCCCGGCAAAGGGGCTTCGCCCCTCTGCACTCCCCTTTTTCATCACCCCACCAAGGGCAACGCCTGAGGTGGAGATAGACGCAACAGACTTGAACAACGGAACCACCCTTGAAGGAGACGGTGAAATGACGACCCGGTGGCCCTATCGCGGCGGTGTGGCGGCCCGAACCCGTACCCATGATGTCGATATGACCTTCCCTTCCCCACTGCCACCCAAGAAGATGATATTTTGAGGAGAAGGCGTTGTCAAGGGCTTTCCCTCCCCAACTGGGCGTTGCCCAGACCCACATCTCACAAACCCTGAATTCAACCTGCCCTTGAATGCCTCTGAAGAGTGTGGGTGCAGGGCGTGCCCTGCCTTGTCCCCCTATCCCACCCTCTTCTTGGCCTCCCGCCAGAGGGCCTCCTTCTCGTCCATGGACAGGGATGGGAAGTCAACGCCTCGCTCCTGAGACAAGCCCTCCATGCAGATGAAGCGGTGGTAGAACCGCTGGTTGGCACGGCGCAGGGACTCCTCCGCCTGGATGTCCATCCACCGGCCCTGGTTCACCAGGGTGAAGAGCACGTCTCCCAACTCCCATTCCCTCTCCTCCTGGGTTTGGGCATCCTCCAGCTCCTGTAGCTCCTCTCTGAGCTTCTCCCTCACCCCCTCCACGCTATCCCAGTCGAAGCCTGCCAGGGATGCCCTGTCCTGGATGAGCTGAGCGTGGGCCAGGGCAGGCAGCGCCTTGGGAATAGCGCCCAGGCGGGAGGAGTCCTCTCCCCGCTCCTGGCGCTTGATGGCCTCCCAGTTGGCCTTGACCTCCTGGGCGGTGCGGGCCTCGGCGTCGCCGAAGACGTGGGGATGCCTGCGGATGAGCTTTTCGTTGATGGAGGTGAACACCTCCTGGGGGCCGAAGCTCCCCTCCTCCCGGGCGAGCTGGATGTGAAAAGCCACCTGCACCAGGATGTCCCCCAGCTCCTCGGCCAGCTTGCCAGGGTTCCCGCTATCGATGGCCTCCATCACCTCGTAGCACTCCTCCAGGAGGTTTCGCTTCAGCGACTGGTGGGTCTGCTCCCTGTCCCAGGGGCATCCCCCAGGCCCCAGCAGGCGGGCCACTATCTCCTCCAGCGCCTGATACGTTCCCATGTTCCCGGACTCCTTGCTATCCATGAGCGCGCCGCCTTTCTATGAACCATCCCGAAATCTGACCCTGAGGGAGTCCAGAGGGGGCAAAGCCCCTTCTGGCGGGGGTCTGGGGGTGTCCCCCAGATACTTTTCTGCCCCCTCTCCCTGGGCAAGGGAGAGGGGGACACAGGGGGTGAGGGTTCTTGGATAGCTCCATAGAAGCTATTTGCAAGAACTCACGTGCCGAAGCGGCGCTCCCGCTGCTGATAGCTCCTCAGGGCACGAAGAAAGTCCACCTTGCGGAAGGCAGGCCACAGGGTGTCGCAGAAGTAGAGCTCGCTGTAGGCGCTTTGCCACAGCAGGAACCCGCTGAGTCGCAGCTCGCCACTGGTCCTGATGATGAGGTCAGGGTCAGGGTCTCCATTGCAGTAGAGCCACCGGGCTATCTCCTGGGAGGTGAGCTTGTCGGCCACGTCGCGCAGCGATTCCTCCTTCTCGGCCTGCTCCAGCAAGAGGTTTTTGACAGCCTGGGTTATCTCCTCCCTCCCGTCGTATCCCAGGGCTATATTCAGACGCAGAGGCCCCAGGTGCGCGGTGCTGGTCTCCGCATCGGCGATCATGCTCCGCAGGGAGTCCGGGAGCATCTCCAGACGGCCCAGGGCGTGGATCGACCGGGGAGAGCGGTGACGGCGTTGGGCCTGAGCAAGGGCCTGTAGCTTGCTCTCGATGACTTCAATAAGCTCCCCCAGCTCCTCCGGGCGGCGGCTCAGGTTGTCCATGGAGAGGGCCCACACGGTGACCACGGGGATGGCAAGCTCGTCGCACCACGCCAGGAGCTCGTCGAGCTTCTCCGCCCCCATCTGGTGGCCCACCTGGGGCGACTCAAGCCCGTGCAAACGAGCGAATCGCCGGTTCCCGTCGAGAATCAGCGCGACATGCCGTGGTAGCGGGCCTCGCTGGACCTGCCTCAGCAGTCGCCGGGTGTACAGGCCGTAAAGGGCTGACTTGAGCAGAGGTTTCATGTTCATGGCTCCATGCTCATCCAGGTTCCTTTTCGCGATGCAAAATCACGCCCTGGGAGGGACCGCCGGGCATGTACTCTGGAACCAGGCGCTTGAGATAGGCTTTGACCTCCTCCGGCTCCAGGGCGGGCAGAGCCCCCAGGAACTCCTCCAGAGCGGGCAGGATGCCCGCGAGACGGCCACTCTTCACCATCAGGAGCTTCTCGTACTCGGTGGATTGGAGAGACTCCTCCTCCAGGTGCAGCTCTTCGAACAGCTTCTCGCCGGGCCGCAGGCCCGTGAACACGATATCAATATCCTCGTAGGGTTTCAATCCTGAGAGGGTGATCATGGTCTCTGCCAGGGTCACTATCCTCACAGGCTCCCCCATGTCCAGGACGAAGGTCTCACCGCCAACTCCAACGGCCCCAGCCTGCAATATGAGGCTGGCAGCCTCGGAGAGGCTCATGAAGTATCGCTGCACATCGGTATGGGTTACTGTGACCGGGCCGCCCCTGGCGATCTGCTGCTTGAAGATGGGCACAACGCTGGCGTTGCTGCCAAGCACATTCCCAAAGCGCACCGATACAAACCGCGTCGACCCGTGGCCGTTCATCTCCTGAACCAGGAGCTCCGCCAGCCGCTTGGTGACCCCCATCACGCTGCTGGGCCTCACCGCCTTGTCCGTGGAAACCATGACGAAGGTCTTCACGCCGGCATCCTGGGCGCACCTGCCCATCACATAGGTGCCGCCCACGTTGTTCCTGACCGCCTCCGCCGGGGTGCGTTCCATGAGGGGCACGTGCTTGTGGGCCGCCGCGTGGAAGACCGTCTGAGGGTGAGACTCCAGCATAAGGGCGGCGATGCCGGCCTGATCGGTAACGTCCGCTATCCGGACAACCAGGGGAGTGTCCGGGAAGGCGGCTCGAATATCGGCTTCGAGAAAGAAGAGGGGGTTCTCCGCATGATCCACCAGCACGAGCATCTCTGGCTGGAGTCTCGCGATCTGCCAGGTCAGCTCCGAGCCCACCGAGCCAGCGGCGCCGGTTATGAGGATACGCCTTCCCCTGATGGAGCCCTGGATAACGGCACGATCCAGTCTGGCCGGGGGGTGGCCCAGCAGGTCAACCGGGTCCACGTCTCGGATTCGACTGATGCTGAGCGTCCCATCAAGGATGTCGGAGGTTGCAGGCAAGACCTTGAAGGGAAGCTCCGCACGCCGGCACATCTCCACCAGGGAACGCATCTGGGAAGAGGTCGCCGAGGGGATGGCGATGACAGCGCTCTCGATCCGGTGCTCCTCAACGACACGAGACATGTCCTTGCAGCGTCCGGCCACCGGCACTCCCAGGATGGTGGTCCCGACCTTGTGCGGGTCATCGTCTACGAAGGCCACCGGCCTGTACCGCAGGGTTGGGCTTGCCAGGGCCTGACGGCACAGGGCCGCTCCGGCATCCCCCGCCCCAACTATCAGCAGGCGCTTGAAGCTCCTGTCTCCGCCCGCGATGGGGCGAAACCGCTCCCGCACCAGACGCACGAAAAGGCGGACACCGCTCAACAGGAAGATGTTGCCTGCCCAGTCGATGAAGAAGACGCTCCGCGGGAACCCCTCCAGGCCGAAGATTATCATCTCCAGCGCCACAAAGAGCAACGAGCTGAGGGTGGTGGCCTTGATGATCTGGAGCAGGTCCACCGCGCCAACGTACCGCCACATGCCCCGGTACAGCCTGAAGAGACCCAGGGCGCTCATGCGCACGACGATGAGAAGGGGAAGCGTCCTGAGAACCAGCTCCAGAGGGATCTGGCCGACATCGAGGTCCAGGCGCAGGGCAAAGCTGGCTGCATAGGACGCCACTACCAGGGCCAGGTGAATCAGGAAAACGAGAACCCCACGGTACAGGTGCAGCCTTGATATCACCCCATCCATTGCAGCTCCCCAGATCACGCCGATGTCATACTCTCGATAGACGTGTTAGCAAGGTGCTGAATCCGCCTCAGGCGGACGACCATCCCCCTAGCCCCCTTCCTGGTCAGGAAGGGGGTGGAAATTGTATCTGGGGGACACCCCCAGACCCCTGCCAAAGGGGCTTCGCCCCTCTGGACACCCCTTTTCCGCAGCGTGTTAGTGCCAGGGAAGGTCGTTGACGAAGGGTATATCGCCCCACACCTGCACAATGGACTCACCGGAGACGCCCAAGGGCGTACAGAACCGTATACTGGGACGCAGGGGCTTCCTCGGAGATATGCACTAGAGCCCCCTCCCCTGAAAGCCCTTCGGCAGCCTCTGGACTCAGCTCCGCAGGCAGGGGCGTGAGCCTCCCGTAGAAGAGCCGTTTGAGCCACGCCTTGCCCTTCATGCTGCCGGGGATGAGGTGCAGCGAGACAGCGGTGCGCCTTATCAGGGAGACCACCTTGCGAGCGAGGGAGTCTGTGGAGGCGGGAAAGGCACCGAACATCTCCGTTTGGAAGCCGTGCTCCGTGAGCAGGGCAAGCAGCTCCGGCGCGGAGTAGTAAGTGGTGCTGGAGGGACTTGGATTGAAGTCGGGCCACTCTCTGTTCACCGTGCACACAATGAGGATGCCGTCCTTTCTGAGGACGCGCCTGCACTCGTCCAGGAACTTGCCCGGGTCTGCCAGGTAGTATATCGCCTCGAAGAGTATGGCCACGTCGAAGCTGCCCCCGGCAAAGGGGAGGGCGTGGGCGTCCAGTCGCAAGATGCTGAATCGTCCGCGGTAGTGGCGCTGCGCCGTGCGCACCATGCCGGCGGTGTAATCGCCACCGACCACCCGGCGCGCCCCCTGGGCCAGGTAGCCAAGCCCCAGCCCTGGGCCGCAGCCTATCTCCAACACGTCCTTGTCCTGGCAGTGCTGACGCGCCAGAGAGTAGCGGGTCACCACCATCTGTAGTGCCCGCCGGGTCACCATGTCCCCTGGGTTCTCTGTCACCTTCGAGTAGTCTACGGTCATGAGCGCTCCCCTGGCGCGCCAGGGCTGCAAAGGGTCTAGCAGGGCATTATACCCTTTCGACCATCCCCCTGCACCCACACTCAATCCTTCATCGGAAGGACGGTTCGTAAGGTACGGGTCTGGGCTTAGCCCAGTCTGGGGGACACCCCCAGACCCCTGGCAAAGGGATTCCCATCCACTGGATGGGAGCCCTCCCCTCTGCACTCCTCCTTTTTCATCAGCCTGCTAGTAAAAGCCTCGGAGGGTCTCCACCACGTACTCCACCTGCTCATCAGACAGGTCGGGGTGCATGGGTATCATGAGCACCCGCTCAAACATGCGCTCGGTTCTGGGCAGCCGGTGGTGGGTCAGGCCCAATGCCGGGAACTGGTGAACCCCCCTCCCTCCCCAGGAGATCATCGTCTCCACACCCTGCTCCGTCAGGTGCGCCACCAGCGCATCCCGCCTCTCTGCCTCGATCTCGTAGTTCTGGAACACATCAAAGTAGGGGCCCTCGTCCAGGGGAGGCAACGGCAGAAGGAGCGAAGGCACATCATGAAGTCCCTCATAGTACATACCAGCGATCTCTCGCCTTCGCTTTATCCAGCCTGGCAACTGCCTGAGCTTGACATCCAGAATGGCGGCGTGGAGGTTGTCCAGGCGACAGTTGAAGGACCACCCGAAGACATCCCCATCCGGCAGTCGTCCGTGGTTCCGCAGAAGGCTGACCTTCTCCGCCATCTCCTCGCTGTTGGTCACTACCGCCCCCCCATCGCCAAAGGCACCGAGGAGCTTCGCCGGGTAGAAGCTGAAGCATCCCGCCAGGCCAAAGGCCCCTGCCCTGGTGCCATCGAAGGTCGCTCCCAGGGCCTGGGCCGCGTCCTCGATGACCAGTAGCCCATGCCGCTCCGCTACAGACATCAGCCGCCCCATATCGCACACCCGGCCGTTGAGGTGCACCGGCATGATGGCCTTCGTCCGAGGGGTGATGGCCGCCTCGATACAGCCCACGTCCATGTTGTGATCCTCGCCGATGTCCACCAGAACCGGTGTGGCGCCCGCGTGGTGGATGGCGGCGGCGGTGGCCACCATGGTGTGGGACACGGTGATCACCTCATCGCCGGCACCGATGCCCGCGGCGCGCAGCGACAGATGCATCGCGTCGGTGCAGTTGCTCACGCCCACCGCGTACCTGGTACCGACGAAGCGGGCCAGGTTCGCCTCGAAATCCCTCAGCTGCTGGCGAAGCATGACATCGCCCTGGGCCAGGGTCTTATCGATAGTCCCCAGAACCTCATCCCTTATCTTCTGATAGTGGACGGGGTAGTCTATGTAGCGAACCTTCCAGTCCATCGTTACCCTTCCTCTGTTTGGCGTCTATAGGACCCTTGGGGGATTTCACGCCTCGTCAGGCGTGGCTCCGGCGGGTTACCAGCTTCAGCAGACGCTCGACCACCGCTTCATTGGACAGGCCAAAGGCCTTCCTCAAATACGCGGTCGCCTCGCATACACCAACTATATTCGTCGGATACATGCCTGCATAGACTCAAAGGCCTTCTCTCCATCACCCTTTCAGTGATGTCTCCCATGGACTGCCGTGTGGGCAACGTCTAACGCCTGTTCTTCCCTTCCGCTAGAGTTTATTCCGGATAAACTTACTCGACGGAGCCTAACCACATACCTATGAGAGGAAACGGTGGATTTGAGCATCTCGATACTCCCGGGTCTGTCGGCAAAGAACTCGTCAACCGCTTTTTTCGCTCCCGGCCACATACGCAAGTGATATTCATCAAATGCCACAATACCTCCAATAGCTACCTTAGGCCACAGGTTTTCCAAGGTTGTCTTGTAGGATTCATATAGATCGGCATCAATGTGCAGAAGAGCTATAGTAGAGCCACCATAGCTGGGTAATGTCTCAGAGAACCAGCCCTTGACGAGGCTTACCCGGCTCTGCAAAAACTCGTCATCAAGCCCAACTGCACTCAGATTCGTTACCACAGCACGTTCAGTTGCCTCGCCAAACATGCGCTGTTTGGCGTAGCGCGATGATTCAGGGGAATCCTCATCCGTTGGATGAGGGAGCCCCTCAAACGAATCGAAGCCCCATAGGTTTCGCGACATGTCACTATGCTTTACCAGAAGTCCAAGTATAGCAAGCGATTTACCCCAGCCGACGCCACATTCGACAACGTCGCCCTCTACGTCTTTCACCATTTCTAGCAATTTTGCAAAGTGGATGAGTCGGTTTATCCACACTCCCGACACTGCAAATTCGTTTGCATTCACAATCTTCACGCCGGCAGTGGATATCAGCAAGTTATTAATGACGCGAGCGCTTTTGCTCATGAAAGGCAGCACACTTACGTCCCTGACCCACAGCTTTACCATCCGAAAACCTCCGATTCTCCACGCCGAGATTTCAGAGTCCGCCAGTCCTTCGTGAATGGGTAACAGGATCGATCAGAGTCAGCAGACGCTCGACCACCGCTTCCCTGGACAAGCCAAAGGTCTTTCTCAAATACGCCTGGTCGCCGGCGGTTGGGGCAAAGGCTGATTCGAGCCCAATACGAGTGAAGGGCACCTTTCGCTCATCGCATTCAGCCAGCACCTCGGCCACTGCGCTGCCCAGTCCGCCCAGGATGCTGTGCTCCTCTATGGTTGCAATCGCCCCGGTCTCTCGCGCTGCTGCCAGCACGGCCTCGGTGTCCAGGGGCTTCACGGTGTGCATGCTGAGAACCCGAGTCCTGACGCCCCGCTCAAGAAGCTGGCCTGCAACCTCGACGGCGGCTGCAAGCATGCCACCCGTGGAGATGAGAGTCAAGTCTTCACCGTCGCGCACTTTTATCGCCTTGCCTATCCGGAAGTCGATGGTCGATGGATGAACCACCGGCTCTCCAGCGCGGCCCAGCCGCAAGTAGCAGGGGCCGGGCCAGTGGACGACGGCGCGGGTCGCCGCAGCGGCCTCTACGGGGTCGCCCGGGGCGATCACCGTCATGTTGGGAAGAGCACGCATGATGGCGATGTCCTCCGTCGCGTGGTGAGTCATTCCCAGAGAGCCATAGACAAAGCCGCCTCCCACAGCAACGATTTTTACGTTGGCCCTGTGATAGCAGACATCGTTGCGCACCTGCTCCAGGCACCGCATCGTGGGGAAATTCCCGATGGAGTAGGTGAACACCACATTCCCTGACAAAGCCATCCCCGCCGCAATGCCGGTCATGTTCTGCTCCGCCACTCCAGCGTTTAGATACCGTAGTGGAAAACGCTGAGCGAAGGGCTCCACAACCCCGAAGCCCAGGTCGCCGACCACCAGCATCACCCTGTCGTCCTCCCCGGCCACCTCCTCCAACGCCCGAATAAACGCCGTTCTCACCGCGTCCCCTCAATCTCGGCCGACGCCCGGCGAAACTCCTCGGCATCCGGCGCCCGGTAGTGCCAGAGAACCTTGTCTTCCATAAAGCTGACTCCCTTGCCCTTCACCGTATGGGCGATGAC
>JACVQK010000031.1 GCA_015661155.1 Dehalococcoidia bacterium | reverse complement strand
CACCGTGGTACCCTGGCCAGGGCTGCTCTCCAGATGGAGGGTAGCGGCAATGGCCTCGGCCCGCTCCTGCATGGTCTGAAGCCCCAGGTGGGGCCACTCGTCTCGGGGTATCCTGAGGGGGTTGAACCCCTGGCCATCGTCTTCTATTCTCACTCGCAGCTCGGCGTTGGCGCTGAAGTGCACCAGGGCCTTGGTGGCCCGGGCATGTTTGCGGACATTGGTCAGCGCCTCCTGCACAATGCGGAGCATCTGGACCTCCGCGAGGGGGTTGAGGTGCCACACCTCTTCGTCTCCCTCTACCTTCACCTCCGTCGGGACCCCGCTCTGCCGGCTGAACTGCTCGGCGTAGTCCCGCACGGAGGCCAGAACGCCCCGTCCGTGGGTGCCGGTGCTCCGCAGGGCCAGGATGCCTTCTCTGACGTCGGCATAGGCACGGCGGGCCGTGTCTTTCATCTGCTCCAGGTGCTCCAGGGCGGCCGAGGTGTTGCCACGCCGGACCATTTCCTGGATTCCCTGGGTCTTGGTGCTCACGTAGCCCAGCACCTGCGCCAGGCTGTCGTGCATCTCCCGGGCGATGAGCTCGCGCTCCGAGACGATGGCGACGGTCCGGATGTCCTGATTGAGGCGGACGTTCTCCAGGGCCACGGCGGCCTGGGAGGCGAACATCTCCAGGGTCTCCTGGTCCCTCTGGGTGAACTCCCTGGCCCTGAGCTTGTTAGCCAGGTAGATGCCTCCCAGGGTCTTCCCCTTGTACACGATGGGAATGCCCAGGAAGCTGGTCATAGGGGGGTGGCCTGGCGGAAATCCCACGGCAGCGGGGTGCTGGGTGAGGTCTTCGAGGCGGAGGGGCCTGGCCTCTTTGAGAAGCAGCCCGAAGATGCCCTGACCCTGGGGAAGGTCTCCTGCTCTGGCCCGCTCCTCGTTAGATAGGCCGGAGGTGAGGAAGGTCTGCACCTTGCCGTCCTCGACCACCGCGATGAGGGCAGCGTACTGGGCCTCACTGATGTCTCGGCTGAGGTCTACAATCCGCTGTAGCAGGCTCTCCAGGGTCCGCTCTCCTGTCAGGGCAAGGCTGGCCCGGTGAAGCCCACGAAGTTGCTGGCTGTCTCGCTCTTTCTCCTGATTCAGAAGGACAAGCTGATGGTTTTGCTGGAGGATACGGGCCTGCAACTGTTGGAGTATGCGGAAGACCACGGTTGAGGATAAGTACACCCCCGTGGTCACGATGGCCATCTCGACGGCGTATCCCCTCCAGGTGTAGGTGAGAGCGGTGTGCCAGATGGTTCTCTGCCCCACCAGGAAGAGCGCCACGAGACCCACCAGGACAGCCATGGTGAGCCACTTGAGCTTGCGAAGACTCATCTTTCCTCTCAGATTCGGTTGTACCTTCTGGTACCCCTGGCGTGATGATAGACCAAACAACCGTATTTGAAAAGGAATTCGAGCTGGCGCTGGCCTAGTACCGTCTACTGTCGACCAGCAAAGCAGTTAGAACCTCCTACGGCCCACATACGGTACAAAAGGTAAAACTCCGAGTCGGACTTTCGAGAAGACCTTTGCCCTACCTCGCTGAGGCGGGGGTCAGCCCGCCGCGCCAGGAGGTGTGACGACAGTCGAGACACAGCCCTGGTCATTGCCTGGACCTACGTCGTTGTCGTACCGCACCGTGGCACAGTTCTCCACCTGGTCGGAAGCCTTGGCCCCGGCTTGTCCTTCCCTAAGGACGGCGACGATCTGCTCTTCAGTGTATTGACGTACCTTCAATCGAATCCTCCTCGTCAATTCTATTACCACGGAGGACTCTAATCCTAGGTGATGCTGTTTTTAGGGGTAAGGTCAACCATCTTTTGAGATTGGCTGCTCCACAAAGGACTACTTTGAAGTGTACTTAAAATTCACGTTATGTTGTTCAGCAGGAAGCTGATAACCGTCACTCTCGAAGGGATAAGCAAGCACCCCGCTGGGAAAACTCGCATTAGGACCATAACTTTTCCAATAGAAGAACGAGGCTGCTTGTACCCAATGAAGATAGCGGTTTCCCTTTTGAACGGTCGGATTCTCTGATGTATCTGATACTTTGAAGCAAAAGTCAGCAAAAGAGTGGGTACCAACACTACCAGCAAATCCAATGAGTTCCCCGCGTCTTACCGTATATCCGATTAGAGCCTGGCATGCACCTGCGTTACCCTGTTCTGGGATCACAGAATCATTGAATGCAAAGAAGAGGTGTCCCTGGGCTTGAACAGTACCGACCCATTCTTCACGTTCACCACAATCTGGGTTTTGATAGTGTCCGAGCAACAGTGGCGAGCTGTATAAGTGGTAGACATAGATTATCATGCCCGGCCAATCAGGACTAGCCGACTCGAAGGTTAACCCCAAATCATGGAATGGAACGGTTTTCTGTCCATTCTGAACCCGATATTTGGCATTGCGATTATCAAAGCCCACCAGCACCATATCAATAGGCGCAAGTACTGGCGTTCCGTGAACTCCAAGTTCGAATGTTGTACCAAAGTGAGTGGCGTAGGGTGGCCAATCTGGACGACCGCCAAGTTTGGGGCCAAGCGTAATCACATTGGGGTCAGAACCTGTGCCGAATACTTCCGGATGAGTATTGATGCCTACCATACTGGGTGGCGGTGAAGTGATTGCGGATGCGCTCGTATCAGGTACGCCCCAAATAGGTCTGATCGTTGGTGTAGGAGTAGGCACTGGTGTCGCCTTGGGCGCAAGGGTTGGTTCAGGACTAGGAATAGCCGCGGGAGTATTAGTAGGTGCATAAGTGGCAGTAGGAGCAGAGGTAGGCGTGGGAGCAGGAATCGGCGTTGCGGTCGGAGTCGCCGTAGGTGTTGGCGTGGGTGTGGGTATGGGTATGGGTGTTGGCGTAGGCTGAGGCGTGGCCGTGGGCTGAGGTAACTCACCCTGGCTGCCACCAGTGCACGCCATGAGGAGTAGTACGAGGGAGGCGGCGACTGCAATCTCGGTACGTTTGCTCATGACACCCCACATCGCGAAACGTTGCTTGGGCTAAAGGCTGCTTGCAGCCGGAGCGATGTTATCATCAGCGAGCAGCTACGGGATCTTCCGCGGACAGCATTATAGCACGCCAGACAGAGCGAAACCAACAAGAGTTGTCTTGATGAGATGACGGCAAACTAATTGCCATTGTTAGCTATGAATTTTGGTACCCCAGGCGGGACTCGAACCCACAACCAACGACTTAGAAGGCCGTTGCTCTATCCGTTGAGCTACTGGGGCGGAAGCAGACACCTCTATTCTAGCAACTGGCGGCCAGGTCGCCAAGGGTGTTGTGGATTACTCCGCCAGGAGAAGCTCGGCCAGCCATGTCCCGCTCAGGGTGACGGCGGTGACGATAACCCCCGCTATGACCACCCCCAGGCCGACGAGAAGGATGCCTTGCCGAACTGGTATACGGAACACCCAGGCGAGAAGAGCACCACTCCAGGCCCCGGTCAAAGGCAGGGGAATGGCCACAAAGATGACCAGGGCAATGGCCCCGTACTTTTGGAAACTGTGCGACTGGGTCCGCCGCAAGCGCTCTGCCCGCCAGGTGAGGAGCCGCCCCAGGGGGTTCGGAAAGCTCAGCAGGAATTTGGAGAGGCGGTCAAGGCCAGGCACCAGCACCAGGACGGGGACCATGTTCCCCGCCACTGCAATGGGCAGGGCCACGTACCAGGCGATGTCGTAGGTATAGACAGCAAGGGGGATGGCGAGCCGTAGCTCGCCCACCGGTGTCATGGCGGCAACGAAGGTCAGGAGGAGATTCAATGGCTCCACAGGCCCCCTGAGAACACCCCCTGCCGGAGAGTCCAGGCAGGGCAAGCCCTGCACCCACACTCTTCGGAGGCATTCATAGATGAACTGAATTCAGGGTCTGTGAGATGTGGGTCTGGGCCGTGCCTGGGGGGGACACCCCCAGACCCCCGCCAGAAGGGATTCCCACACACTGGGTGGGAACCTTCTCCCTCTGGCCATGGATAGTCCTCGAGATGCCTGCCATATCTGGTCTGTCCATGCCTTCACCAAGCGAGGGTGAGTGTAGCAAGGGCCAGAGGAATAGTCAAGGAACCCAATCCCGTGGGGTTTTCCAAAATGGGACAGAATCTGGTATCCTGAGTTGCTTCTCTGGTGGCCGTCTGAACTTGAAAAAGGTGGTGTACCGATGTACGTAGTGGACCTGAAGGGTAAGAATGGCATTGTTTTCGGGGTAGCCAACGAGCACAGCATAGCCTGGGCCATCGCCAAGATGCTCCACGGCGCCGGGGCAAGGTTGACTATCACCTATCAGAACGAGAGATTTGGGGAGCGGGTTTCCCAGATGACGGAGTCCATGAAGGATGTGCACTTGATAGAGTGCGATGTGTCCAAGGACGAGTCCATCGAGGCGGCCTTCGATGATGTGAAGCGGGAGTACGGCAACCTTGACCTGGTGTTGCACAGCGTCGCCTATGCCAACAAGGATGACCTGAAGGGGGAGTTCTCCAAGACAACCCGGAGCAGCTTCCTCATGTCCCTGGACATCAGCGCCTACTCCCTGATCCCAATAGTGAAGCACGCCGCTCCCCTTATGGAGAGGGGCGGAAGCATAGTGACCATGACCTTCCAGGCCTCTGAGCGAGTGTTCCCCGGCTACAACGTTATGGGCACGGCCAAGGCGGCCCTGGAGAACGAGGTGCGTCAGCTGGCGTCGGAGTTCGGGTGGCGAAACATCCGGGTGAACGCCATCTCCGCGGGGCCCCTGGAGACCCTGGCGTCCCGGGGAATATACGGGTTTCTGACCATGAGGAGCATTCACGCTGAGAAGGCCCCCCTGAAGCGCAACGTCACCCACGAAGAGGTGGCCAAGACGGCGCTGTTCCTGTGTAGCGACCTGTCCAGCGGGATAACGGGAAGCGTGATCCCGGTGGATGCCGGGTATCACATCATGGCGCTATAGGACACTCCCACTGGGCGCGGCCCAGACCCACATGTCGCAGGCCCTGAATTCACACCTGCCCATGTCCTTCCTGGGGTTGTAAAAAGCGACCCGTTGTGTCAAGATAGACCCGTGAGAATAGGCGCTTTTGATATCCAAGAGCCCCTTCCTGAGTTCAAGGAGCTTCATGCCGTTGCCCTCCTTCACCCATGGGTAAACGCGGGCAGCGTCGGCACCCTGGCTCTGGCTACCCTGGAGCGGCACCTGGGAGCGAAGGAGCTTGGAAAGCTGGCCAGACCCGGGACCTTCTTCGATTTCACCCGATATCGGCCCATATCCCGCTTCAACGAGGGTAACCGCGTCGTTACGGTGCCCAACTGCGACATCTACTACGCTCTTACGCCCAAGGGCCCTGATTTTCTGTTCGTACACCTCATGGAGCCCCACGCCTTCGCTGAGAGGTACATCCACTCCGTAGTGGATCTGCTCAAGACCCTGAACGTCAAGCGCTACTGCCGCGTTAGCGGTATGTACAGCGCCGTGCCTCACACGCGGCCGCTGCGGGTCACGGGCGGCCGAGGGCTGGAGGCCGTTGCAAGGCTTGTCGAGGTCTCACCCCAGGGGGGAGGGTCGTACCAGGGACCCACCAGCATCATGAACTCGGTGACCGAGGAGCTGGGGAAGCTGGGGGTCGAGAACGTGAACTTCATGGTGCACCTGCCCCATTACCTGGGACTTGAAGAGGACTATGCAGGGACGGCACGACTGGTGGAGGTGCTCTGCGCCCTCTACAACCTTCCCCCAGGGCTGGCAGACAAGGAGCGCGGGGCACGGCAGTACCGCGAGGCGGGCACCGAGGTTGAGCACAGCCCACAGGGTAAGGCCCTGCTCCAGCGGCTGGAGGAGTTCTACGACGCGAACCAGACCCCTGCCCTCCAGCAAGAGGTCACACCCCTTGCGCCCGACGTGGAGCGTTTCCTCAGGGAGCTGGGCCAGCAGATGGGGGAGTCCTAAACTCCCGTGGCCCTCGCCGGTGCTACCGCAGTCTTAACAGGCTGATGGAAAGGGGGAGTGCAGAGGGGCGCAGCCCCTTTGCCGAGGGTCTGGGGGTGTCCCCCAGATTCAAATTCTTCCCCCTTCCTGGCCAGGAAGGGGGCCAGGGGGATGGTCGAAGGGGTTTTTCAGCGCCGTGCTAGGCCACACCCTCTCCTTGACGTAACCACCTCCCTGGGTTAGACTGGCCACTACAAAAGCGAAGACGGAGACGAGTACGGGGGAGACCTTCGCCCAGCGAGTCTGGTACGGTGAGAGCAGACGCGAGAGGCCCCTCGGAACATCCCTCCTGAGCCGCCCGCCGAAAACCCCGACCAGTCGGGGGCAGTAGACCGGGCCGGGTTCGTACCCCGTTATCAGGGACGAGGGCATGATGGTGCCCTGAAAGAGGGCTCCGATTCTATCGGAGAAATAGGGTGGTACCGCGGGAAAAGGTGTCCCGTCCCTGGAGGACGGGACTTTTTGTTAGTCAAGAAGTCCTGGAGGCGCAACATGGATGTGGAGCTGTATGACACGACCCTGAGGGACGGGGCCCAGCAGGAGGGAATATCCCTCTCTGTGGAGGACAAGCTCAAGATAACCCGCAAGCTGGATGACCTGGGAGTCCACTACGTGGAGGGGGGATGGCCGGGCTCCAACCCCAAGGACCAGGATTACTTTCGGAGGGTCAGGGGCGTCTCCCTCGCCAGGGCGCGCATCGCCGCCTTCGGAACCACCCGCAGGGCCGGCATCACGGCGGAGGCGGATGCCAACATCCGGGCCCTGCTGGCTGCGGAGACCCCGATAGTCACCCTGGTGGGAAAGGCCTCGGACCTCCACGTGCGACGGGTGCTGGAGACCACCCTGGAGGAGAACCTGGCCATGATCTCAGACTCCATCTCTCTCCTGAAGAGGCGGGGGCGCACCGTCTTCTTCGATGCCGAGCACCTCTTCGATGGCTTCAAATCCAATCCAGAGTACGCCCTCCAGTGCATCAGAGCGGCGACGGCGGCCGGCGCGGACTGCCTGGTGCTGTGCGACACCAATGGCGGAACTCTACCCAGTGAGGTTTGGGACACCCTCTCCAGGGTGAGGCAAGAGGTGAAGGCTCCCCTGGGGATTCACTGCCACAACGATGCGGATATGGCGGTGGCCAACACCCTGGCCGCGGTGGCGGCAGGGGCTACCCAGGTGCAGGGCACCATCAACGGATACGGGGAGCGGTGCGGCAACGCCAACCTCCTCTCCATCATAGCCAATCTGAAGCTGAAGATGGGCATCCCCTGCGTGACCGACGGGCAGCTGGCCAGCCTCACCGAGGTGTCCCACTACGTCAGCGAGATCGTGAACATCGCCCCCAACGGCGGCCAGCCCTACGTGGGAGCCAGCGCCTTCAGCCACAAGGGTGGCCTCCACGCTGCCGCGGTGACCAAGGTGGAGGAGAGCTATCAGCACATCCCCCCGGAGAGGGTGGGGAACGCCAAGCGGGTTGTGGTCTCGGAGCTTTCGGGGCGGGGAAACATCCTTTACAGGTTGAAGGAGCTGGGGTTGGATGGGGTTATGAGCCGGGGACAGATAGACGACCTCCTGGGCGTAATCAAGGTGCAGGAGAGCAAGGGTTTTCAGTACGAGGGGGCGGAGGCCTCCTTCGAGGTGATGGTGAGGAGGAGTCTGGAGGGGTATCGTCCCCCCTTCGAGCTGGTGGACTTCATGGTGCTGGTGGAGAACCGCCGCCGGATGCCCTCCAACGGCGACCAGAAGGAGATGATGTCAGAGGCGGTTGTGAAGGTCAGGGTAGGCTCCCGGGTGATGCACACGGCGGCGGAGGGCAACGGCCCCGTGAACGCCCTGGACAACGCCCTGCGGAAGGCGCTGCTGGAGTTCTACCCCTCCCTGTCTGGGGTGAAGCTGCTGGACTACAAGGTGAGGGTGGTAGACCAGGCCCAGGACACCATGGCCATCGTGCGGGTGCTCATCGAGTCCACCGATGGGAAGAGCCAGTGGCAGACGGTGGGGGCCTCCGGCAACATCATCGAGGCCAGCTGGATGGCCCTGGCCGATAGCCTGGAGTACTTCCTCATAAGGCAGGGGTAGGGGCACAGGCGAAGGCAGGGTGTGGTGCTTCTCTCTCGCGCTTGAGGTTCGAATCCACGCCGGCCCACCTGACAAGACTTGAACCGCCGTCTCAACGGTGTAGTGCAAGGGTCTTCTCGCAAGTCTTCCGCGAGGGTGCCATCTCGCACCTGGAGGCAGGGAAGACGACGGTTGACCACCTTCCAGGGACTGACTTATACTCCCTTTGTCCCAATGGACTGGACCGGAATGAGCTAGAATAGGAAATTCCGGCCAAGGAGGTGGACGCGGTGCAAAGGTCAGAGGCAAAGCGGGCACTGTCTTTGCAGGCGAACAGCCTGGTTAGACTTGTGTCATCGGTGGTGGGCATATCCCTGATGGCGGCCGGAGGGGTGGTGCTGGTCGAGGCCCAGAGTCAACCACGCCCCATGTTCCAGGTTCCGGCCACACTGCTGACCGTTGGGTTGGGTGGTGTGGCCCTCTACGCCGGCTCCCTGGCCGTGGCGGGAGGGCGCCGAACGGCCCTGGGCATCTGGGGCGCTTGCCTCGTCCTGCTGATTCTGATGCCCCTTTTGCAGGTCCTCCCCATACGATATGACACCCCCACCCTCCTTGACCTGGAAGCCCTCGCCCCTCCCCTCTGGCCCTACTCCCTGGCCATTCCCCTTCTGCTCTTCCTGCTCCTGGAGGTGTCCCTACCCACCCGGGGGAGCAACAGCACCTCCAACCTCTTCCTCCTTCTCGGCCTCCTGGCGGCTGTAATGCTCCTCTACTTCAGCACAGCCCTCATGGGAAGCGTTGCCAACCGCTCCACCCTGATCCTTATCCCTCACCGTCTCTTCTTGAGCGTACTGGCCCCTATCGGCCTCAGCGGCCTCTTGGTTGTGGCCACGGTGCTTCCCCGCAAGGGACTGGTGATGGCGGGAATAACGTTGCTGGTGATGACAGGCCTCGGCGTCGAATGGATGTCTACCTGGTCCTACGATGGCCCTCACTTTCTCAGGGAGGCCATCCAGATTCCGTATCCCCGGTTTCCCCTGCTTCCCATCCTGGCAGGGACGATTCCCGGCATCCTGGCCGCCGGGGCGGGAGTCCTCGCGGCATGGGAGGTCTACGCCAGGGGTGCAAGATGGGACGTGCCGGAGCTGGTCTCAGGGGGCGAGCCATCAGAGTAACGGAGATGGCTACACGGCGCACATACACCGTCGTGGCGCTTATGGCCCTGACCCTGGTCATTGCCCTTGGTACCGGCTTCCCCATCTACCTCCGTCTCTTTTTCCTTATGGTGCTGGTCATGGCCAGCAGCTGGGTCTGGGCTTTCCTGAACCTGAAGGGAGTGCACGTCACCATCCAACGGAGCTTCGGAAACCTTCAGGTGGGAGACTCCCTGGAGAGCCAGGTCGCCATCCACAACTCCAGCCCCATTCCCAAGTTCGGCATCGAGATAGAGGAGCTTTCAGAGCTTCCAGGCCACACCACAGGGGTGGTGGTAGACCTACCCCCCCATAAGGAGCTGCGTCTGGCGTTGAAAACCCCTCTGAGAAAGCGGGGAATTTACAGGGTGGGAGCCCCCATCGCCCTCAGCGGGGACCCCTTCGGTGTTTTTCGGCTCCGACGCAGGGAAGCCGGGAGTCAGCAGCTTATCGTGTTACCACACACGGTGGACATTCCCCCCTTCTCTCCAGCCCAGGGAGAGCTGGTGGGAGAGGGGGTTATTCAGAGGGGTTCCCCCGTCTCCACCGTATCCGTCGCCACCGTCCGAGAGTATCAGCCGGGAGAGAGCTCCAGGCATCTTCACTGGCCCTCCACCGCAAGGAGGGGCAGCCTGATGCTGAAGCAGTTCGATGGTGGCCTGGAGGACATGACCTGGATACTCCTGGACCTCCAGGGGGAAGTTCATGCAGGGGAAGAGGTGGAGAACACCGAGGAGTACGCCATTACCGCGGCAGCCTCTATAGCCAGGAACTACTCCGAGAGGGGATGGGCAGTAGGGCTGCTGGCTCAAGGAGACCGCCTATACGCCCTGCCACCCCTGCAGGATGCCCCCGCGTTGGACCGCCTTCTGCTGGCCCTCACCGAGGCCCGATCTCAGGGCAGCATTGGCCTTAGAGAGCTTCTGACCCTCTGGCGTTCTCAGATAGCCTCCCTGGCCGTCTCCCTGGTGGTGGTGACTCCCTCCACAGACCCGGGGTGGAGCCCCCTCCTGGAATCCATGATGAGGCAGGGTGTCTCGACGACAGCGGTCATTGTAGACCCGCACTCCTTCGGAGGGGAGGGAGACCCTCATCTCCTGCTGAGCCAGCTTGACGGGAGGGGTATACCCACCCACCTTCTACGGAAGGGGGAGGACATCTCCCAGGCCTTGCAGCGCCCCTGGCGTTTCTCGCCTGGCTCACCCATCGCGACAGGAACCGACGGGGCCGAGACGTGAAACCATCCCCGAAACCCTCACCCCCTGTGTCCCCCTCTCCCTTGCCAAGGGAGAGGGGAAGGGAAAGTATCTGGGCGGCACCCCCAGACCCCCGCCAGAAGGGATTCCCATCCACCGGATGGGAGCCCTCCCCCTCTGGACTCCCCCGAGGTCAGATATTGGGGTAGATTCTTGGATAAGGAGCCTCTCTCTTTGTCGATGGTCCGTCGCGTACAAGACCTTCTGAAGGGGCTGGGCCTCACCTTCTGGCTCCAAGTGGCGGCCATGACGACGGCGGCCAGGTCGGTGGAGGCAGCCCGCTGGGTCCCAACTCCCCCCCTGACCCTGGTCGTCTTTCTGGCGACGTTGATGGCCGCCTTCGTTGTTCACCAGAGAGAGCAGAGAAGGATACATCATCTGTGGGCTGTCCTGGGGGGAGCCGCCCTTGTCTACCTGGGAGGTGTGTACCTGGCAGAGGGCGACCCGTGGTTTCACGCCTTCAGCGACCTGCACAGCCGGGTCGCCCTGTGGTGGGCAGCGGTGGCGGGAGAGGATGTGACCACCGACACCCTGCCCCTCTCCATGGCCCTCATCGCGATAACCTGGTTGACGGCGTACCTCACCTCCTGGGCCCTCTTCAAGCACCATGCCCTCTGGGCTGCTCTCCTGCCTGTTGGAGCGGGAATCACCGTTAACCTCACCTATTTGCCAGAGCGATTCTCCTTCTACTTCTTCGTCTATCTGCTCATAGCTCTGCCCCTGATAGCCCACATCACCGGCCTGAGGCGACGTTCCCGGCTACAGGCCCAGGGTAGAGCCTACCCCCCTTCCCTTCCCTGGCTGTCCCTGGCCCACGGCCTCTGGCTCAGCGTCATCACCCTGGGCATAGCCATGGTCATCCCCCTGGGAGACTCTCCCATCACCCCCCTGAAGGGAGCCTTCAGACCCATGAACCGCTCGGTGGATGATCTGCGGAACGAGCTGCACCGCATTTTCGCCGCCGTACCGGGTCACAACATCGCCTCCATACGCTTCTTCGGCTCCGTCCTTCCCTTGCTGCGTACGGTGCCCACGGGAGAGGAGACGGTCTTCTTCGCCGAATCACCCTTTCCCCTGTACTGGTCGGCCATAGCCTACGACCAGTACACCTCCAAGGCATGGAGGGTGGAGGATACCGAGATGAGGCCCCTTCTGTCCGCCCTGGACGGGGAGGACGAGGGTCTCACCCCCGGTCCTGGCGCGGTCGCCTACAAGATAAGGCTGCGCGTGGGATCTCCCTACCTGATGATAGCTGGCAATCCCATTCTGGTAGAGCCCAGCGCCCAACAGGAAGCACCGGCTCCCAAGACCTTCCAGATAGACCTGACCAACTCCGGGCAGGACAAGAAGCTGCCCCCGGACCTGCAAAGATGGGTCTCCACCATCCCAGGGGAGACGGGACACCTGGAACTGGAGCTCATACCCCTCGGTCTCATGGTAACGAAGGTGACCAAGGAGCTACCGGCGTCAGGCGTTAGCTCCACCATCTCCATCGAGTATCAGTCGGCTTCCTACTATGCAAACCTGCGTCGAGCGCTGGAGAGCGAAGGGGACACAGTGGGCATGGAGGTACGCCTGATGCCAGCGGGGATGTCTCAGGTGGCCTATAAGCCGCTCAAGCCTCTGAGGGCAGGCCGCGAATACAGCGTCACCGCCGAGTTGAACATGTCCAGCGAGGCCACCCTTCGCGAGTCGCCCCAGAGCTATCCGCCAGAGATATCAGACCGATACCTTCATATCCCGGACACCGTACCCTCCAGGGTGGTGGAGCTGGCCCTAGACCTCTCCCGGGAGGCATCCAATCCCTACGATAAAGCCGTGGCCATAGAGGCCTACCTCAGAGAGATGCAATACTCCACCGCCCGCCGCTCTCTTCCCCACGATGCGGATGCGGTGGACTACTTTCTCTTCGAGTCAGGAGAGGGCTACAGCGACTACTTCGCTTCGGCCATGGCCGTGATGCTAAGGGGAGCAGGAGTCCCAACTCGCCTGGTGCTCGGTTTTGGCCCCGGAGTGGAGGACCCCGAAACGCAGGGGTATGTGGTGCGGGACAAGGACAGCCACTCCTGGCCCGAGGTTTACTTCCCCAACATCGGGTGGGTGGCCTTCGAACCCACCCCGATTTACGAGCTCCGCCTTCGAGGCCCCGAGGGAAACCCCTTTGGCCTGGCCGCCTCTGTGGATGGAGGGCCCGCCGAAGAGGAGCCAGGCCCCGAACCCGGACCCCTGGAGCCGAAGGAGGAGAGGAATGACTTTGGAGGCCCGCTGCCCGGGGGATTTGGCCCCCTGGCCCTGCCCCTGAGACACTTCGGCTCTCCCCTGGGAACGGGGGGCGCTCTCTTCGCCCTGTTCTTGCTGCTGGGGGCCCTTCTCCTCCGGGCTCTCTGGTCGCTACAGTACGGAGCCCTGCGCTACCCGGAGGCAGCCTACGAAAGGATGCGTAGCCTGGCATCCTTCCTGGGCATTCCATCGCCTCTCTCCCAAACGCCCTTTGAGTTCGCTTACCACCTCTCCCAGGCGGTCCCCCAGGCCAGGGATGACATAGACCTGGTCTGCAACGCCTTCGTCCGGCAGCGCTATGGTGGCAAAGAGCTTACCGCCGTTGAAGGGGTCAGGATAAGTCGGGCCTGGAGCCGCGTGAAGAGGGAGCTCCTGGCCCAGCCCCAGGGGGCAAGGGAGCCTTCCCATCCCCCGGCGTAAGACATCGCCATTTGAGCGTGGGTGCAGGGCGTGCCCTGCTTCGTGGTAAACTTGATGCACAGTGAGACGCCCATCCGACAGGAGAACGCCTTGAATCAGCTGACCGAAGCGACAAAGATAGCTCAAGCGCTACTGGACAACGTCAAGCGGGTCATCGTGGGCAAGGACCGGGCCATTGAGTCCAGCCTGGTTGCCCTCATCTCCCGGGGACATCTCCTCATCGAAGATGTGCCCGGGCTGGGAAAGACCACCCTGGCCAAGGCCATAGCCCTGTCCATGGGATGCAGCTTCAAGCGCATCCAGTTTGTGCCCGACCTTTTGCCCAGCGACATCACCGGGGTCAACGTGTACAACCAGAAGACCGGTGAGTTCGAGTTCAGGCCAGGGCCCATCATGGCCCAGGTGGTGCTGGCCGACGAGATCAACCGGGCCCCTTCAAAGACCCAGGCGGCCTTGCTGGAGGCCATGGAGGAGCACCAGGCCACTGTGGACGGGGTGACATATCCGATGGCCAGGCCCTTTTTCATCATCGCCACCCTTAACCCTGTGGAGTATCACGGCATCTTCCCCCTTCCCGAGGCGCAGCTAGACCGCTTCACCATGCGGGTCACCCTGGGGTATGCCAGCTTTGAGCAGGAGATGGCCATCATCGAGCGCCAGGAGAAGCAGCACCCCATCGAGGAGCTGGCCGCGGTGGCCACCCCGGAGCAGGTGCTCTTCCTGCAAGAGGCGGCCAAGGGCATATACGTAGACCCCCTGGTGCGCCAGTACATCGTCTCCCTGACCCAGAAAACCCGCCAGCACCAGGACACGTTGCTAGGAGCCTCCCACAGGGGTTCCCTGGCCCTGTTTCAGACCTCTCAGGCCCTAGCCCTTATGCGGGGACGGGACTTCGTCGTCCCCGACGATGTGAAGGAGCTGTCCGCGGGGGTCCTTGCCCATCGCCTCATCCTCACCCCGGAGGCCCGGGCCCGGGGGCTGGACGGCCGGAAGGTTATCACGGGCATGCTGGACAATCTGGCGGTGCCTGGAGTGCCCGCCTAGAGCACAGCCAGCAGCCAGCAGAAGTCTGAGGCGGCCCCCATGAACATATCGGAGGATTCCAACGGTCCTTATGCTCATCTCAATCCCTCCCGTGTGGAGAACGTTTATTGGAAACAGAGCGCCTGCTTGCATGGCTCTTCCGGCAAGTGCAAGCCTGTGCTCAACCATGCACTTCCCAAGGAGACGAAACACTGGCTACCGAAGGGTTCGGCCTGGAATTCCCCCTGTCCCGGAGGGCATAATAGCAAGGAACCTGGACATTGTGACGCCTGCCACAAATGAGATTGACTCATTCAGGATTGGGGAGGTACAATCGCCACCGAGATGTCGTGGTCAGGATTGATTTCTGCTTCCCTTGTCGGTGTTGCATTGGCGATGGACTGCTTCGCCGTTGCCGTTGGAAGTGGAATGCTGGGACGCTCTCTCACCCATAGGGACTTTCTCCGCGCGTCGGCCTTCTTCGGCGTGTTCCAGGGTGGTATGTTGGCCCTTGGTTGGGTTGCTGCATTCTCCATCGAGAGCTACATCTCTGACTTTGATCACTGGGTGGCATTCCTCCTGTTGGGATTCGTGGGAACGAGGGCCATCTGGGGAACATTAAGGAAGGATGGCTCCGATGATGCGGTGAATGTTGGGAGAATGGGAAACCTGCTCTTGCTGTCTTTCGCGACGAGCATAGACGCTCTGGCTGTCGGATTGGGTCTAGCCCTCACGAACTCCAATCTGGTGGTGACAAGTCTTGTGGTCGGAGTGCTGACTTTCCTGATCTCCCTGGTCGGATTCTACCTTGGGCAAAGGACCGGCAGCATGCTGGGCAAACCCGCGAGGCTGCTGGGTGGAATCATCCTGATCGGCATTGGGCTCAGAATACTGGTTGACCATCTCCTGGTGAGTGGTGCCTAGCGGAATCATCCTCGTCAACGTCTGGGCTCGGCCAAATCGTTCCAGCACGTGGCGGTCACGCAACCGTAAGAACACCTCGGAAGTCACCGCAGCGAACCCACCCAGTGGTTCTGTTTGCTTCATGGTGGTGATAGACTTTAGACACAAAATAGGCTGGTAGCAAAAGGAGACACGATATGAAGGTTGTCATAGTGCTCGGAACTAT
>JACVQK010000030.1 GCA_015661155.1 Dehalococcoidia bacterium | reverse complement strand
AGCCGCTCTCCTCCTGGTACTTCTTGCCCGCCTCCAGCAATTTCTCCAGGTTCACCCGGTTGTCGTTGCGGCCGTACTTGCTGAGCTCGTGCTGGTGGCCCTCATCGGGGCCATCGTCATCGCTCGTGGAGGGGGTGAAGAGTGAGCCTGCTCCACTTTCAGGTGCTCAGTGCCGCCCTCTTTGCCATAGGAGTGTATGGGGTGCTGGCGCGGCGCAGCGCGGTCCTGATTCTCTTGTCCATTGAGCTGATGCTCAACGCGGTGAATATCAATCTCATTGCCCTTGCCGCGTATGCAGATACAGTGCGGATCACGGGACAGGTCATCGCCATCTTTGTCATTACCGTGGCGGCGGCGGAGGTGGGGCTGGCCATGGCGATAATCCTGCGCCTTTTCCGCCATCGCTCCTCGGTGGATGTGGATGACGTGGATATCATGAAATGGTAAGGGGATGTAGGTAGAGATGCTTTTTCCTGAGCCGGGGACTGCCTCTGGGGTGCAGTGGGCATGGCTGGCGCCGGCCCTCAGCGCCTCCGCGTTTTTTGCCGTTGTTCTTCTGGGGCGGTTCATTCCTCGCAACAGGGCTTTTCTCTCCATCCTGGCCATTGCCGCGGGCTTCGGGGTGTTCTGGTACGTTCTGAAGGAGTTCCTCTCCTCAGGGGGTGGCGAGTTCTCGGTGAAGTGGTTCACCGTGGGGGACATCACCGTCTCCTGGGGGATAGTGGTGGACGAGCTCTCTGTGGTGATGCTGGGGCTGGTGACCTTTGTGGCCCTGGCTGTTCAGGTGTACTCCCTGGGTTACATGAAGGGGGAGGCAAGGTTCGGATGGTACTTCGCCGTCCACTCCCTCTTCGCTGCCGCCATGCTGACCGTGGTGCTGACGGATAACTTCCTGTTGCTTTACATGGCCTGGGAGCTGGTGGGTGTGTGCTCCTATTTGCTCATTGGCTTCTGGTATGAGAGACGCTCCGCGGCGGAGGCGGCCAAGAAGGCCTTTATCACCACCCGCATAGGGGATGTGGGGCTTCTCATCGGGATCATCATGCTGTTCAAGGCCACCGGCGGCCACTTCGACTACTCCACCATCGTCCACGTGGCCGAGGAGGGAGGCATAGCCTCTGGAACCCTGACGGTGGCGATGCTGCTCATCTTCCTGGGAGCCATGGGGAAGTCGGCCCAGTTCCCGCTGCACGTCTGGCTCCCCGACGCCATGGAGGGTCCCGCTCCTGTGAGCGCGCTGATCCACGCCGCCACCATGGTGGTAGCGGGGGTCTACCTGGTGGCCCGGCTCTTCCCCCTGTTTCTCCTGGCCCCCACGGCGCTGCTGGTGGTGGCGATCATCGGCCTCATCACGGCCCTCCTCACGGCGAGCATGGCTCTGGTGATGACGGACCTGAAGCGGGTGCTGGCCTACTCCACCATAAGCCACCTGGGGTTCATGATGCTGGCCCTGGGGTCGGGAGGGTTCACCGCGGGGATGTTCCACCTGCTGACCCACGCCTTCGCCAAGGCCCTCCTCTTCTTAGGGGCCGGGAGCATCGCCCACGGCAGCGGCAAGACGGACATTCGGGAGATGGGGGGGCTGTGGAGGCGTATGCCGGTGACTGCCGTCGCCTTTGGCATAGGGGTGCTGGCCCTGGGGGGCATCCCTCCCCTGAGCGGGTTCTTCAGCAAGGACGAGGTGCTGGTGGCGGTGCTGAGCGGAAGAGGCCCAGTGTTCTTCGTCCTGACCCTGGCGGCCGCCCTGATGAGCGCTATGTACATGGCGCGGCTCCTGTTTCTTGTGGTGTTGGGCAATCTCAAGAAAGAGAACGAGCACGCCCATGAGTCCCCCTGGGTGATGAAGCTGCCCCTGGTGGCCCTGGCCATCCTGGCGCTCACTGCGGGGTTCCTGGCCCCCGGGTGGACATCGGACTACAAGGGGTTCGGGGCCTTTCTGTTCCACGAGGAGCCGGAGGCGTATCACATCAACGGCCTGGTCATGGGCCTCTCCCTCGCGTTGGCCTTTGGGGGCTTTGCCCTGGGCTGGGCGCTGTACTCCAGGGGGCTGCTCTCCGCGGACCGCATCCGGGAGCGGTTCGCCTGGCTGCACCGGCTGCTGGTGAACAAGTACTACATAGACGCCCTGTACCAGTGGGTCATAAACCGTATCGTCCTGGTCCTGGGCAGGTTCATCGCCCTTTTCGACCGGGTTGTGATAAACGACACGGGGGTGAATGGGACGGGACGCTCGGTGCTGCTCTCCGGCATTCGGCTGAGATACTTGGAGACGGGGAAGGTGTACAACTACGCCCTGGGCATGGTGGTGGGAGTGGTGGTGGTGGCATTGATATGGTGGCTGGGGTTGCCCAATGTGTAGGGGAGGCAGACTCTTCGGGGAGACGAGGCGCTAGGAAAGAGATATGGCTACCCTTGACTCGTATGTGCTGATGGCCCTGGTGGTGATTCCCTTTGTGGGAGGGCTGGCGCTGGCCTTCTTTCCCGGGGAGAGCCGCCGCGCCATCCGGGGGTTTTCGGCCCTGGTGGGGTTGGTGGTCTTCGCCCTCACGATCTACGTCTTCCTACGGTACGACAGCGACCTGGGAGGGTATCAGTTCATCAGGGAATACGGCTGGCTGGACTCCCTGGGGGTCGCCTTCTCGCTGGGGGTGGACGGCATATCAGTCCCCATGGTGCTGCTGACGGGCATTGTGCTGTTCACAGGTGTGCTGATCTCCTGGAACATCCAGGTGCGCACCAAGGACTTCTTTGTGCTGTACCTCCTTCTGGTGGCGGGGGTCTTTGGGGTTTTCGTGTCCCTGGACCTGTTCTTTTTCTTCTTCTTCTACGAGCTGGCGGTGCTGCCCATGTACATCCTCATCGGGGTGTGGGGGAGCAGCACCGACTTCGGCACCTTCAATCGCCCCAAGGAGTACGGGGCAATGAAGCTGATGTTGTTCCTAACGGCGGGAAGCGTGCTGGTGTGGGTGGCGATTCTGGCGGTGTATGTGGAGAGCGGCCTGGGGACCTTTTCTCTGCTGGCCCTGGAGGATGTCACCTTCTCTGATGGCTTCCAGAGGGTTTTCTTCCCCCTGTTCATGGTCGGGTTTGGGGTGCTGGCGGGCCTGTGGCCCTTCCACACCTGGTCGCCGGACGGCCACGTGGCCGCGCCCACCGCGGTGAGCATGGTTCATGCCGGAGTGCTGATGAAGCTGGGAGCCTACGGCATCATCCGGGTGGGGCTGGACCTGCTGCCTGGGGGAGCCCAGGACTGGATGCCGCTGCTTCTGGGTATGGCTACCGTCAACGTGGTGTACGGAGCTATCTCCGCCATGGGGCAGACGGACCTGAAGTACATGATCGGCTACTCCAGCGTGAGCCACATGGGGTATGTGCTCATGGGTTTTGCCACCCTGAACTCCGTGGGAATGGGCGGAGCGGTGCTCCAGATGTTCTCCCACGGCATAATGACGGCCCTCATGTTCGCCGCCGTTGGAGCCCTTTACGACCGGGCCCATGTCCGGGACATCGGGGTCCTGGAGGGACTGACAAAGCGGATGCCCGTGGTGGCGATCTTCTTCGTTCTGGCGGGGCTGACATCCATCGGACTGCCGGGGCTGAGCGGGTTCGTGGCGGAGGTGATGGTGTTCCTGGGTGTCTTCCAGGATTACCCCGTGGTGGGAATCCTGGCCGTTGTCGGGGCGGGAATCACTGCGGTGTACATCCTGAGGATGCTGGCAAAGGTGTTCTTCGGGACGATAACACCTCGTTGGGAGCACCTGACCGATGCCACCCGGGTGGAGGGATTTGCCATGGGGGTGCTTCTGCTCTTCCTGCTGGTGGTGGGGCTGTACCCCCGGCCGTGGATGGACCTGATAAACAGCGGGGTGGCTCCCCTCCTGGAAAGGGTGGTGGGGCTGTAATGAACTATCTGCTGTTCCTGCCGGAGCTCGCGCTTGCGGCCCTGGCCTTTGGGGTGCTGGTCATAGACCTCTTCCTGCCGCGGGAGAGGAAGGGCTATCTGCCGTGGGTGAGCCTGGTGGGACTGGCAGGGGTGCTGGCCCTCTCCCTGCGCTACCTGTGGGGCAAGGACACGAACCTGTACGGCGGCCTGTTCCTGGTAGACAGCTTCTCTCTCTTCTTCAAGGCCTTCTTCCTGGTGATGGGGGGCCTGGTGGTGCTCTCCTCCATGGAGTACGTGAAGAGGCACCTGAGTCATCCTGGGGAGTACTACGGCATACTGCTGCTCTCCATCCTGGCGATGATGCTGATGACCTCCTCAGGAGAGCTGCTCACGGCCTACATCTCCCTGGAGCTGCTGAGCTTCAGCCTGTACGTTCTGGTCTCCTTCGCGCGGGGCGACCCCAAGTCCAACGAGGCGGGGCTGAAGTACATTCTCCTGGGGGCCTTCGCCTCGGCGCTGCTCTTGTACGGGATCAGCCATGTGTACGGGATGCTGGGGACCACCGGCTTCACTGAGATCAGCGCTGCCCTCCTTCTGGAGGAGACGCCCCTGAACCCGGCGGTGCTGCTGGGGCTGGCGCTGATTGTGGCTGGGCTGGGTTTCAAGATGGCAGCGGCGCCCTTCCACATGTGGGCACCCGACGTGTACGAGGGAGCGCCCACTCCCGTCACGGCTTACCTGGCGGTGGGGGTCAAGGCCGCGGTGTTCGCCCTGGTCCTGCGGCTGTTCTCCCAGGCCTTTATGCCGGCCATAGAGGAGTGGCAGGTGATCCTGGCGATCCTGGCGGCCCTGACCATGACGGTGGGAAATCTGGTGGCCATAGCCCAGAGCAACATCAAGCGGATGCTGGCCTACTCCAGCATAGGGCAGGTGGGGTATCTGCTGATGGGGGTGGCGGCCCTTTCGCCCATGGCCTCCGACGGGGTGATGCTTCACCTGTTGGGGTACGGCATCAGCAACCTGGCCGCTTTTCTGGGCGTTATCCTCTACTACAACGTGACGGGCAAGGAGAATATCGCGGACTACGCCGGGCTGGCGGACAGGTCTCCCTTTCTGGCCATGGCCATGTCCGTGGCCCTTTTCTCCCTGGCGGGGCTTCCCTTCTTCGCCGGATTCACCACCAAGTTCTACCTGTTCACCGCGGCTGCGGAGGGAGGGTTCCTGTGGCTGGTGGGCCTCGCCATCACCAACAGCCTCATATCCCTGTACTACTACCTCATAGTGATAAAGCAGATGTACATGGTGCCTGCCAGCGACAAGTCTGCCTTGAAGGTGTCCCTGATAGGGGGAGGTGTCCTGGGGGTGCTGGTGCTGGGTATCTTCCTTGTGGGCGTTTACCCTGCCCCGCTGGTGGATGCGATTCAGGGTGCCACGGGAGCGATTCTGCCCTAGGCCCTTGGTTGTGTAAGTTCGCGTGGACGCCCTTCGACAGGCTCAGGGTGAGCGGGCAAGAGTCGGTCTTGGGATGATCGAAAGACCCTGTCCGGGGTGCATCTTGCGTTGTCCTGAAAGTTTGAGTATGCTATACTCGGCCTTGTGCTCTCAGGAGTGGGCTTGTCCTTAACTAAGATCGGAGTAGGAAGGTAGGGTGTATGGTCTCATTGGATGAGAGGGCAGTAGTAACCCCAGTAGTAACCCAAGGACCGCTGACCATGAAGTCTCTGCTGGAGGCGGGGGTGCACTTCGGGCATCAGACCCAGAGGTGGAATCCCCGCATGAAGCAGTACATATTTACCCAGAGGAACGGCATTCACATTGTGGACCTGCAGCAGACCCTGGGTCTTTTGGGGCGGGCATGCCAGTTTGTTTCCCAGGTTGTGGAGGGGGGAGGGGGAGTTCTGTTTGTGGGCACCAAGAGACAGGCCCAGGACTCCATTGAGCAGGGAGCCCGGCGCTGTGGGATGTTCTATGTGAACCAACGGTGGCTGGGGGGCATGTTGACCAACTTCCCCACCATCCAGGCCCGCATCGACTATCTGATTCGGCAGGAGGATCGGAAGGCACGGGGGGAGTTCAGGCTTCTTCCGAAAAAGGAGGCTCTGAAGCTGGATGAGGAGATCGCGCGGCTGAACAAGGTCTTTGGGGGTATAAAGGAGATGACCCGGCTGCCGCGCGCGATGTTTGTGGTGGACATAGGCAAAGAGAAGATCGCGGTGGCGGAGGCCAGGCGCATGGGCATTCCCGTTGTGGCGCTGGTGGACTCTGACGGCGACCCGAACGTGGTGGACTACATCATCGCTGGAAACGACGATGCCATTCGCTCTGTCAGCCTGATAGCATCGCGTATATCCGATGCTGTTATCATAGGGAGGAACAGGCGCGAGGAGATGTCCCGCGTTGCTGCGGAGGCGGAGAAGAAGGACGCGGTTAAAGACACTGAAATCCCAGGGGTTGCGCAAGAGACGAAGTGAAAATGGCTGAGATGTCGCTGGAACTCATCAAGACCCTGAGGACCCGTACCAGTGCTGGGGTTATGGACTGCAAGCGAGCCCTGGAGGCGGCAGGAGGCGACCTCGCCAAGGCGGAGGAGCTGCTAAAACAGAAGGGGATAGCTCTCGCCGGCAAGAGGGCTGCCAGGGATGTCCTGCAGGGTGTGGTGGAGTGCTATATCCATGCGGGCAGTCGTGTTGGAGCGATGGTGGAGCTTAACTGCGAGACGGACTTCGTGGCCAGGACTGAGGAGTTCAAGGAGTTGGCCCATAACCTGGCTATGCAGGTGGCGGCCATGGCTCCTCGCTACGTGGATAGCGGAGATGTCCCTCCGGGCCATACCGTTAACCCCGAAGAGGTCTGCCTGCTGGAGCAGCCCTTCATCAAGGACCAGTCGAGGACTGTGAGAGAGCTGGTCTCCGAACTGGTAGGACGAATGGGGGAGAACGTTCGTGTGCGGCGGTTTGAGAGGTTTGCCCTGGGGGAGTGAGGAGGATGGACACCCTGCCCTCTCTCTACAGAAGCGGGCGTTACCTCTTGGGTTAGGGTAAGACCCCTTGTCCCGGCGCATCGGGACGCGGATTCACACAATCAAGCAGCAGTAGCCTCCCGGGATGGAGCACTCCATGGTCACACTCAAGGACTCCTTGGAAGATGGGGACAGGAGGAAGAGGAGGGCGGTAGAGGCCCTGACAAGGGAGCTGGGAACCATCAGGGCCGGAAGGGCCAATCCGGCCCTGGTGGAGGGCGTCATGGTGGACTACTACGGGACGGCCACCCCCTTGAACCAGTTGGCCTCCATCACCACTCCAGAGGCGCGTCTCCTGGTGGTGCAGCCCTGGGATCGGCAGAGCCTGCCCGCGGTTGAGAAGGCCATCCTCAAATCCGGGCTGGGGCTCAATCCCATAAGCGACGGGATAGTGATACGCCTGGCTCTTCCTCAGCTGACGGAGGAGCGGCGCAGGGAGTTGGTGCGCCAGGTTCACAAGAAGGTGGAGGAGGCCCGTGTGGAAGTGAGGAACATCCGGCGGGACGTCCTGGAGCAGCTCAGGAGCATGGAGAAAAACAAGGACATCTCCCAGGACGAAGCCAAGCGGGCCCAGGAGCAGTTGCAAAAGATGACGGAGCTCTACATCGCTCAGATGGACGCCCTGGCCGCGGGGAAGGAGCGGGAGGTTCTGGAGGTCTAGCAGGTTGCTGAAAACTGGGCTTGGCCCAGACCCACATCTCGCAAACCCTGAATTCAGCCTGCCCATGAGTGCCTCTGAAGAGTGTGGGTGCAGGGCTCGCCCTGCCCCAGGCCCACACCTCACGAACCGTAGAACATGGTCAGACCAGAGCAGCAGCAGTTGAGTGGGGGTGCAGGGCTTGCCCTGCCCATCCACGTGGCCGTGATCATGGACGGCAACGGCCGGTGGGCCAGGGAGAGGAGGCTGCCCCGGCTGGCCGGCCACCGGGCGGGAACGGAGAACATCCGCCGGGTTATCGAGGCCTTCGCGAGCTTCGGTGTGAAACACCTGACCCTGTACGCCTTCTCCACGGAGAACTGGGACCGTCCCGATGAGGAGGTGAATGGCCTGATGGACATCCTGGGGGGGGTCATCCGCCGGGAGACAAAGGCCCTCCATGAGCGGGGGGCCAGGCTGCGGCATCTGGGGAGGTTGGACCGGCTCCCTCCGGAGCTTCAGCGGGCCATGAGCCAGGCCATAGAGCTGACCATGGATAACCAGGGCATCACTGTGAACGTGGCCTTCGATTACGGGGGCAGAGCGGAGATACTGGAGGCCATACGGCGCGTCGTGCGGGATGGGATACCCCCTGAGGGGATAGACGAGGCCACTCTGAGCAGCCGCCTGTACACCGCCGGTATGCCGGACCCGGACCTGATAGTTCGCACAGCGGGGGAGATGAGGCTGAGCAACTTCCTCCTGTGGCAATCGGCCTACAGCGAGTATTACTGCACCCCCGTCCTCTGGCCCGACTTCGACCATGAGGAGGTAAGGAAGGCCTTGATGGCCTACGGCCAGCGCCGCCGCCGCTTCGGTAAGGTGGAGGCTTAGATGACTGGAAGCTATCCCCAAAACCCTCACCCCCTGTATCCTCCTCTTCCTTGCCCAGGGAGAGGGGGAAGGCAGGGCGAGCCCTGCACCCATACTTCTCAGAGGCATTCATAGACAAGTTGAATTCAGGGTCTGTGAGATGTGGGTCTGGGCTAAGCCCAGTCTAATGATTGCAAGGGTTATCAGCGCCATGGTTGGGGTTCCCCTGGTGATGGGAGCCGTCTGGGCCGGCCTCCCCTGGCTCTCCCTTTTGGCAGCGGCCGCGGCAGTGCTGGGGGTGCTGGAGTTCTACCGCATGGTGGAGCGAGGGGACGCCCGGCCAGCGGTTCTTCTGGGCGGCACGTGGGCCCTGCTTCTCATCTTTAGCGGCCACCAGGGTGGCTGGCTGACCCCGTGGGTGCTCCTGGGCGGTGCTGGTGCAACCCTCTCCTGGCACCAGCTGAGTCGCCTGGTAGGTGTGCCCCTGCTGGCGAAGAGCGCCGTGGAGCGCCGCGACCTGAAGGGTTCCCTGGTGGACTGGGGCTACACCGCGGCCGGGGCCTGCTACATCGGATGGGCCCTCTCCCTGGCCCTGGTGCTCAGGCAAGAAGCCAGGGGGCTTGAGTGGGTCCTGGTGGCGCTCCTGGGGACCTTCGCCACGGATACGGGGGCCTTCTTCACGGGCAGGGCCTGGGGCAAGAGACCCCTGGCCCCCACCGTCAGCCCCGGTAAGACCTGGGAGGGGGCCATAGGCGGGTTTGTGATGGGAGTGGGGATTACCGTCGCCCTGGCCTCCTGGTGGGAGATGCCCCTCTCCCTGTGGGAGAGGATTGCTCTGGGGGTGCTCATAGGGGTCTTCTCCCAGGTGGGAGACCTGGTGGAGTCGAAGCTCAAGCGGGCATCGGGGGTGAAGGATGCTGGAAAGCTCATACCAGGCCACGGCGGCATTCTGGACCGACTGGACAGCGTTGTCTTCGCCCTGGTGGTGGTGTACTATTTCTACGTATGGACGGTAAGGTAAGGGGCTTGGCCATCCTGGGCTCCACGGGGTCTATCGGGGGGCAGACGCTGGAGGTGGTGCGCTCCTTTCCCGGGAAGCTCTCCGTGGTGGGGCTGGCGGCTGGGCACAACCACGAGCTTCTGGCGCGCCAGGCACAGGAGTTCAAGGCCAGGGTGGTCTCCTGTCACTCCCCCGGAGAGATGGGAGCCTCCTGGTTGCCTCCCGGATGCCACGTGACAACCCCCGAAGAGGTGGCGTGCCATCCTGATGTGAACCTGGTGATGGCGGCCAGCGTTGGCAGCGCGGGCCTGGGGCCTATTATGGCAGCCCTGGGCCACGGCAAGACCGTTGCCCTGGCTAACAAGGAGCCGCTGGTCATGGCGGGGGAGTTGATCATGGCAGAGGCCAGGCGCTGGGGTGTGGACATACTGCCGGTGGACAGCGAGCCCAGCGCCATCTGGCAGTGCCTGAGGGGCGAGGAGAGGGATGTGTCCAGGGTGGTGATAACGGCCTCTGGGGGGCCTTTCCGGCAGCGGCCCCGGGGTGAGCTGGCGTCGGTCACGCCGGAGGAGGCGTTGCGGCACCCCACCTGGCGCATGGGCAAGAAGATAACCGTCGACTCCGCCACCCTTATGAACAAGGGTTTCGAGGTCATTGAGGCCCACTGGCTCTTCGACCTGCCGTGGGAGAAGATCGAGGTGGTGATCCACCCCCAGAGCGTCATCCACGCCATGGTGGAGTTCGCCGATGGCTCGGTGAAGGCCCAAATGAGCCCTCCCGACATGCGCCTGCCCATTCAGTACGCCCTCTTCTACCCTCAACGGCCACGTAACGGGGCGCTGCCCAGGCTTGACCCCGTGGAGATCGGCGCCCTGACCTTTGAGGCCCTGGAGGTGGACAGGTATCCATGCTTCGGGCTGGCCCTGGAGGCTGGCAAGAAAGGGATGACGTACCCGGCGGTGCTCAGCGCCGCGGACGAGGTGGCGGTGGAGCTGTTCCTGGCGGGCGCTATCGGGTTTACGGAGATTCCCGACCTGGTGGGGGATGTCCTCTCGGAACATCATTCCGTGTCGACTCCCAGCCTGGAGGACATCCTGGAGGCCGACGCCTGGGCCCGGAGGATGGCCTACGCCTGGGCGCGCTAGCCCCCTACTACTATGCTTACGGCACTCTCCTTCGCATCCGTTCTGGTACTCCTCATCCTGGTGCATGAGCTGGGGCACTTTGTCACGGCCAGGTTCTTTGGCATCCGGGTCATGGAGTTTGGCCTGGGCTACCCTCCCCGCCTGCTCTCCATCAAGAGAGGAGAGACCATCTACTCCCTCAACCTGCTGCCCCTGGGAGGGTTTGTGAAGCTGCTGGGGGAGGAGGATCCCACCCAGCCCGATAGCCTGGCCAGCAAGGGGGTGGGGACGCGGCTCATTGTGCTGAGCGCTGGGGCCTTTATGAACGCACTGTTGCCGGTGGTGATCTTCTCGGCGCTGTTCATGGTTCCCCAGCAGACCGTAGTGGGAGAGGTGGTGGTTCGGGAGGTTGTCCCTGACTCCCCGGCAGCCAGGGCTGGCATTGTGCCGGGCGACACCATCCTGAAGATAGATGGGCATACCCTGGACAACAGCAGCGAGGTCGGCTTTTACCTACGGCTTCGCCTGAACGCAGAGTCCAACTGGCTGATTCAGCGAGGCTCCATTCAAGAGAGGGTGAGCCTGGTGCCGCGCCTCAAGCCCCCCGAGGGCCAGGGGGCCGCGGGAATCCGCATAGAGACGGTGAACCCCCGGCTGGTGACCCGCAGTCTCCCCTTCTGGAAAGCCATCCCCAGGGGCGCATGGCGCGTGGGGGAGGTCCTGGTCCTGGCGAAGAACGAGATCACCGGGTGGATCGTGGGGGCAATCAGCCCCGCGATGACAGGGCCCATTGGGATAGCCCAGATGACCGGGGAGGTGGCCAGGGTGGGGATCATGCCCCTGCTGGAGTTCACCGCTCTGCTGAGCATCAACCTGGCCATCATGAACATCCTGCCCATCCCGGCGTTGGACGGTGGCCGTTTGGTTTTTGTGGTGCTGGAGTGGGTACGCCGTGGGAAGCGAATCCCGCCGGAGAAGGAGGGATTTGTGCACATGGTGGGCTTTGTGCTGCTGATAACCCTGATTGTTGTAATCAGCTTCTATGATATACAGCGTATCTTCAGAGGGGAGAGCCTGATTCCATGACACCTCGTCGGGCTTCCAAGGCCATCCAGGTGGGAGATGTCACCGTGGGCGGCGACGCCCCCATAACAGTCCAGTCCATGACCAAGACGGACACCCGGGACGTGAAGGCGACGGTGCGGCAGATACGGGAGCTGGAGGAGGTGGGATGCGACATCATAAGGTCGGCAGTCCCCGATGGGGAGGCGGCCAGGGCGCTGCGAGAGATCAAGAAGCAGGTAAAGATACCCCTCATTGCGGATATCCACTTTCACTATCAGCTTGCCCTGGAGGCCATCGCGGCGGGGGTGGATGGGCTGCGTCTCAATCCGGGCAACATCCGGGACAGGGAGAAGGTGGAGGTGGTGGTGCGGGCGGCCAAAGAGAGGCAGATACCCATACGCATTGGGGTGAACTTTGGCAGTCTGCCGCCGGTGGGTCAGATAGGGAAGTTCGGGGGATTGCACCGCCATGCGGACGGCGTGGACAAGCTGGCCAAGGCGGGGGAGGCCGTGGAGGGCCAGCTCTCCGCGGTGGATCACATGGTGGCCACGGCCCTGTGGGAGATAGGCATCCTGGAGGACATGGACTTCGATCTTATCAAGATATCGCTGAAGGCCTTTGACGTCCCCACCACGGTGGAGGCATACCGTCAGTTGGCCGACCTGGTGCCCTATCCCCTGCACCTGGGCATCACCGAGGCCGGGACGGTGAAGGCGGGCTCCATCCGCAGCGCCGTGGGGCTGGGCTATCTCCTCTACGAGGGCATAGGGGATACCCTTCGGGTGTCTCTTAGCGGGGACTCCAGGGAGGAGATAGCGGCGGGGTACGAGATTCTCAAGTCCCTGAACCTGAGGCAGAGGGGCGTCACCCTCATCGCCTGCCCCTCCTGCGGCCGGGCGGACGTGGACATCGTGAAGCTGGCCAACGCCGTGGACGCGCTGCTGCGGGAGAAGCGCTACAACATCCGGGTGGCGGTGATGGGGTGCGAGGTGAACGGGCCGGGGGAGGCCAAGGACGCCGATGTGGGCATCGCCGCGGGGGTGGGCCGCGCCGTCATCTTCCGCAAGGGTCAGAGGGCGCGGGTGGTGGAGGAGTCGGAGATGCTCTCGGCCCTTATGGAGGAGGTGGAGAAGGCGGCGATGGAGCAGGCCCTGCACCCTTAAAGCAGGCTGATGGAAAAGGGGAGTCCAGAGGGGCAACGCCCCTTCTGGCGGGGGTCTGGGGGTGTCCCCCAGATTCAAATTCCTCCCCCTTCCTGGCCAGGAAGGGGGTAAGGGGGATGGTCGAAGGGGTTTTTCGGCGCCCTGGTACCTCCTTGCGAAAAAGCGCGGTATGAAAAGCCGCTCATGGTGAGCTTGTCGAACCACAAGCGGCTCGCCCTTCGACAGGCTCAGGGTGAGCGGGACTGGGGCGTGGGTGTGGCGATAGGCGCTTACTCCCCCGGCTGGGCCAGCCGGATGGTGAGGCGGTAGGTACCGCCGCTCTCATCGATGTCTGCCGCGGCCACATAGTAGGTCCCGCCCACGGGCGCTCTCCAGACGATGCGGGAGTCGTAGCCGAGATAATCGTCGTTGTAGGCCAGCTCCGTCGCCCCGTCGGTGTCGTACAGGTAGAGCTCGGGGTCAACGAGGGTGAGCGATCGGGTCTCCATGAGGTATGTTTGCCCCGCCTGGGCCTGAAAGGAGAAGAAGTGGAGGCATAGGCCAGGAGGGATGTCGCCGGAGGCCGTGGCTCCTACCGCGACGGGGAGAGCGGTCTTGGGCGAGGTGCCCGGCTCCGTTAGCCCGGCAGCGGAGGAGGCGCAAGGGTCGGAGAGGAGGGAGGGACCGTCCGTCGGGCTGGGGATGTGCACCGGCTGGTTGAACCCCGACAGGGTGAACTCCATCACCAGGTCCATGCCTGACTCAAGGGTGAAGAAGCAGCTCTTGCAGCTCACGGTGAATCGGTGGGGCAGCAGGCTCTCCCGGTCGATGAGAAGCTCGCCCCGTCCCCGTATCTCCACTCCCGACAGGTCTTCTTGGGTGAGGCCCTCCATGAACTCCCGCATATCCACCCGGAAGGTGATGTGGTGGAAAGCCTGTCCATCGATGGTCTCGTCGGGCTGGCGCTCCAGGTCGGTGAAGGGCTCCTCAGTACCTGGCTCCAGGAGGGGTTCCAGGATGTCCAGGAAGGCGGAGGGGGACTCGTTGTAATAGTCCTCTTCAAAGCCGTAGCCGTAGGTGGCCCAGTAGTCCCTCCCTTCCAGGCGCAGGAACTCGTTCTGTCCACCGCCGGCCTCGGCGATCCCGTGGGCCTTGTCGGGGAGGTCCATGGCGGCCTCCAGGGTGAAGGGGAACGACACGTCCCCCTGCTCGGCACTCCCGCTCATCTCCACCCGAAGGGTTGCCACTCCCTCCATTTGCTCCCGGGTCATGGCCAGTACCTGAGCGGCGGTCAGGGGTACGGGGGTGGGAGTTGGAGTAGGGGTATGCGTGGGTGTTGGTTCGGGAGTGGGGGTGGAGGTGGGTGTGGGAAGGGGGGTGTAGGTGGGGTAAGGGGTGTACGTGGGGTAAGGGGTGGCGGTGGGCGTGGCTGCCTTGCACGCGGCCAAGAAAAGGGCGATGGCGACCGCCGCCGCGGCGAAGCTCCAGAGACCCGTTGCTTTATACATCATCCGGACACCTCTTTGTGGGTACAGGCGTTATTACTACTCCATGCCCACGGTAGCTCAATCCGGACTCCTTGACCAGCCACACCGGATTGTACAGGCGCAGGATGACAAACAACAAGGCCCTCGCGTTTGACCGCGAGGGCCTTGTCCTACAGGCATTGACTGTAGTTACCGCTTGGGGGCGCCGGGCTTGGGAGCGCCAGGCTTGGGAGCACCGGGCTTGGGAGCGCCAGGTCGTGCCATTTAGTTGTCTCCTTTCGTAAGCATTAGCAGCATCGGATCCCAGCAGTGGTTACCGCTTGGGAGCGCCAGGCTTGGGAGCGCCAGGCTTGGGAGCACCGGGCTTGGGAGCGCCAGGTCTTGCCATCAGTTGCCCTCCTTTCGTGAGTTTCAGCCCCATTGGAGCCCAACAAAAGATAGGAAATTTTCGATGGTTTTCACGTCCGACGAGGGATCGGCGTTCCACTCTCGGACCCTTTCCAGGTACTCATCTTGCTGCTCTTGAAGGAGCCGGAAGTTCTGGCGCGCCGGTCTCTCGTCCACGGTTTCGTCGACAGCATGCTTGCCAAAACAGGGGTCGTCTTTCAATTGGAAAGGACCCTCTGTATCAAGAGGGTCCTTGGGTTGAAATGGGTATTGGTGACAGACCAGAGGTCTATAAAGGTGAACGGAGCATAAGTTACCTTCGAGGAAAACACACCCTGGGTCGCCATCAGGCAATTCTACCCTGGGCAGGCACACGGCAAAGGGGCCACCCTTGGCTCGGAAAAAGTACTGCCCGTTCTGATCATCCCTCAGGGTCTGGTCGAAGTCCGGGGCCCGGTAGAACGCGAGGAAGGTAGACACGGGACGACGGAGAGATTCTTGAAGGCGCTTTACGTCCCCAGGAAGCAGGAAAGGAGTGTAACTCCTACAACACTGTCCGCAAAGGGTACAGCGCCAATGGATACTCACCCTGTTTACGCGCTCCCTCCGAGGCTACGCCCCGGATGATCGTCAGTTCAAGCCCCATTAAACTCTTTTCGCTCCGAAATGTCAAGGGTTTCTTAATCTCTCAGGACTTATGGTACAGGTTGATGGCCTTCTTTGGAGTTAGCATATTGATGCCCATATGGGGACGCACAGTGTTGTACGT
>JACVQK010000029.1 GCA_015661155.1 Dehalococcoidia bacterium | reverse complement strand
ACCTCACCAGGCCCTGGCCTACCTCACCCCACACCAATTCGTCCCTCAGTGGCAACACCAAAGAAAGGAGTCCAAGTGTCACTGATCATCTGGACGAGTGCACCTTCTTTCCAAACACCTTGCTGTCTGGTATACTCTCCACGTCTGAGTGCAGCTTAGGATACAGGAAAGGCGAAGGATGCCTGCATACGCCATTATCGGGGGCCAGTGGGGAGATGAGGGTAAGGGGAAGGTGGTGGATTTCCTCTCCGAGGGAGCCCACATTGTGGCCCGTTTCTCCGGGGGCAACAACGCCGGTCACACCGTCGTCACCGATAGGGGGGAGTTCAAGTTTCACCTCATCCCGTCGGGGGTGCTCTGGCCCCATGTCACCGGTATCATAGGCAATGGCGTGGTGGTAGACCCGGACGCCCTCTTGGAGGAGATATCTGGGCTCCAGGCCCAATCCGTAGATATGAGCCGCCTCCTGGTCAGCGATAGGGCCCATGTGATTATGCCCTACCATGTGGCCCTCGACCATCTGGAAGAGCAGGCCCGCGGTGAGGGGGCTATCGGCACCACGGGAAAGGGCATCGGCCCCGCCTATATGGACAAGGCCGCTCGGGTCGGCATCAGGATGGGCGACCTCCTGGACGAGAAGGGCCTTCTGTCGAGTCTCGGTTTCATTCTGGAGCAGAAGAACACCCTTATCACCAGGCTCTACGGAGGAGCGCCCTTCTCCCTGGAGGAGCTCTACGAGAGGTGCCGCGAGTGGGGAAGGAGTCTCGAATCCTTCATCAGACCCGCGGGGCCGGTGCTGCAGGAGGCCCTGGCAAAGAAGCAGCGCCTTCTCCTGGAGGGGGCTCAGGGCAGCATGCTGGACCTGGATCACGGCACCTATCCCTACGTCACCTCCTCCTCTTCCACCATAGGTGGGGCCTGCACCGGCCTGGGCATCAGCCCCAAACACATCCAGGAGGTGATAGGCATTTACAAGGCTTACACCACCCGGGTGGGATCGGGCGCCCTCCCCACGGAGCTGAAGGACGAGATAGGGGAGGCGATTCGCGAGCGGGCCTGGGAGTACGGCACCACCACCGGAAGACCCAGACGGTGCGGCTGGTTCGACGCCGTGGCAGCCCGGTACTCCGCCACTCTGAACGGCATGACCTCTGCGGTCCTCACCCGTTTAGACGTTTTGGATGGCTTCTCACCCCTCAAGATATGCGTGGCCTATCGCCTGAATGGCAAGGTAACAGACTGCTTTCCGGGCAGCGCCTCCGCGTTGGAGGCGTGTGAGCCCGTTTACGAGGAGTTCCCTGGGTGGGACAGGCCCACTGCCGGCGCCCGCCACATCTCCGAGCTGCCCCAGGGGGCGGTGAACTTCGTGAGGCGCATCGAGGAGCTCCTGGGCTGCCCCTTGAGCATGGTCTCCACCGGCCCCGATCGGGAGGAGACCATCATCCTGAAGCCCATACTGTAAGGCAGGGGCCGCCACCAGGTAGTGTATCTGTCGAAGAGCCGCATGGTTGTTGTACAATATAACCATGGGTACATCAAACATGAAGCGGTCTTTTGTTCAAAGGTCGCTGTTCTGGATATCCTCCCTGAATGACCACGGGTTCGGCCACGCCGACGTAAAGCGCCCGAGCCTCTCCGCCGTCGACATCGAGGCCCTTCGTCGTATAACCCTCCGCTGAGAGGACGAAGATATGGCCGTGGCTGCCATATATGAGATGTCAGGGCGAACACCCAGCAGGCTGTAGCTGAAGGGCCTGGGCTTTTCCCATCTACACCGGCGGCTTTTGAAGTTGTATCCGTAGGCCGGTAGGTTTCTTCACCCTCTGGGCCAATACATGATGATGCCCACGCCCACTATCACCACGACGGCTCCTAGCATGTCGTACTGATCAGGGGGGCGCTTGTCCACAAGCCAACTCCAGAGCAGAGCCATGACGACAAACACGCCGCCATAGGCAGCGTAGACCCTTCCAAAGTGGGCTGACTGAAAAGTCGGGACACCAGGTAGCCACCCCCTATCTCTGCCAGGCCTGCCGCCACGAAGAGAGCCACCGATTTCAAGATGAGCATTGTCACCTCCGGAGCGATTTTTCGGTCGCGCTTTTTCACCAGAAAGAACTAGAGACTGTTCCAAAATCCTACCAGACACCGCCCCATGAAGGGGGCGGCATGATGCCCCCGCCTTCAGGCGGGGGTGAGAAGTGAATTTTGGAATAGCTTCTAGTATGGTGTCCCTGAAGTTCGTAGCACATATGTCATTGCGAGGCCCGACGAAGGAGGGCCGTGGCAATCTGGCGGTGGGGTCACCCCTCCTCCAGATTGCTTCGTCGGCTACCACCTCCTCGCAATGACAATTTTTCAACGTATTTCCGAGACAGGAGTGCTAGTCCAGCCCGAAGAGCCTCAGGGCGCCCTGGAAGCCGTAGAAACAGGCGTAGGCGATGGCCAGGGACTTTAGAAGCTTCCCACTCCACACCGCCAGCAGAAAACGCCACACCGGATACCGCAGGGTCCCCGCGGCGATTCCCGCCAGGTCGAAGAGGGGGTTGGGGATGGCAGACACGAAGAAGAGAATAAGTCCCCCTCGGCGCGCCATCCAGCGCTCTATGCGAGGGTAAAAGCGGCGGTTCTCTGCCATACCCCTGCCGCTGAACCCTATCAGGTAGCCGGATAGCTCTCCCAGGGATTCCCCTACGGAGGCCAATAGGGCCACTCCCAGGGGGAGGAGCTTTAACAGGCCGGGGCCGGCGCATGTCGCCGCTATGGACGGTATGGGAACCAAAATGGAGGCGCTGCCGACGAAGCCGAGAACCAGGACGCCCAGGTATCCCACGGAGCGGATGTCCGGGAGTCGGTCTCTCAAGAGGAAGATGGCAACGACTAACGTGACCACCAGCACCAGGGCCAGGGCTCTCAGCAGCCCCTCGCCGTGCCGGGGCCTCTTTGCCTGCGCTTCTTCTCCCTGTCCTGCGTCCACTAGGACTCCTTCTGGGGGAGGGCCTATTCGCCGCTGAGGAATTCCAGGACTACCTGGTTGAACTGGGAGCTCTTCTCCATCTGGGGCCAGTGGCCGCATCCATCAAAGATGCAGAGCCTCACATCTGGCGCTAGCCTTGCGGCATTGTGAGCGTGGCGAACGGGAACTATCCTGTCCTGGGCACCCCAGACTATGAGCACAGGGGCGTCAAGGGATTTCAGGGCCTCCACCATTACCCACTCTTTGCGAAGCCCCCTCAAGCTGACAGCTCCTCGGACGGTCTTTAGCACCGCCTCTTTGGCCCCCGGCATTCTCCTTGTCCTGTGCAACTCCTGTAGAAGGCCCTCCTGGACGAAGCTGCGGTCGTAGAAGATGCGCCTGAGCATGGCTCCAGTTCCCCGAAGAGAGGTGTCTTCCAGAATCTCCCCCGCCAGGGGCAGGCTCAAAAGGCGCACGGACCAGCCCAGCTCCCTGCCCAGTCCCGCGGCATCTACCAGCACCAGCTTTTCTACCAGGTGTGGGAACTCCAGGGCCGTCCTCAAGGCCAGCATCCCTCCCATGGAGTTGCCTGCCAGGGAGGCCCGATTTATCCCCAGGACATGCATGAACGCCCGGATAAAGCGGGCCCCCGCGGGCACCTGATAGTCGATGTCCGGCTTGTCCGAGTCGCCGTGGCCGGGGATGTCCAGGGCGTAGACGGAATAGCGCTGGGAGAGGGGCGCTATGTTTGCAGACCAGGCCACGGAGCTTGCGCCCAGGCCATGGAGCAGCAGAAGGGGTGGTCCCTTCCCTGCTGCCACATAGTGGGTGTGTACTCCACCTACGGTTAGATATCGGTGTTCTGCCACATACCCCCTGGCTGATTATACAGGAGCTCCCGTGGTCACTTCTACCCGAGCGAAGGTGAGTCCTTCAGGGGTTGCCTCTACCCGGACCTGGTCGCCCTCCTGGAACTCCCCCGATAGTATACGGTTGGAGAGGGGGTTCTCCACGTACCGCTGCACCGCCCGCCGGAGGGGCCTGGCCCCGAATACCGGATCGAATCCCTCCTTCGCCAGCCACCCTTTGGCCTCCTCCGACATCTCTATAGAGATGCGCAGCTCCTCCAGGCGCTGCTGCACCTCTTCCACCATCAGGACCACTATTTGTTTGATCTCCTCCTGGCTCAGGGGGTCGAAGATGATGATGTCATCGATGCGGTTGAGCAGCTCTGGACGGAAGGTCTTCTTGAGGGCCTCCTCTATAGAGGCCCGCATCCGCTCCCTCTCCGTGGTGGACTCCCCGTCCCGGCGGAACCCCAATCCCTGCCGGCCCACCTCTCCGGTGCCCAGGTTGCTGGTCATGATGACCAGGGTGTTACGGAAGTCCACGGTGCGGCCGTGGCCGTCGGTGAGGCGGCCGTCCTCCAGAATCTGGAGGAGGATGTTGAACACGTCGGGATGGGCCTTCTCTATCTCGTCGAAGAGGATCACCCGGAAGGGTCGCCTACGCACCGCCTCGGTAAGCTGGCCCCCTTCGTCGTAGCCAACGTAACCCGGAGGTGACCCGATGAGGCGGGACACCGTGTGCTTTTCCATGTACTCCGACATGTCGATGCGCACCATGTTCTCCTCGTTGTCGAAGAGCATCTGGGCCAGGGCGCGTGCCAACTCCGTTTTGCCCACACCCGTGGGGCCCAGGAAGATGAAGCTTCCGATGGGTCGCCTGGGGTCCTTTAGCCCTGCCCGGGAGCGTCGGATGGCCTCGGAGACCACCCGGATGGCGGGGTTCTGCCCTATGACCCGGCGGTGGAGGCGCTCCTCCATGTGCAGTAGCTTCTCCCCCTCCCCCTCCAGCAGCCTGCTCACGGGGATACCCGTCCACTTGCCGATGAGCTGGGCGATGTCCTTTTCGTCCACCACCATGTCCATCTTGTGCTCTCGGAACCACTGGTCTCGGGCGGAGCTGTACTCGCCTTCCAGGCGGAGGCGCTCTGTCCGGAGCTTCGCAGCCCCCGGATAGTCCGCCCGCTGGGAGGCGGCCTCCTCCTGGTTCTGGAGTTGCTGGATGAGGCCCTCCTTCTCCTTCAACTCCCTGGGCAGACTCTCGGCGTCTATTCTCAGTTTGCTGGCGGCCTCATCTATGAGGTCCACGGCCTTGTCTGGCAGGTGGCGGTCGGTGATGTATCGGTGGCTCAGCTTCACCGCGGCCACCAGGGCTGACTCCTCTATCTTCACCTTGTGGTGGGCCTCGTAGCGGGGGGCAAGCCCCCGCAGCATCTCTATGGCCGTATCCACATCGGGCTCCTCGATGTAGATGGGCTGGAACCGCCTCTCCAGGGCGGAGTCCTTCTCGATGTGCTTGCGGTACTCGTCCACGGTGGTGGCCCCGATACACTGAAGCTCGCCCCGGGACAGGGCCGGCTTCAGCATGTTGCTGGCGTCGATGGCCCCCTCCGCCGCTCCCGCCCCCACCACGGTGTGGATCTCGTCTATGAAGAGGATCACCTCTCCCTGGGCCTGTTTGACCTCGTCCATGACGCTCTTGAGGCGCTCCTCGAACTCCCCCCTGAACTTGCTTCCCGCCACCAATGCCCCCATGTCCAGGGCCAGCACTCGCCGGTTCTTGAGCACCTGGGGCACGTCTCCCGAGACGATGCGCTGGGCCAGCCCCTCGGCGATGGCCGTCTTGCCCACTCCCGCCTCCCCGATGATGACCGGGTTGTTCTTGGTGCGCCGGGTGAGGGTTTGCATGACCCTTCTCACCTCCTCATCCCGACCTATCACGGGGTCCAACTTGCTCTCCCGGGCCAGGGCCGTCAGGTCAATGCTGTACTTCTCCAGGGAGCGGTACTTGCTCTCTGCCCTGGGGTCGGTGACCCGGTGTCCGCCCCGTATCTCTGCCAGGGCTTTATACACCCTCTCCTGGTCCACTCCGAACTCCTGGAGGATCCGGAAGGTGTCTCCCTGGCGCTCCAGGGTAGCGGCGATGAGCAGGTGCTCGGCGCCGATGAACTCGTCCTTGAGCCGATCGGCCTCGGCCTTGGCGTTCTCCAGGAGCCGCGTGGCCCTGGGGGTGATGTAAATCTGAGGAGTCTCGTGGGCTGTCTTGGGAGTCCGCTCCAGCGCCTTCTCCACCTGCCCCCTCATCGCTTCCAGGGGCACTTTCAGCTGCCGAAGGACCTCCGCCGGCACTCCCTTTTCCAGCTCCAGGAGAGCCAGGAGAATGTGCTCCACGTCCCACTGGCTATGGCGGTACCGGCGTACAATCTCCTGGGATGTTCCCAGCACCTCCTGGCCCTGCTCTGTGAAGTTATCCGGTCTTAGCACCATGGTTTGTCCTCCTGCGATTTGGGCTGGTATTCGCTCTGGCAGGGTGTTGAAAAACCCCTTCGAGCAGGGCGTGCCCTGCACCCACACTCAACTGCTGCTGTACTGGTCTGATCATGTTCTACGGTTCGTAAGGTGTGGGTCTGGGCCAAGCCCCCCTGCACTCCCCCTTTTCATCATTCTGCTAGTGGGGGTCTGCGGAAGCTCCTTCCTTTCCCTGGGATTGCAGCTGTTCCAGCTGCTGCGCGAGCTGCTCTATCTCATGCTCCATTTGGGCCATGCGGTTCATCATCTGGAGCACCACCTGCACCCCGGCCAGGTTTAGCCCCAGGTCGTCCATGAGGGTCTTGATATGGCGCAGCCTCTCGATGTCCCGTTGGGAGTAGAGGCGTATGTTTCCCTTGGAGCGGGCGGGCTCAAGGAGGCCCTCCCGCTCGTAGTACCTCAGGGTCTGGGAGTGGACCCGTATCATTCGAGCAGCCACGCTTATCACATAGCACGGCTCCTCATCGCCCCACGGCTGATCTCGGTGTTCGGTCACGGCGTCACTCCTTCCGCTGGCCCTGAAGGGTTTTCAGCTCTTGGAACAGCTCCCTCTCTCGCCCTGTCAGAGGGGATGGTATGCGTACTTGAATCTTCACGTACAGGCTGCCCCGGGTCTCAGGCGAGCCCAGACGGGGCATCCCTTTCCCGGAGAGGCGGAAGGAGCGTCCGTTCTGGGTTTCCGGAGGTATTTTCAGGGCAACCTTCTCCGTGAGGGTGGACACCTCAACCTCTCCGCCCAGCACGGCGTCCACCAGGGGAACCTCCACGGCGGCATACAGGTCGTCGCCCCGCCTCTCGAACCTGTCATCGGGCGTTACGGACACGACCAGGTACAGCTCTTCCCCCGGGCTGGTCCCGTCGGCCCGCACCCGGACGCGGGAGCCGCTATCCACTCCAGGGGGTATCTTGACCTCCAGGCGTCGGCTTCCTCCCCTTGGGCCGTCCACTATTTGAAGCACCCGGGTGGTGCCCCTGAGGGCCTCTTCGAGGCTCACCTCCACCTCTTGCTCCAGTTGCACCCTTCGGCGGGAGCCGGTGGCGGTGCGCCCGGAGCCGCGCCCCCCCAGGAACTCTCCCAGGAGGTCTTCGAAGCCGGTACCCCCTCGTCCAGAGGGGCCGGAGCCGAAGTTCCTCGCAAAGGGCCCTTGGGCGGCGGCCCCTCCTGGATAGAACTGGCCGGCGTGCCTCCAGTTCTCTCCAAACTGGTCGTACTTCTTGCGCTTCTCCGGGTCGGACAGCACCTCGTGGGCCTCGTTAATCTCCTTGAACTTGGCCTCCGCGGCCTTATCCCCGGGGTTTACGTCCGGGTGGTACTGGCGTGCCAGACGGCGATAGGCCTGGCGTATCTCTTTAGCCGACGCCTCTCGGCCTGTTCCCAGAACGGCGTAGTAGTCTTTGTCCATGATTCCCTTGCCTCCTGTGTACAGTAAGATTATAGTTTTATGCACTGGGTTTGTCAATAAGCCTTCAGCACTATAGATAAGCCTCTTGACAAAGCCGTATCATGGTTGTTGTAACGTTCCTAGAAGGAGTGGGGTTAGTGTCGCATCAGGATATGGGGGTGTCCCCCAGATTCAATCTCCACCCCCTTCCTGGCCAGGAAGGGGGACAGGGGGATGGTCGAAAGGGTTTTTCAGCACCCTGCTGGACGCCCTGCTCATCGCCAGCCCCGTGCGTCGAAAAACGTCTACAAGGGGAGGGTGGAAAGCAATAAAGGCAGCGTAATGCCAGGGAAAGCAAATCGCTGGGCATTGGCGTGCTTTCGGTGTAGCACGAAAGGAGAAAGAGCATGGACTTCGCATTGCACCAAACGTACACGGAGGAGCAGGAGCGGTTCCGGAAGGAGGTGAGGTCCTGGCTGGAGCAGAACATCCCGGAGGGGATGAAGAACCCCCTCGACCCCCGGGACTTCACCATCGAGATGTACTGGTTCTGGCGGGAGAAGCACAAGGAGCTGGGCAAGAAGGGCTGGCTGTATCCCACCTACTCCAAGGAGTACGGCGGTGGCGGCATGACGGCGGAGCAAGCCATCATCATCCAGGAGGAGTTCACCCGGGCCCGGGCCCATGGGAGCTTCAGCAGCAGCCAGGCTTTTCCCACTCTCCTGGTGTGGGCTACCGAGGAGCAGAAGCAGAAGTTTCTCAAACCCCTTCTCACAGGGGAGAAGGTCAACTGGCAGAAGCTCACCGAGCCCCACTCCGGCTCCGACCTGGCCGACTACCAGAGCCGGGCCGTCCGGGACGGCGACGACTGGCTCCTCTCGGGCAGCAACATCTTCATCGGTGACCAGGAGGACGCGGACATGATGATAGGTCCCATGCTGACGGACCCCAATGCGCCGCGCCATCGAAACCTGGGGTATTTCGTGATTCCCATTCCCTCCCCGGGTCTGACCATCAATGTGCTGAAGCTCCTTGAGTACGGCCGCAAGAAGCGGGCCATCTTCATGGACAACGTGCGGGTGCCGGGGGATCACCTCATCGGCGGCGACCACCAGGGGTGGCAGGTCCTGGGGACTCACCTGGAGGCGGAGCACGGTGGCCGAGGCCGGCTCTTCCCTCGGGATGCGGTGGTGGATAACCTGATGGAGTATGTAAAAGATACGAAGCGTGACGGGAAATCCCTGGGCAGCGACCCGGTGCTCCAGCAGGTGACCATGGACGCCTACATCGAAGCCCGCGTGGACGCCCTCCTGGGCCAGCGCACCTACTGGATGTACGATAACCGGATGGATATGCAGGGGGCCAGCGACGTGTCCAACGTCCATGGCAGGCTGTCCGGCCTGCGCAACATCATCAGGGCACGGGAGGTCATGGAGATGTACTCCCTGCTGGACACCTACGATCCCAGGGCACCCCACGGTGGGATTCAGGAGGTCCGCCAGCGGGCGGAGGCCGGACAGCACCACATCGGGGGCAGCAACAACATCTCCAAGGTGATCCTGGCCCGGCGCATAGGCATCAGCCGTACCCAGGAGAGGGCGGCCCCCACTCCCTCCACGGCCACCACCTTCAGCAGCTAGGAGGCTGCCAGGGACGGCAAGGGGCAAGGGAAAGGAGGAAGAACATGGACTTCAGATTGCCTTACAGCGAGGAGCAGGAGCGGTTCCGTCGTGAGGTGAGGGCCTGGCTGAAGGAGAACATCCCGGAGGAGATGAAGAGTCCTGTTGACGAGAAGGACTACACCGCCGAGATGCACAGGTTCTGGCGGGAGAAGCACAAGGAGCTGGGTAAGAAGGGATGGTTGTTTCCTACCTTCCCCAAGGAGTATGGCGGAGGTGGTCTGACTGGGGACCATGAGACCATTCTCGAGGAGGAGTTCAGTCGGGCACGAGCCCGGCGGGGTACAGGAGGTGGATTGATAGCCAGTGCCCTCATGGTGTGGGGTACTGAGGAGCAGAAGCAGAAGTTTCTCAGACCCTTGCTAACGGGTGAGATGGCCGCCTTCCAGAAGCTGACCGAGCCCCATGGTGGCGCTGACCTGGCCGACTACCAGAGCCGGGCCGTCCGGGACGGCGATGACTGGCTTCTCACGGGCAGCAACATCTTCATCGGTGGCGAGCACCTGCCCGAGATAATGTTCGGCCCCATGCTGACGGACCCCGAGGCACCTCGCCACAGGAACCTGGGCTACTTCGCGATTCCAGTTCCGTCTCCCGGCCTCACATTCCAGACACAGAACCTGATCTGCTCCAACCCCGGTGGGAAGAAACAGAGCATCTTCCTCGATAACGTGCGGGTGCCGGGGGATCACCTCATCGGCGGTGACCACCAGGGCTGGCAGGTCCTGTCGACTCACCTGGAGTTCGAGCACGGTGGCGGAGGCCGGGCCTTCCCACGGGATGAAGTCGTGGATAACCTGATGGACTACGTAAAAGAGACCAAGCGCGATGGGAAATCCCTGGGCAGCGACCCCATGGTGCAGCAGGCGGCCATGCAAGCCCGCATCGAGTCCCACGTGAACGGCCTCCTGGGCCAGCGCACATACTGGATGTACCAGAACAGGGCGAACATTCAGAGCGAGGGCAACGTCTCTAACGTGCATGACAGGCTGTCCGATCTGCGCAACGCCATCCGGGTGAGGGAGGTCATGGGGATGTACGCATTGCTGGGCACGAGGGAGCCCAGGGCTCCTCATAACGGAGCGCAGGAGGTCCGGCAGCGTGATGCGGCTGGTCAGCGCCACGCCGCGGGCACTACCAACATCGCCAAGGTGATACTGGCCCGGCGCATCGGCATCAGCCGGACCCAGGAGAGGGCGGCCCCCACCCCCTCCACAGCCACCACCTACGGCAGCAGCTAGGGGGGTGTCCCCCAGACTGGGCTTGGCCCAGACCCACACCTTACGAACCATAGAATATGGTCAGACCAGAGCAGCAACAGTTGAGTGTGGGTGCAGGGCATGCCCTGCTTCCCCCTTCCTGGCCAGGAAGGGGGCCAGGGGGATGGTCGAAAGGGTTTTCCGCACCCTGCTAGGGCGGCGGCTTCAAAGCGCCCGCGATGGGCCAGGCAGTAACGAGAGGAAGAGCGTGGACTTCGAGTACCACTACACCCAGGAGCAGGAGCGGTTCCGCCGAGAGGTGAGGGGTTGGCTGGGCGCCAATCTCCCCCAGGAAGTGAAACGCTCTGGGGAGCTGGGTAGCCTGGACCACACCACGTGGGAGCAGTGCAAGAGCTTCCAGCGCAGGCTGGGGGAGAAGGGCTGGCTGGCTCCCACGGACCCGGTGGAGTGGGGTGGCGGGGGGCTCACTTCGGATCAGGCCCTTATCCTTCGGGAAGAGATGAGGAGGAGCGGGCTGCAGTGGCTCCTGGAAGACGGTTCCTCTCCCCTTCGGTCGGCCCTCCTTCAACAGGGGACCGAGGAGCAGAAGAGAAGGTATCTGCCCCTTATCTCCGGAGGAGGGGCCAGCCTGTGGCACATCTCTCTGGAGCCTGGGGCTGAGCTGGACACCTCCTCCCTGGGAATCCAGGCCTTTCGGGACGGTGACGACTACGTCCTAAACGGGGAGGGCACGTTCATCGGCCAGGGCCTCTGGCCCGACTATTTGTGGACCCTCGCCCTCACCGACCCCGATGCGCCCTCCTCCCAGGCCACCGCCACCTTCCTGCTCCCCGCCGGCCTGGAGGGCATCCTCATCCAGACCCCCGGCTCCCTGGCTCCGGAGGAGAACCACCGGGTCACCTTCAAGCAGGTGTGGGTGCCCCCTCACTGCCTCCTGGGGGACGACGATGAGGGTTGGCCCCTGATGCAGGCCACCCTGCTGGCCGGGCCTGAAATCGACTACCCCTCCGACCACGATGAGGAGGTGGCCGACCTCCTTCAGTACGCCCGTGAGACAACCCTGGGCGGCGTCACCCTGAGCAAAGAGCCCTTCCTCCAGCAGCTCCTGATGGAGGCGCACATCAACAGCCAGCTGGTACGCATCCTGCGGAAGCGCAACGCCTGGATGGCCGCCACAGGACAGCAGCTCACCTATCACACCGCCCAGGTGGCCCTGATGGAGAAGCGGGCTGCCCTGCGTCTCTCCCAGATCGTGCGGGAGGTCATGGGCATCTACGCCCTGCTGGACCATGAAGACCCCCGCTCTCCCTTCCACGGGAGGTTCGAGCGTCACCAGCGGCGGAGCCTGACGCGGCAGAACCCCACCGGCGGCTCGGAGGTCCAGGCGGCGGCCATAGCAAAGCATGTGGGGCTGGGCCATTGGAGTCCCGCAGGGGGAGCACCCTCTCCCGAGGGCCTTCCCATGGGTGCTTTCCAGGACAGTTCAGATGCTGCATAGCCCGCGGGGCGGGCAATCCGATAAGGGGAAATACTCACTGAGGAGGTAGCTATGGATCTATCGCTCACCGAAACCCAGGTCATGCTGAAAAACTCGGCCACCGAGGTCATGGAGGCAGAGCTTCCCAAGCAGCGGGTGTTGGAGGTTGACCAGAGCCCCACGGGATTCAACCAGGACCTGTGGCAGAAGATGTGCGAGCTGGGGTGGGCGGGCATGGTCATCCCGGAGGAGTACGGCGGGATGGGGCTCTCCTTTACCGACCTGGCCGTGGTCTACGAGGTGATGGGACGCTACGCCTGCTCCACTCCCCATCTGGACTCCGCGGTGCTTTGCGCCCACGCCATTCTTGAGGCCGGGAACGCTGCTCAGAAGAAGGCCCTTCTGCCGGGCATCGTCGAGGGTCGGCAGATCTTCTCCTTCGCGTTCACGGAGCCGGAGTACGCCTGGGGCCCTGGTGCCATCAAGATGCGGGCCGTCCTTCGCAACCGGAGCTACGTTCTTAACGGCACCAAGCTGTTCATCCCCTGGGCCCACGTTGCCGATCAGATACTGGTGGTCGCCCGGACCTCGGACGGGGCCTCCCCTGAGGAGGGTATCTCCCTCTTCCTGGTGGAGGCGAACGCTCGGGGCGTCTCCATTCGCCTGCAAAGCGGATGGATAGGGGACAAGGTGTGCGAGGTCAACTTCGACAACGTCCAGGTGCCGGCCTCCAATGTCCTGGGGCCTGTTGGCGGGGCCTGGCCGGCCATTGAGCGAGCCATGGATAGGGCCACCGCGGTCCTCTCTGCCTACATGGCCGCAGGTGCCCAGAAGGCGTACGAGATGGCCAGGGACTACAGCACCACTCGCATCTCCTTTGGCGTTCCCATCGGGACCTTCCAGCGGGTTCAGGACCACATCATCAACGCCCTGCTGGAGGCAGACGGTGCCAAGTGGGCGGCCTTTGAGGCTCTGTGGAAGCTGGACGAAGGCCAGAAGGACGCCCCCGTGGCAATCTCCATGGCCAAGGCGGCGGCCAGCGTGGGGTTCATCAGGGCCTGCGACGCCTCTCACGACGTTCATGCGGGCATCGGCGTCGACCTGGAGTTCGGCCTCACCCACTACACTGTGCGCTCCCGCACCTTTGAGCACTACCTGGGCAGCGCCATCTACCACAAGGCGCGCATGGCCCGGCTCATGACCCTGTAGACCAGGAGCAGCCCAGAGCGCGATCCGGGGGCCACGGTAGCGGCCCCCCCGGTCTGTCTTGAACTCGTCCCCAAATCTTACCCTGGGGGAGTCCGGAGTCCCGAGAAGTCGGGATTCGGGCGGGGGTCTGGGAGCCTATCCTGAGCTAAGCCGAAGGGGTGGAGGTCTGGAGGTATCATCCCAGATATAGTTATCACCCAGGAAAGGGGCGTAGATGCAGGATAAAGAAACGGCTGCCCTCTCAACCCAAGGGATAACTCAAAGGCAGCGCCTGACTCTGCTGATGGTGGTGGTAGCCGGGCATGGCCTGAAACACATGTTTAACGCCGCCTTCTTCATTCTGCTTCCGCAGATCAAGGCAGGTCTCGGCCTTAGCAATACCCAGGTAGGTACCCTGTCTGCTTTTCGCGGCATCGCGGGGGGGCTCGCCAACGTCCCAGCGGGCTTTGTGGGCGACCGGTTCGCCAAACGGCGCGCCGAGATTCTTTCGCGTTGGCCCTGGGAGCGGCGATAAATTTCTGGACGGCGGTGACGGCCGCTGCTCTGTTCAACGTGGCCATCACATTCTGGCACCCCGCGGCCATCTCATCCCTTTCCAGAGAGTTTGCTTCCCGCAGAGGGTTTGTAATCTCCCTTCACGGCACCGGTGGCAGCATGGGAGAGACCCTGGGGCCAATACTGGTGGGGTCCCTTTTAGGAGTCATCAGCTGGCGTCTGGTCCTTCAAGGGAGCGTGATACCGGGTCTGGTGTTCGGGCTGATGATCTGGGCTTTCCTCCGAACCATACCAGCCGGCAACTCCTCTGGGTCAAGCGTGTCGGGATACCTCGGTTCCGTGGCTGCCCTCCTCCGAAACGGCAGGCTTCTGCTGGTGCTCATCTTTGCAGCGGGGTTTGCCGGTGGACAGAGCACTGTTCTGACCTTCCTGCCCATCTATCTGGATGAAGACCTGGGGGCCTCCAGTGTCACCATCGGTCTCTACCTGTCACTGGCCCAGGTCGGAGGGATTGTGTCACAGCCGCTCATGGGCTTTGCCTCAGACCGCCTGGGGCGCAAACTGATCCTGGTTCCGAGTCTGGCGATACTGGGACTCTCCTTCATTGGACTCAGCATCGCGCCTTCGGGCTGGATGTTTGGGTTGGTGGTGCTCGTTATGGGAGCTTTTCTGTTTCCACTGATGTCCATTCTCCTGGCCTCGGCAATGGACCTGGTTGTGTTGGGAGCACAGGCCACCACCGTTTCCCTGGTATTCGGGTCGGCGATTGTGGTCTCGGCCTTCGCGCCCGCTTTGGCAGGGGTGTTGGCCGACTCAATTGGCACAGAGGCGGCATTTATCTTCGGTGCTGGACTTGTGCTGTCAGTCTCTCTGCTGTCGGCGGTCACCAATTGGCGTCCCAGGGCTGCTGGCTAGCCGGGAGACCCTATCTAGCCATTGATTGTGCAAGTCGCGTATCATCCAAGGGTTCTTCGTCCCGATGCAATCGGGACGAAGAAGGACATCCACCATCCTGCCACCCTTTTGGCAAGGTCAGGGCAGACTCTGAGCAGGTTGGCGGAGGGGGTGGGATTCGAACCCACGAACCCTTGCGGGTTAGCGGTTTTCAAGACCGTCGCCATAGACCGCTCGGCCACCCCTCCATGCACCACAAGCGTATCTGAAAAATGGTGCTCTGGCTAGTCCGTTGAGGGGGCAATTCCCCCTGATGAAAGCGAGCTATGGCACGTCCATCCGCCGTAAATGGCGGACCGTCAGCCAGAAGAACACGGTCGTTATGACGGCTGCCCCCACCAGGGCGGCCGGGAACTCGATAACCCTGTCCTTGAGCGGTGCAAAGGTCTCATCATCCATCCCATGCAGGATGGCCAGGGTGTAGCCCCGCACGCTCAGGTAGCGGACGCCTCCGAAAAACGTGCTTATCAATCCCTCCCACAGGAAGACGTAGATGAGCGCGAAGGCGATGGCGCGGGTGCTCACGAGGCCTGCCCACGTGAAGATGGCGGTGTATGTGACCACCCCAGCGAACAGGGCTACTCCTACGGCCAGAGCGGCTTGAAGGCTGCCATCCAGGACAAGTACCGTCGCTCCCACGATGCTGCTAGCGCCCAAGCGCGTTGCAATCACACCACTGGCTATCAACACCAGGCCGCCGACAATGATGGATGCCAGCAGCTTGGGCAATACGATAAGCCACCGCCGGACTGGCTTCAGCACCAGGTAGCTCAAGGTGCGATCCTCCATCTCGTTCCCAAAGGCCGATGTAGCCAGCACCATGGTCACAATGGGCAGAATCCCCGCGATGAGCAAGCCATCCAGTATGTGGTTGATGAACTCACTGTTGGAGAATTTGCCTTCCACGTTAGAGATCAGGGCAGTCAATGCTACGGGCAAAGCCGCCAGGAGCAGAATGAGCAGAAGCCTGGAACGACTGGCTAGCTGGCGCAGGGAGAGTCGGAGCAGGGGTTCCATCTAGCGCTCCACCAGATAGCTGAAGACGCTCTCCAGGGACTCATCCAACGGCTCCATACCCAGGAGGCGTATGTGTTGCTCCTGGGCCAGCCGTGGGACTGACCTCTGCAGGGCGTACACGTTGCTGCTGATGACCACCAGAGCGCCATCGGTGTCCACAGAGATCGAGTCTACAGCGTCCAATCTCACCAGCGCCGCGGCCATAGACCGTGGGTCGCTGGCGACGATGCGCACCTTGTAAGGTCTCTCATCCAGCTTCGCTCGGATGGCATGGAAGTCTCCCGATGCGGCCAGCTTACCGCTCACCATCAGCAGAATGCTGCCCGCCAGTGCCTCCACCTCCTCAAGGATGTGGGACGAGATAAGTATTGTGCGACCCTCGCCTGCGAGACGTCGCATGAGGTCCTGAAACTCGATGCGCTGGCGGGGGTCGGTGCCATTGAGAGGCTCGTCCAGCAGCAGCACCTCCGGGTCGTGCACCAGGGCTGCTGCCAGCCGCATCCGCTGGCGCATCCCACGGGAGTAGGTGGCCAGGGGCCTTTCCTGCACGTCGGTAAGTCCCACCAACCCAATGGCCCGTTCCACTGGGAGTGATAGTGGTGTCAGACCGTACAGCCGAGCGGATAGCTCTACGAACTCCCGCCCGCTCAGGAAGCCATACACCGACTCATGCTCCGACATAAAACCGATCCGGCGATACAGCTTGGGGTTGTCACGCACAGGCTCATCAAGAACTCGCACCTCACCATCGGAGGTCTTCGCCAGGCCCGCAATCATATGTAAGAGGGTTGTCTTCCCCGCGCCGTTGGGCCCCAGGAGGCCGGTTATGCCTGGGCACACCTGCAACGACACGTCATTCACAGCTACAACGTTGCCAAACCACTTGGAGACACTCCGGACATCGATGGTTGGTTCCATTGCGGTTATCTCCGAGTCCAGACCGGCCGGCGTCATATCCTTATCCTCCGGTAGCGCCACCAGAGCACAAAGCCCGGCCCGGCGGTGAGGAGCAGGTACCAGGCCACCGGTACCACATCGGGCAGCTCATCCACAAGGTTCGCGAACTCCGACGTGTTCTCCTCAGGGAAGATCATGTCGTTTACATGTATGGGTACTCCGCCCACGTTCAACAGGGCAAACCACTTTGCAGCCTTCCCCGTGAGAGGTTTGCATTGCCCTGACTCGCTACCCAACCCCCCCTGCTGTGTTCCATGGCTATTCTCACAGATGGTCAGTACGCCGGTTATGGGCACAGAGATAATGAACAGGCCGATGACGAAGGCAGCGGCATAGGCACGACGATTGGTGAAGGAGGACACGGCCAGAGGTATTGTGGTGGTGAAGATGGCCACCACCAGTCCCGCCAGGAGAAAGCGAGGGACATTCAGCCAGTTGTCAAGTATATAGTTCCCAGGTTCATCCGCGGCGAGAACGAACCCTATGAACAGGACTGTCTGTCCCAGATAGACCAGCGCAAGGGTCACGGAAAGGAAGGCCGACCAGCGTCCGACCAGGTAGTCTGTGGTGGTCAAGGGGCGTACAAGATACAGGCTGATGACGCCGTCTCGCCGGTCCGGGCAGAGCAGCTCAGGCGCGATAATGGCGGAGAAGATGATAAGCAGCGTGGACACCATCTGGTAGTAGCCAGCGTGGCCTGGGAGACCTTGGGCGAGAAGGCCAACCTGTGAGGCGACCAGGCTTATGACTAACGCCGGCAGCATGACAGCCACGAAGAGCAATCCGGGGAGGACCTTGGAACCCCAGCCGCGGCCGATGCCCAGCGCAGTGCGCACGCCGTTTATCCAGATGGCCTTGCGAGCGCGCATGCGACCTTCACGCGGCCCGTCATAGTGCTTGTAGCCGAGGTCGAATACCTCGCCCTGCGCTTCGATCACGTCGAGGTTCTCCGGAAGATCTCCGTCAGCCTGTGGCGGCGAGGCGCCAGACGGCGCAGACGGGCGTCGGCTTCCACGATGGCGTCGCGAATGGCATCGTACTGCTCTTCGCTCTCCCTCTCCACCACCGCCGAAAACCCCTCAACCGTTGCCCGAATACCCCGCTTCGCCAGGGCTGTCACCAGCTCTTCCAGGTGGTCATCGACCTCTATGCAGAGCGTCTGCGTTTCCTGGGTGAACAGGGATACCGCCCCCGCTTCCGTAACGCGGCCGCCGTCGAGGACGATGATGCGGTCGCAGATGCCCTCCACATCCCCCATCAGGTGGGATGAAAGAAGGATGCTGATGCCGAACTCCCGGCCGGTGCGCCGTATCAACCCCAGCATCTCCTCACGCCCGCCAGGGTCCAGGCCTGCGGTAGGCTCGTCCAACAGCACCAGGTCGGGATCGTGTACCAGGGCCTGGGCCAGCTTGACCCGCTGTTTCATTCCCGTAGAGTATTCGCCAATGGAGCGGTATCGCTCCTCGTCCAGACCCACGTGCCGGAGTATATCGGCGGCTCGAGTTCGGGCGTAGGCGGGAGGTATGCCGCTGACCTGCGCCATGTGGGTCAAGAACTCCGCTGCGGTGATGGAGGCGGGCAGGCAGTCGTGCTCCGGCATGTAGCCAAGGTGTGCCCGACTCTCCACGGACTCGTAGGGCCTCTGGCCCATCACCTCCGCTGAGCCCGCGGTCGGCTCAAGGAGTCCGAGGAACAGCTTGATGGCCGTGCTCTTGCCTGCGCCGTTGGGCCCCAGCAGGCCGGTTATTCCCTCCACGACCTGGAAGTTGACGTCATCAAGGGCGATGGTAGCCCCGTAGCGCTTCGTCAATCCCTTGGCTTCTAGCAGCAGAGGCATGGGCGAAGTATACACCATGGGACACCGGTTGAGATGAGCTTTGCTACCTAGCAGGTTGTGGAAGGAGGGGAGTCCAGAGGGGGAGGGTTCCCATCCTGTGGATGGGAACCCCTTCTGGCGGGGGTCCCGACGTGTCGGGATTCAAATTCCTCCCCATTCCTGGCCAGGAAGGGGGCCAGGGGGATGTCCGATGCGCTTTGCGCATCGAGACTCTTGATGGAATCGGAGGTCGAAGGAGTTTTTCCGCACCCTGCTAGAATACGACCGAGGTGCTGCCTGCACCGACAACCTGCCCCCCGGCCGCTATCCTGACCACGGCGGTGACCGTATCTACAACGCCTTCCGCACCCCCCTTTATGGCGACGACCCTTGCATAACCGGAGCTGTCGGTGGAAGCGCTACCACTCGCTGTGTAGCCATCGGTTCCGTGGACGGTCACGGTAACGTATAACCCGCCTGCTGGAGGGTTGACCCTGACGTCCACCCAGTAGGCCTGCCTGGGAGCGGGGTCGCCCGGCACGGCGGTGACCAGGGCGAGCCGCCGCTGCTCAACCTCTGCAATGGGACTGGCCTTGGCCTGTTTGGTAAGGTCTCCGTGGAGTTGGACTGCATCCTTGGCATTGGTTCCAATATCGATGAGAAGCCCCAGTTTCCCTCCCGCAGCACTCGATAGCTCGCCAGTGAGAATGCCAGTCATGGTGCTCTGTAGCCCATCCATATACGCCTTCTCTCGGTACTCGAACTTCTTTGCGGAAATCTCCAATTCGGTAGTCGTGCTTCCCGGTATTTCGGCGGCTGTCAGGCGGATTTTCTGGGCCGTATAGGCCGCGCCTTCACTGGTGCCCAGCAGTATGCCCACCCCCACCAGGATAGCCACAGGTGCCGTTATGGGGGCGCTTAGCACCCCGGCGGTCACTAACACCGCTGTCCCCACCCCTGCCACTCCGAGGGCAAGGGTGCCTCCGGCGAAAAGCTGATTGCCCAGCTGCTCTGCATCTTTAGCATTCTGTTCCAAGCCAGCGCGGTAGATAGCTGTCAACTCGTTCCACCGCTTTATCTTCTCACTGCAGGCGGCGTCGCAGACGCCCTTATCGGAGAGAGGAGACAGGAGCAATCCCCCTGTTGACCCTGCAGGCTTGAGAGAGACCGTTGCAAGGGGAAAGGATTGGAAGATGGGGATGAATCTGGCGGCGATGATGCCATCCAGGGTCGCCAGGTCGGAGCCGGACAGCTGGATGGGCACCTGAGTATCCCCTGTCACTCCGATGAGGAGCTTGGCAGAGGGGTCTTTAACGATGGTGTTAATCTCTGTTTTCAGCGTGACGATCTGATTGAGCATGGCGGCCAGGTTTGTCTGGAGCTTCGGCACCGAGACGGCTCCGCCGGATGCCGCAGCTATAAACTCCAGGTCAGCCTGAGCATCCAGGATGGTTCGCTCCATCCCCTCCAGGTAAGCGAGAAAAACGGTGCCCGGCGCCGTTGTCGAGGCGGGGAGGTCCTCAATGGTGAAACCGGTCACGGTATTGGAGACAACCGTTCCTGCCGCCTGCTCTTGAGATGCTTCGATACTGACGACGGCTGAGGCGCTTTTGCCACTCTTCAAGTCCAGATAAGGGGGAATGGCAACCGTAATCGAGCTCTCCAGTGTATCCACCGCGGGCACTGATATGGAGAAAGAGTCCTTGAAGAAACGCACCGATACGGGGATATCAGGCGAGAATCTGGTGCTCTGTATTGTCAAGAGCTCTCCTGGAGGGCTGTCAGACTGGTTGATCCTGATAGAGGGTGCGGGAGCTACCCGGATGGTGTAAGAGCCCGTGTCGCCGGAATTGGAGGCCCGCACTCTGACGTAGTAGGTGCCTGGGTTAAGGAGAAGGGAGATGCGGGCGGCGTCGCCATAGCCGTCATCGTCGTCCTCTTCGATAAGAGCTGCCAGGGAATCAGGGCCGTAGAGGTACATGTAGTTGTCGGCGAGGGTGCCCGCCGTGGTGTGGACGGCGTATGCATCAGGCGAAGAGACAGAGAAACGGAACCAGTTGGTCTTGCCAGCCTGAGCGATGCTGCCCGCAACGTCAGGTCCATTTACCGTCAGGTCAGCAAAGGAAAGCTGCGGAGCGACGATCACCACCGGTTCATTGAAACTTCCGAGGCGAAAGAGGAAGCCTTGGAAGAGCTCCCCAATGCCCTGAGGAGCAATGCCTTCATAAGCGCTGGCCGGGATGCGTCCCTCAAACCGCGCTTGCCGTATGAGCGAGTCTTCGATACCTACCCACAGGACTATGTCTTGAAACTCCGCATCAGCGGGGGTCCGGCCGGTGAGGCGGTAGACGGGCACACCGTCCAGTGTGTCCAGCTCTGCTACGGGGTTTTCCAACGTCAGCTGTCCTGCAAGAACCGCGTCCTCCAAGGAGTCAGCCTCCGACGGGTCAACCGGCTCGATCTCCCACTCACCTGTAGACGGGTCCAACGCGTAGCTGACGTTACCAAGCTGCCTATTATCGAAAATGAATGTGACAGTGACTCCGCCTTCCTTTATGCTCCAAATGGTCACGCTCTGGCTATCCCCGTTGGACTTGCCTGTCCCTTCCAGGATGACAGAGATGAGCTCATCCTGGGCATCCTTGCTGGCCTTGACCACCAGTTGGCCTGTCATATGGAAGCTGGCCAATACACTCATGGCAGCGTTGACACGTTTCAATAAAACGGCACCTTCAGGCACTGGTATGGGCGTAGGGGTAGGAGTTGGCGTAGGGGTGGGAGTGGACGTGGGGGTTGAGGTAGGAACGGGCGTAGACGTAGGGGCGGGAGTTGATGTATGGGCAGGCGTAGCGGTGGGAGTCGAGGTAGGAATGGGCACAGCGGTGGGAGTCGGTTCAGGCTGTGAACACGCTGAAACGCCTGCTGCCACAATGATGATGAAGATGACGCCAAGTCTGAAAGACGAGATGTTCATCAAGGATGTCCTCCCCACTAGACTGTGCCAGGGCAGCAACTGCTAAGAGACATGATACCCCCTTCCTCTGGCCTGTCAATTGGAGTGCCGAAGAGCAGGAGCTACTCTCCCCTGGACGGCAGGCCCAGGACTGCCTTGCCCCGGATGAAGGGCTGGCCTTGCAGGGGCCCCAGGTACAGGTCCACCTCCACCTCCTCCCGATCCTCATGTTTGTCGGTGATCACCCCGTAGAACCTGATCTCCGTTCCCTGGGGAACCACCTGGCGGAATATGACATCCATGGTCTTGAGCTGGATGGTGGGAGACCAGTCGGTGACCATCTTGGAGAGGAGGCCCATGCTCATGATGCCGGGGACGATGGGTCCGGGGAGTCGCTCCCTCCTGGCCTGATCCTCGCTATTGAAGCGGCTGGGCTGCTCCAACCCTCTGGGGCCCTGCCACACCAGCAGGAAGGCCCGAACGTCCTCCATGTTGACCTGGCGTGCCTGGGTGGGGAGCTCGTCTCCAATCTCCACATCTTCCAAGTAGACCGCCTTGTTGTCTGTCACAGGCATCTCCTTACTGCGAGGCTCTTGAAACAGGCGTTGGCGTATGAGCACGGTGGATAGAGGGTGAGTCGTCAGCGGCGGACGAAGGACTCCCGCGCGACGGCCACCACCTCTGCCTTCTGGTTGACGACCTCCGTCTTCCACACAGCGAAGACCATGGTGCCCGCCCTGCCCGTCTTGGCGTAGACGTCTTCCAGGCTGGTGAAGAGCCGGAGGGTATCCCCCGGCTTCACGGACAAGCAGCACTCTAAGGCCTGGCTTGCCAGGAAGCTGAGGGTGCCATGCTGGATCTTCGGGTCAGGGCGCTTGGAGCCGATGATGAAGACATTAACGAAGGTGGGCGGCGCAATGATGGAGTCGTGGCCGGCTTCCCTGGCGGCTTCGTCGTCGGTGTAGAGGGGGTTGGTCTCCCCCACGGCCCGGGTAAAGGCCAGGATATGCTCTCGAGTCACAGGGAAAGGGCCGATCTCCAACGTCTTTCCCAGGACTGCTCTGTCAAACTCCACCTGCGTTTCGCTGGTCATGGCGTCTCCTTGCTTTCTGTGACACTACGGGTTTCCTCCAGGCGGATAGGGCGGAGATGGCCGCCCAGCAGTTGCTCCACCAGACCCTCCACGTTTCTCACGGGATACAAAAACTTCGTCATGCACAGCCCCACGGCGCTGACGAAGTGGGCGTCACTCCCTCCGGTCATGCTCAGGCCGTGCTCCTGCACCAGTCTCTGGGCCAGCTCGTTCTCCTCCGGCCGGGCGCTGCCGTTCAGTCCCTCCACCACGCCGATCTGTTGGAGGTCTATGCCGTCGGAGAGGAAGTTGACCAGGCCGATTCCCTTGCGCCCAGGATGAGCGGGAATGGCGATGGCACCTGCGTCCCGGGCAGCCCGCACCAGCTCCATGCCATCCATCCGGATGTCTGTGAAGTCCACCTCTCGGAGCAGGCGGTCGTTGACGCCGAAGACCAGGAAGTGGCCGTGGCGGGTGTCCATCTCTGAGCCCTTCAGAAGCATGATGTCGTACTCCTGGGACAGCGCCGAGTAGTCGGCGTCCCGGTCGTACTTCCGGTGCTCGGTCAGCGCCAGTCCATCTATCTGATAGCCCCGTTTTCGGAGGGCGGTGATCCACTTGAGGAACTGCTGTACCGTGGCCCGGGAGTCATCGGATGAGACGGAGTGACAGTGCAGGTCAAAGAACATGGGTGCTATCTCCGCGTTCAAGCAGGGTGAGCCTATCACAAGGGTTCTGGGGTTGCAAGCCGCAGGGCGCGTTGGAGGGTTGGTGACCCGCGGGCGCACGCCACCCAATCCGGCGGTATGTTGGGGGCCAGTCCCAGGCTTTCCATCTCCGCAGGCAACTCCCCTGGGTTACCGCCTTACCCAGGACTCAACCTCTTGACGGGTATCCCCGCACCGTTTACGCTCTTCATAACCAGCGAATGATGAATGAGAATGCAACGGTTTGTATAGAACGAGTTGAGGTCTTTCGCTAGGAGGAAGACATGTCCAGCAGCTCTTTGCGGATCGGTGTCATCGGGGTCGGTTATGGAACGTCGGTGCAGATACCTGGGTTTCAGTCGGAGGGGGTGGAGGTGACGGCGGTGTGCGCTCGCCGCCGAGAGCGGGCCCAGGAGACAGCGGAACGGTTTGGCATTCCTGGCGTATATGACGACTATCACGAGATGCTGCGAGATGCCCCCCTGGATGCCGTCAGCGTCGTCAGCCCCATCCCTCTCCACCATCCCATGACCATGGCAGCCCTGGATGCTGGCAAGCACGTCCTGTGCGAGAAGGCCTTTGCCATGGACCAGGGTCAGGCGCGAGAGATGTGGCAGAGGGCAGAGAGCACCGGGCTGACCACCATGATAGGCCATGAGTTCCGCTTCGCTTCTGCGCGGATGCGGGTGAAAGAACTCATAGATGAGGGCTACCTGGGTTCTCTGCACATGGCCCTCATAAGGCTGGTCAACGGGCCTCGGCGGGGCTTCCGCCCACGCCCCCTGACGGACAGGGACGACGTCACTCAAGGCGGCGGCCTCCTCTGGAGCCTGGGTTCCCACCACATAGACTGTTGTCGCCACTGGTTCGGCGAGGTCACGTCTGTCTCCGGCCATGTGGAGACTCACCTGGGTGAGCGGACTCTTCCCGACTCCAGGGCGACAGTCCAGGCGACAGCCGACGACTCCTTCAGCTTCACCCTCGGCTTCGCGCAGGGGGGATGGGCCATCATGACAGGCACCAACGCGGCCCCCTTCGGTTCGGGGGCCTCTGTAGAGATATACGGCAGAGAGGGCACCCTGGTCACCCCCCACGTTGGCACCGGCGTCAACCCGCCCTCCCACGGTAAACTCCTGGGAGCCAGGGCCGGGGACGATGCCCTGGCCGAGCTCCCCGTCCCAGAGCGACTTCAACCCTTTGCCGATGACAGGGATGATCGTCTCATGCCTTTCCGGCTCATGGTCAGGGAGTTCCTGCGGGGTGTCCAGGGGGGCACATCGCCAGCCCCCAACTTCTACGATGGCTTCCGGTGCCAGCAGGTCCTGGACGCCGTGCGGGAGTCTTCCGCAACGGGACATGTGGTCCAGATAGCCAGGGAGAATTAGCATGGCAAAGATAGTGAAGTCCCTGAAAGACCTGGATGTGCCTTTTAACTTCCACTACCCGGCAGGTGCCACCATAGTCACCAGCCGCGCCAATAATCGTGACAACGCCATGGCCGTGGCCTGGCATACCGCCCTCTCGCGGGACCCCGCCTTCTACGCCGTCAGCATCTCGCCCAAACGGTTCACCCACAGCATGATTGCGGAGACGGGAGAGTTCGTGGTCAACTTCATGCCCGTGGAGCAGGGCGAGCTGGTGGCTCTGGTGGCTGGCTGTAGTGGCCGCGACGTGGACAAGCTATCCGCCTTCCAGATTGCGGCGCACCCGGGCTCCCAGGTCAAGGCTCCGGTTTTGGAGAAGGCCTTTGCCGCCTACGAGTGTCGTGTGACAGAGCGTCATACCTACGGCGACCATGACCTCTTCGTAGGGGAGATCATGGCGGTGCAATTCGAGCCCTCCCTCTTCCAGGAGGGCGGCAGGCTGGACATGGAGCGGATCGCTCCCATTGTCTACATGGGTGGCGACTGGTACGCCTCTCCTGGCAAGGAGACCTATTATCTGGACAGAAAGGGGTTGATGGACGCGGTGCTAGGGAAACCGGCCCAGCCCGCAAGTCCGTGACCGCAAGAACAAGATGTCGCCTCACCTGATGTCCGGCCTGAGCGCGGAGGCTGCCAGCCACATCTGTAGGGAGCAGTGCAAAGCGATATGCTGTCGCGGCGCCCTGATCCTCCCGTTGACCAGTGCCGAGGTCCCGGCGTTTATTGAGCATGCCGCCATCCTTGACGTAGCCTTGTTGATTACCCCGACTTCCGATGGCGGCGCAGGGGTCCGCTTCTCGGAGCACCCAGGGGAGCGCTGTCCAATGCTGGACCCCTCCATCTCCGCCTGTCGAGTATATGCAGAGCGACCCCGGGAGTGCCGTAGCTTCCCACCAGACCTCACGCCGGGATGCGCCATCTCAGGAGGGTAGTGTCCTGCAGCCGAAGGCTTTACATAACGCTAAACTCCCTTTCTGGGAAGGGCGCTTCTCCTGGGCATGGCCCAGACCCGCTCCTTACGAACTGTAGAACTCATTCCAAAATCTGACCCTGGGGGAGTCCAGAGGGGGCAAAGCCCCTTCTGGCGGGGGTCTGGGGGTGTCCCCCAGAGACAATCTCCACCCCCTTCCTGGCCAGGAAGGGGGCCAGGGGGATGGTCGAAAGAGTTTTCCCGCAGCCTGTTAGAGTCTGGGTGAGAACTCCAGGAACAGAGGGTTTCCCCCCTCCTAACAAAAGGGGCTTGTCCTGCTCACACGTACTGCCCGGCGCAGTAGCCGGAGGCCCAGGCCCACTGGAAGTTGTATCCACCCAGGGGCCCCGTCACGTCCACCGCTTCGCCAACGAAGAAGAGGCCGGGCATCCCTGATGCCCCCAAGGTCTTGGACGAGAGGCCGGTGGTGTCCACGCCGCCCAGGGTGACCTCCGCCGTACGGTAGCCCTCCGTCCCATCAGGCGAGATGCTCCAATCCTTTAGCCTATGAGCAACGGTGCTGATGTCCTTGGGGGAAAGCTGGTTCATAGCCCGGTCAGGGAGGGATGTCTCGCCCATAGCCTCCACGAACCTTCTGGGCAGCAGCGCTGAGAGGATGGTTTTCAGGTCGGCCTTTGGTCTGGCGGCCTGCTGCTCTTTCAGATGGGCTGGCAGATCGAAGCCCGGGAGCAGGTCAATGTGGACCTGCTCGCCCTCTTGCCAGTGGGAGGAGACCTGGAGGATGGCCGGGCCGCTGATGCCCTTGTGGGTGAAGAGCAGGTTCTCCGTAAAGCTGGCGTCGTTGCAGCTCGCGGTGCAGGGGATGGAGACTCCAGCAAGCCTCCTGAAGAGTTCGAGGGCCTGACCGCGAGAGGTGAAGGGGACCAGGCCAGGGCGGGTCGGTACGACGTTAAGCCCAAACTGCCGGGCCACCCCATAGGCAAAGCCCGTCGCGCCCATTTGAGGGATGGACAGGCCACCGGTGGCTATCGCCAGGGAGTCCGCGACGACAGGCCCCATGTTCGTCTCTATCAGGAAACCGTCCCCGCGCCGGATGGTGGTGACTCTGCAATACAGTTGAATCGTCACATTGGCCGCTTCGGCTTCGTCCAGCAGCATCCGGACGATCTCTCTGGCAGAGCCGTTGCAGAAGAGCTGTCCCAGCTTCTTTTCGTGGTAGGGGATGTGGTGTTTCTCCACCAGGGCAATGAAGTCCTGGGGCCTGTATCGTGTCAGGGCTGAGACGCAGAAGGACCTGTTTTGGGACTGATAGACATCGGGCGTGGTGTGCAGGTTGGTGAAGTTGCAGCGCCCGCCACCGGAGATGAGTATCTTCTTGCCGGCCTTGTCGGCGTGCTCCAATATCAAGACACGGCGCCCCCGCTTTCCCGCTTCGATGGCGCACATGAGGCCGGCCGCCCCCGCGCCAATGACGACTACATCGTACCGCTCAAGGCCAGGATCATTGTGATGAGGGGGTGTCTTGGCTGCGCCAGGATCGTGCGCCACCGGATGGGAGCTGTGCATTCTACGTCCAAGCAGACCACTGGTTGGAAAGTTGGCGACTTCTCCAGGAATGTCTGCCCCTCGATTTTACAGGAGCATTCAAGACTGGGCTTAGTCCAGGCAGGGCGTGCCCTGTGCCGTCCTCCCCACCCTTGGCGGCGTGGGTTGGGAGGCTGTCACATCTTCTTGGGTTTCTTCCTCTCCATGGGCAGGGCCTGGAGAACCGCTACAGCAAGGCCCCATATCTGCATGCCGTGTATTCCTTGAATGGCTGCCAGGGCCTCCGTCTCGAGGGGCATATCGACGTAGGCGTGTCTCCGCGACTCTTGATGCGAGTACTGACTCTTCCTCCGAGGGGTGCTGAAGGGTGGATGGAAATCTCCAATCATGGCTACAGTGTCGACGTGGCCGTAGGCGGTGAAGAAGCCTTTCAGGTCGTCCTCACTAACCTCGTGGGAGAGGTTCCCTACGAAAATATTCATGGAACGAACTCCTTTGCCGAAGGAATGGGCTGCTCCCTTCGTAGAGATCAATCCAGGGCTGCTAGACACGCAGCCATAAAGCTAGGCGTTGTTAAGCGAGGGCCGACTCAGGCGTACCGGCGGCTTTGCAACCGGCGCGGACGTCCGAGGGGGCGTTGATGCGCCCTGCCCGCCGGGCAGCCACATCTTCCGAGGCAAGCTGCGTCCCAGTTCCCGCTCAATCTGCCGCCATTTGGAGCTATCCTCGGGCGTGACAAAGGTGATAGCCTCGCCCTCATGACCCATGCGACCTGTCCTGCCCACGCGGTGGGTAAAAAGCTGCGCCGTATCTGGCAGCTCGTAGTTGATCACCTGCTCAATGCCGCTTACGTCCAGCCCCCGGGCTGCGACGTTGGTGGCCACCAGGATGGACACTGCGCCTGACCGGAAATCTGCCATCACCCGCTCCCGGGCGTTCTGGCTCAGGTTGCCTTGCAGCGCCGTCGCCGGGTATCCCCAGTCGACCAGCCGTTCGGCCAGCTTTCTCACGCCGTGCTTGGTCCGTCCGAAGACCAGCACCGGGCCGTCCCGCCGCTTATCCAGGAGAGCGCACAACGCCTCCAGCTTGGCCTCTGGCTTTATGTTGTAAACAACGTGACTGATCTCAGCCAGGGCCTCCAGATCGCTATCCATCCTGACCAGCTGTGGATCGCGCAGGTGGCGGGCCGCTATTTGCATGACCCAATCGGGAACTGTGGCCGAAAACAGGGCCGTCTGCCGGTTAGCAGGCGCTTGGGCCAGGATTCGTTCCACATCCGGCGCAAAGCCCCTGTCCAGCATCTCGTCGCCTTCGTCCAGGACGAACACCTTCAGGTTGCGCAACGACAGTGTTCCCTGATTCAGGTGGTCAAGGGTGCGGCCCGGTGTGCCGATCACTATCTGCGCCCCTCTCGCCAGGGCGTTGCGTTCCTGCCCATAGCCCCTGCCGCCGTACAGCAGCGTTGATTGAAGGTGGCGAGCAGCAGCCAGCGTGCCCAGCACGCCGCCCACCTGGACGGCAAGCTCGCGAGTCGGCACCAGCACCATCGCCTGCACACCGCGTGTTTTCGGATCGCACCGCTCGACTATCGGGAGGGCGAAGGCCAGGGTCTTGCCGGAACCGGTGCGTGCCTGGCCGATGACGTCACGGCCCTCCAGCAGAATGGGGATTGCCTGGGCCTGAATGGGAGTGGGCGTTGTAATGCCCATTCCTGCCACCGCCCCTCGCGTTGCGGGGCTGAGACGAAAATCGGAGAATGTGCCTGGCTGAGTTGATAACATACCGCGCTGACTCCTTGGAACTCAAAAAATTGTGACTAGTCGGTCAGCGCGAGTCCTGAGGGTGGGTGAACAGGAGTTGGGGAAATCCTGCGCAGGGCCAAGCCGTGAATCCAGGCTGACGGTATAGAGCACTTGATCCACTATAACATAATTTGGGTGTTTGTGCCACTCGTCTACTGGGTGGGTTCTGTTTGCTTTAGCGGGGTAAGCGAGACAGAGAGTCTAAAAAGAAGGAGTCATTATAAATGACCTATGCGGCATGGATATTCGCTGTCATCTCTC
>JACVQK010000028.1 GCA_015661155.1 Dehalococcoidia bacterium | reverse complement strand
TAGTTCCGAGCACTATGACAACCTTCATATCGTGTCTCCTTTTGCTACCAGCCTATTTTGTGTCTAAAGTCTATCACCACCATGAAGCAAACAGAACCCTGCTGAGCAACCTGTTGACAGAAGACTTCTTTTCGGTCTATTATGATAATAACAACAATAACAGGAGGATAAAGTTGAAATTCACAATTCGTGGGCAAAGTTATGAGATAGATAGAGACCAAGTTCTTAAAGCTGTTAAAGGCAATGTCCCGAACCCCCCAGACGGGCGTAACAAATACTTTGTAGTAATCAACGGCCAGCAGTATCCAATAAAACAACTGATCCACTTGGTGACGGGGCGTCCTTACATCGCCTTCACAGCAGGGGATGCTTACCGGATCCTAAAAAAGTTGGAGTTTGACATTCACAGTTTTGGAGAAAACTCCGGGCAGCGCGTGACCGACACCAATGGCATTGATACCCTGAAATTTGTAATCACTCTTGAACGAGATGAAGATGGCTTCGTTATAGCTAGTTGTCCTACTTTACCGGGATGTCACTCTCAGGGTAGAACCAGCGAAGAAGCCGTCTCAAATATCAGAGAGGCAATACGAGGCTATATTGCCAGCATGCTCAAGCATGGAGAGCCAATACCTGCAATCACAGAGGTACAAGAGATAGAGGTTGCAGTCTAGTGGCTCGCCTTCCTGCAATCTCAGGAGACGATTTCGTTAGGGCAATGCTAAAGGCAGGGTACATTTGGGACCATACTGAAGGAAGCCATATGATTTTGCTTCACCCATCAAGGGGGAGACTCTCAGTGCCCAGGCATCAAGAGTTGGGCCGAGGGTTATTGAGGGCCTTGATTAGGGATGCTGGCCTGACGAGAGACCAGTTTACGGCTTTACTGCGAGAATAAGCTAAATACCAGGCTGAAGGTTTGTAATAACGTCCTCTCAGCTCCAACTTCGGTGCCTCAATCATCACCGGCTGGTTGCAGATGGACAGCTTGATGGTGCTACTGATGTCCTCGTATTGGTGTAGAATAAGCACAGCTATATACGGAGATGTCCCCGGCTAAAGCGCAGCAGGCCGGGCAACCTGTTCCCGTGTCGAAAGCGAAGACGTTCTATTAGCTTCCACGACGCTCCATTACCCCTGGGGAGTGCTCCGGCTCTCGCGCGCGTAGGCCCATTGCGGGCCTTCGCGTACCCCCAGTTTCGCATCTTCTGGGGTGCATCCCTGGCCTCCATCATCGCCTTCTTCATGACGAATATCGCCCGGGGGTGGCTGATCCTGGACATGACCAACTCCGCCTTCATGGTGACGGCTGTCAACGCGGCAGGGGTGCTGCCCATGCTGGTGCTCTCCCTGTTTGGGGGCGTCCTTGCAGACCGGATGAACCGCAGGCTGGTCATGATTGCCAGCGACGGGTTCAACCTGCTCGTCATCCTGATCCTGGCGCTCCTGGTCATCACGGACGTCGTCCAGGTGTGGCAGGTGTTCGCTCTCGCCGCCCTCAACGGCGTCGGCTTTGCCCTGGGGATGCCGTCAAGGTCTGCCACCGTATCCAACCTGGTCAGCCATCGGGACATGGCCAGCGGCGTGGCCCTGTCCACCACCATCTTCAGCTCCGCCCAGTTGGTGGGGCCTGCCATGGCGGGCTACCTCATCAGCGCCTTCGGAAACGGAGTCCCCTTCGTGGCAGCCTGTCTCCTGCTAGTCACAGCCCTTGCCCTTCTCCTGACCTTGAGGATACCCGCAGCGAGGCCCGGGATAGAGGCTGCCTTCCAGCAGTCCATCTTCAGCGGCATTGCCCAGGGCCTGGGCTATGTGCGGCAGCACACCATGGTGGCGGGGCTCATCCTCCTGGGTCTGGCTACCACCATCTTTGCCATGCCCTACCAGACCCTCCTGCCCGTCTTCGCGCGGGACATCCTCCACGTTGGGGCGAATGGCCTCGGCTGGCTGGGAGCCATGGGCGGGGTGGGGGCCATAGCCGGCTCCTTCACCGTGGCCTCCTTCAGCAACCCCCGCCAGATGAGGCTCCTCATGATCGCGGGGGGCATCTCTCTTGGAGTGTTCATAGTCCTGTTCGCTGTTTCCACGGTTTACCTGCTCTCCCTTGCCCTGATCCTTGTCCTGGGGTTTCTCTTTCAGATCTTCATGACCAGCAACTTCACCCTGGTGCAGATCATCGCACCCGACTACATTCGGGGGCGAGTGCTCAGCATTCGCATGGTCGCTATGGGCCTGTCCCCCGTGGGCATGCTTCTTCTGGGCAGTGGCGCCCAGGCATTTGGCGCTGCCAAGGCCACGGCAATCATGGGAGCCGTTGCCCTGGCCCTGGTGGTGATCATTCTGATTGTCATACCCTCGCTGCGGAAGGGCGATGTGGATATGGATGATGGAGGCTCCCCTCCGGTCGAAGGCTCTTTGATCTGAGGGCACCGCCGCCTGTGCCGCAGGCGGTCTGGCTCCGCGGTTTACACCATCCAGGGGGCGGATCGCCGGGTCGTCAGGTCTTGGGCCTTATCAGCCGGTAGAGGCCGTCCTCCTCCTCCCCCTCGAACTGGCCCAGTAGGAAGCTGGCCCCGGCGGTGATGTACACCGGGCGCTTCCCCAGGTTGTGCTCGACCACGCGAGCGAGTCGTCTCCAGTAGTCCCCTGTCACCTCGGCGGGCACCATCTCAGGATTCCGTTCGTGTTGCCCCCGGAGATACCAGTCGAACTGGGACAGGCGGGAGGATAGGACCACGGGGCCGCGACCATTCTCTATCACATAGCTGTAGTACCACAGGGGAAACAACTCCTGCTCCGTGTCCGCGATAATCACCGCATCAGGCTCCACCCGTTGGAAAATCCCCTGGGCGTAGGCAAGGCTCTCCCGGTCGTCCCTGAGACTAATCCCCTGGAAGTTGAGCGTGAGCTGTAACGCTGGCACCACCAGGAAAGCGGCAGCGGCAAGGGCCAAGGGTGGCAAGAAGGGAAGCCCTCGTCCCATCTCTCTGGACATGGCCGCCACGTAGAGCAGCCAGTGGAGCCCCACGCCTATCCACAGGGAGAAGACCAGGAAGGCAGGTAGCAGGTACACCTGGGCATCCGCGGTGTAGTAGGTGAGGGAGTAGGCAAGGGATGAGAGGAAAAGGAGTCCTGTGAACACCAGCAGGGGTGAGCTGCTCACCCGCAAACGCCACGCTCCCAGGATTCCCAGAAACAGTCCCACGGCGTTGAACTGCCTTACCAGCAGGTCGGCCCACTCCACCCATCGCTCAGGGAGGTTCGCCAGAGCGTGGCGAGGGAGGCCAAAGGCCAGGTCTCGGTAAGGCATCGCCGATACGGTCCATACAAAACCCTCCAGGGTTGAGGCATCACCCCAGTTGATGGGGGGATTATGGGACGCGCGAAGGGGCAGATAGATGTATACGGAGAGGCCCAGGATTAGCAGCCCCAGGAAGCCGGCTACGAGCCGGGGGGTGAGTCTCTCGCGGTGCAGGAGCAGGTAGTAGGCCAGGGGAAGGATGAGAAAGGCCAGGGTCAGGTGATTCCCCAGTCCCAGCCCCAGGAGGAAGGCAGACGCCAGGAGGAGCCATGAGCCTCCTCTGGCCCCTTTACCCCATAGAATTGCCAGCAGCGTGACGCCGCCGGTGAACAGGGCGTTGAGGGAGTACACCTCGGTCATGACGGACTGGGACCAGAGGAGAGGGGAAACGGCGAAGGAGACGGCGGCCATGGAGGCCGCTGCCAGAGCCATACGGGAGGGGGGGCTGGCATTTCTGGCGGTGCCCTCTATGAGCAGGTAAGAGATGTAGTACACCAGCACGGTGGCGCCAGCGCTGCTGAGGGCAGAGAGCACACCAGTGCGGTGGGCTATGTCGCCCCAGGGAAGCAGGAGGGAGAACACCTTGGCCAGAATAAGGTATGTGGGATAGCCCGGGGGGTGGGCCACACCCAGGGTGTAGGCGGCGGTCGCAAGCTCGGCCCCGTCCACTCCAAAGTGGCGCTGGGTTATGGAGGGTGCGAGGGTGAAGAGGTAGAGAGCCATGGCCGATAGGAAAAGAACAGGGGCCGGCAGGTGCTTTTGAGGAAGCCCGCGGATTAAAGCCATGGCCTGTAAACAGCAGCGCCAGAGGGAGTTTCCAGGAACTCCCTCTGGCGCTGCCCAGTTGCCTCTATTTCAGAGCCTAGCTCTGCTTGCTCTGTCGCAGGTAGTAGCCGCCGGCGGCGATGAGAAGGGCGGCGACGACGAGCAGCCCCATCAGCAGGCCCGACCCGGGGGCCAAGTCACCCGGCTTCGGCGGTATGGTTGTGGCCGTAGGCGTGGCAGTCCTGGTGGGGGTCACCGTGGGCGTGGGTGTAATGGTGGGTGTGACCGTGGGCAGCCACGGCTCCCGGGTCGGAGTGGGGGTCACCGTGGGCGTGGCGGCCTTTGCCTCGCCCATGAGGGCGAAGAGGCTCAGGCGGCCCACCTGCGCCCCGATGGTCTTGGTCACCGGGTCGAAGGTGGTGGAGAGGGATGACCAGGCTTTGAGCGACGTGTCGTACTTGTAAAGGACCAACCTGCTGGGGTTGCCCTGGGCAACCGTCAGGTCGTCGGCGGTGTATTTCACCGAGACGGTGACGGGAGTGCGGAAGCGGGTATCCAGAGCTTCGGCTCCCGTCAACTCAATCACCTTCAGGTCAAAGAGGGCGCTGCCAATGGCCAACCCCGTGGGGGCTGCCGGGGCATCTGCTTTCGTCCTGGGTGTGTAGAGGAGGAAGGACGTCCCAACCGGAGCGTCGGCGGGAACGGCAACCGTTACCGCCCCGTCGGGGGAGGTGAGGGTGGTGATGAAGCCCGGAGCCATGGCCTTAATCGCACCTCCAGCGGGTATCTGCACGGGGGGAGCGGCGTCGAGGGCTACCAGGCTGAACACCGACATACCGTTGGGGGATATGCCCTCGAAGATGTAGCTCCCCAGGGAGTCCCGCCCGACGATGCGGGTCTCCAGTATCTCCCGCCCACCAGTATCGGAGAAGCGGAATATCTTCACGTTGGCGGCGCCGTACTTGTTAACCCACACCTCGGAGACACTCATGATGATGCGGGCCTCTCCCACCACGGGGTCCATGTTCACCTTGGTCACATTCATGGTGAACGCTATGTCCCGGATGGTGGTCCCGGCGTCCTGGGCAGCCAGGGTGAAGGCGGTGTTGGCCCCCACCTCCGGATCCTTGGTCATCTTCACCGTAACAGACCCCCCTGTGGGAATGCTCTTGAGGTCTGCGTTCAGGGAGCCACCCGTTTTCCCAACGCTGGAGTCCTCACTGGAGAAGTCCACCTTCTGCTCGGCGGTGGTCAGCTTGATGCTCTCCACGGCGGCCTCGGCGGTGGTCCCCGTGCCCACCATGTCCTTCACCTTGGCCTCGATAATCGTGTTGGTGTCCCCTTGCGCATCCTTGAGGGGCACCGTTAGAACGTTGTCCTTGAGCTTGACCCCCGTCGTTGCATCTTCGAAGGACTTCATGGTCTCGCCCTTTGCCAGGGTCGCGGGGATCACCAGCGTCCCCGGCTTGTCCTTCACCACCTCAATCTTGATGGCTTCGCCAGCCTTGATCTCAATGCTCACACCTGTCGAGGAGACTCCCTTGGACTGATCACTGGTCTTGGGCTCCACCTTCACGTCCACCTTCACCTCCGCCTTGACCACGGCGGGTAGCACCGCGGGGGTGAGAACGACCACCGGGACCGGCGTTCGGGTTGGTGTCGCGGTGGGCACTGGGGTCACCGTGGGTGTTACCGTGGGTAGTGGGGTAACGGTAGGAGTGCGGGTGGGAGTAGAAGTGGCCTCGGTGGGTGCCGAAACAACAACCGAGGCGAGGGCCTCGCAGGTCTGATCGCCGACCTTAGTGCCTGAACCCTTCACTGTATCGGTGAAGGTACCGGAGGTGCTCCCTGCGGTGAACAGCCCGCTGGTGGGGTTTACGGTCCCTCCACCGGCCACCACGGACCAGGTGACGCTAAGCCCGGTTATAACGGTATTGCTGATGTTACGGCCTGTGTAGGAGAACAGCTGGGTCCCTCCAGCCTGAAGGGTGACGCTGACGGGGGAGACATCGCAGGTGGCCAGGGCCGGTATTCCAGGCAGAGTGGGCAGGGTAGGTCCAGAGGGTAGGGAGGGCACCTGTCCCATACCGCCACTCTGCGAAGGGGTAGCCCAGACAGTGGAGTAAACGGAGGCGATGATTACAAGAATGCCCAGAATAAGAACCACGTGCAAGAAACCCCGCGCCTCTTTGGATACCGACATGGCGTCCTCCTGTGACCTCATTTACTTCACTATTCTTGGATTCACCTTTATGGCCTCCCCCTCCCAAACCGTGCGCCGGGCACTCCCCACCCACGGCTTCCCCCCCCCCTGTAGGCCAAACAGGTAAAGCTAGAGGGTAGCCTACTACAAGTCAACAACTTCGTCAAGGGGCCGTTGTATTATCCGTCCTATGCTTTCCCAACATGGGCGACCATCTCCTGCATACTCGACATCGCGTCAGGTATTGTGCGATATGTCAAGCTACAACGCGGTAGTATAGCGGTGTGCTGAGGGTTGTGATAGAATTCCCCCTGCCAAAGACAACTTCACGCCAGAGGGAGATGGCCGTGCCCTACGCCATAAGACCCGCTGAGGCCCCTGACGTACCCCAGCTAGCGGAGATAGAGAAGGAGGCCTTCCCCACTACGTGGCCTTCAACACCCTTCAAAAGGGAGGTGTCCAACAGCAGGGCCAGCTACCTGGTTGCCTGGGAGCTCCCCCCAGGGGGGCACTCCACCTCCTCTGCTTCCGGAGAGCCGGGGCATTCGGCAAACGGGTCCGGCCTGCCGGGCTTGAGAGGGGTCTGGAGACGCCTGGTGAGCCTGTTCCAAAGGGAAGCCCCCTCGTCCCTCCCCACAAACTTCATCGCCGGCTACGTGAGCACCATGTTCATGACCGACGAGGCCCATATAACAGGCATCGCCGTGCGCGAGTCCCGGCGGGGGAGCGGCCTGGGGGAGCTGCTGCTTCTCGCCTCCATTGAGATGGCCATGAAGCGTCAGTCCCGGGTGGTGACCCTGGAGGTCCGGGTCTCCAATCAGGTGGCCCAGTCCCTGTACACCAAGTACGGCTTCAAACAGGTGGGGCTGCGGAAGAGGTACTACGCCGACGACCACGAGGACGGCTACATCATGACCACCGACCCCATCTCGTCGCCTGCCTACCGGGAGAGCTTCCAGCGCCTGTTGGAGGCGTACAAGGCCCGTTGGGGCGAGGTGGCCCTGGTGCTGGGCTGAGGCAGGGCAAGCCCTGCACCCATGCTCTTCAGGGGCATCCATAAGCAAGCCGAATTCAGGGCTATACGCCTAGCAAGTTGCTGAAAAAGGGGGAGTGCGGAGGGGCGCAGCCCCGGAGCCTGCCCTGAACGGAGTGAAGGGACGGGGGTCTGGGGGTGTCCCCCAGATACAAATTCTTCCCCCTTCCTGGCTAGGAAGGGGGCCAGGGGGATGGTCAAAAGGGTTTTCCGCACCCTGCTAGACGCCTGGTATGGTCGTCGGTCATTTCACCTGCAACAGGCTGGGTTCAGGTCGACGGTACTGGCGCCTCCACCGTTATCTCAATGCGCTCGATGACCGGGGGCTTGAGGGGCTTTGAGCGTTCCCCGCTGTTGCTGGTGGTCACGGGGGTGTTGGCCAGGCCGCCACATCGGGCCGAAGAAAGCTACCGCCTGTAGGTTGTTTCACTCCGACGAGAGACCTTCAGAATGACGACCAGCGCCGGGTCGTCCTGGATATCGTAGACGACCCGATAGGGTCCAACCCTGATGCGCCAGGTCCGCTCCTCTCCCCGAAGCTTGCGAACCCCCATCGGCCGCGGGTTTCCCCCCAAGCTCTGGATAGGCGCCGCTAATCTATCCTGGACTTCCCGTGGCAGTTGCCGCAAGTCTCGCTGGGCTGCTGGAGCCACCTCCACACGGTAAGGCATTCCCTACCGCTCTGAGCTGACCTTCAACTGGCGGAGGAACTCGCTGGCCTCCACGCCCCCTTGACGCTCCCATTCATGACGCGCCCCCTCCAAGCCAGCCCGTAGCTCCTCGTCCTCCCTCGCCTCCAACCACTCACTGACGGCCTCGGCAACAATATCCTTGGCGTGGCGGCCTTTCCGTGCCGCCTCCACCTTCAATGCCGTGTAGAGTGCCTCATCCTCGAAGATGACGGTCATACGCTTGGACATAGAGCCTCCTGGATGGTTATATGCCTACACGTTTAGTATAGTCATCGGCCCTTTCACCTGCAACAGGCTGGATTCAGGTCGGTGGTACTGGCGTCTCCACCGTTATCTCAATGCGCTCGATGACCGGAGGCTTGAGGGACTTTGAGCGTTCCCCGCTGTTGCTGGTGGTCACGGGGGTGTTGGCCAGGGCATCCACCACCTCCATCCCCTGGGTCACCAGCCCAAAGATGGTATAGTTCTTGGCCAGACTATACCGCTGATGCATCACGAAGAACTGGCTGCCGTTGGTGTTGGGGCCGGCGTTGGCCATGGCCAGGGTGCCCGCCACGTAGTCTCGGGTGACCGGCTCGTCCGCAAAGCGATACCCCGGCCCCCCAGTGCCGGTGCCCGTGGGGTCGCCGCCCTGGAGCATGAACCCCTTGATGATGCGGTGAAAGACCACCCCATCATAGAAGCCCTCTCGCGCCAGGAACACGAAGTTGTTCACCGTCCTGGGGGCCTCCGCGGCGAGCAACTCGAAGACGATGACTCCGCCGCTGGTGTACATGGTGGCGGTGATTTTCTGCTTGGGGTCTATGGTCATGGGGGGCGGTGCGCTGTACTGTTTGGCCACTTGTGCTCCTTTTTCTTGAGATGATGCAAGGGTTGTCGGCGTAGGCGGGGGCTGCCTGGTTGTCGGCGTGGGGGCTTGCTGGCCGCAGGCGACGGCCGCCATCAACAAGAGGCTTGTCAGAACGATCAGGGGTTTGCTAGCTCTATGCCCGTGGAACCCGGGCCTCCAGAACCCTGCCCTTGTCATGAACGTCATGGTACACGGTGGAGCGACGGAAGTCAAAACAGGCCGTCTGACGGCGCGGGCCGCCATGGTGGCCGGGCCACGGTTGCCTGTAGCAGGCGGGGGCCTGTACAATGAGACTTTCCAAGCACCCCAAAGGAGTGGACGCCATGGCCCTACAGCCTGCTCTCAGCCAGGGGCAGGGCAACCGACTGGATGATACCTTCCTCCTGGCCTCCCGGAGCATTCAAGACCCCCTTGAAGGGCTGCCGGAACGCCTCAAGCGGGTGGTGGGCAACGCGCTGGAGGGGGAAACCCTCTCCCCCCAGGAGGCCCATCTCCTGGCCGCGGCCGCTCCGGAGCACCTGGCCGCGCTGTGCCGGGCGGCGTCTCTGATACGGGAGCGGGGCAAGGGCCACGTCGTCACCTTCTCCCCCAAGGTGTTCATACCCCTCACGCGCCTCTGCCGCGACCTCTGCGGCTACTGCACCTTTCGCCAGAATCCCCAGGAAGCCACCCAGTTGTACATGGATACCGACCAGGTCCTGGAGGTGGCCCGGGCAGGCCAGCAGTTGGGGTGCTCCGAGGCCCTCTTCACCCTGGGGGAGAGGCCGGAGCAGCGGTACGCGGAAGCCAAGACGTGGCTCGCCCGCCGAGGCTACAGGACAACCCTGGACTACCTCCACCAGGCCTGCCGTCTGGTGCTGGAGGAGACAGCCCTGCTTCCCCACGGCAACCCCGGCACCATGAGCCGCCGGGAGATGATCCATCTAAGGGAGGTCAACGCCTCCATGGGAACTATGCTGGAGAGCGTCAGTCCGCGCCTCGCCGGGCCGGGCGGGCCCCACGAGCTGGCCCCCAGCAAGGGGCCCCGGGCGCGCATCTCTACCCTGAGGATGGCCGGCGAGCTGAATATCCCCTTCACCACAGGCATCCTCATGGGCATCGGGGAGACCCTGGCGGAGCGGGTGGACTCCCTGCTGGCAATCCGGGAGCTTCAACGGCGGTACGGGCACATCCAGGAGGTCATTGTCCAGAACTTCCAGGCCAAGCCCAACACGGCCATGGCGGGCCACCCCGAGCCTGGGCTGGAGGACCTGCTCTGGAGCGTGGCCGCCGCCAGGCTTATCCTGGGGCCGGACTGTAACATCCAGGTCCCCCCCAACCTCAGCGCCGGGGTGTATCCCCTCTTCCTGCTGGCGGGCATCAACGATTGGGGCGGCATCTCCCCCGTCACCATAGATTATGTAAACCCAGAGGCCCCCTGGCCCCAGGTCTCCGAGCTGCGGCGCACCACCGAGGCCCTGGGATTTGTCCTCAAGCCAAGGCTGCCCATCTATCCGGAGTACATCCTGGAAGGAGACGAGTACCTGTCCCCGCTCCTCAAGGAGCGAATCAAGCCCTTGGCAGATGACCATGGATACCTCAAAGGAGGGATAGAACGGTATGCCAGCCTTCAGCCTTAGTCAAGAGAGGCCGCCCCTGGAGCGACTGCTGGGCATCATCGAGCTTCCCATCGCCCACATCCTCGCCAGGGCGCTGGAGGGACAGGACATCTCGACGGAGGAGGCAGCGCTGCTGTTCAACACCTCTGGCCCGGAGATGGACGCCCTGGTGGCCGCCGCCGATGAGCTTCGAAAGCGGCAAGTCGGCGAACTTGTCACCTACGTGGTGGTGCGAAACATCAACTTCACCAACGTATGCATCAAGCGGTGCGGCTTCTGCGCCTTCAGCCGGGACTACAGGGATGAGGAGGGCTACCTCCTTCCCGTGGAGGAGGTCGTCCGGCGAGCCGAGGAGGCATGGCAGCTGGGGGCCACCGAGGTGTGTGTCCAGGCGGGCCTGCCGCCTCAGATGGAGGGAGACCTCTACATCCGCATCTGCGAGGCCATCAAGGCCCGGGTCCCGGATATCCACATCCACGGCTTCTCCCCGGAGGAGGTGCTGTACGGAGCCGTCCGCTCCCACTGCTCCGTTCTTGACTACCTGAAGGCCCTCAAGGAGGCCGGCCTGGGGAGCATTCCCGGCACCGCGGCGGAGATTCTAGACCAGGAGATGCGGGACAGGATCGCGCCGGGCCGCATCACTGTGCAGCAGTGGGTCGAGGTGATAAGCACCGCCCACAAGCTGGGCATCCCCTCCACTTCCACCATGATGTACGGACACGTGGAGAGCGACCTCCACAAGGCCCGTCACATGGCCCTCATCCGGGACATCCAGAAGGCCACCGGCGGTTTCACCGAGTTTGTGCCCCTGAGCTTCGTCCACACCGAAGCCCCCATGTACAGGCTGGGCCTGGTGGAGGGCGTGCGACCCGGCCCCAGGTCGGAGGAGGTGGTGAAGGTTCACGCCGTATCCCGCCTGCTCCTGGGCAACTGGGTTCCCAACCTCCAGGTCTCCTGGGTCAAGCTGGGACTGCCCTTCGCCCAGGCCCTCCTGGGGGCAGGGGTCAACGACGTGGGCGGCACTCTCATCAACGAGAGCATCTCCACCTCCGCGGGAGCCCAGCATGGCCAGCTGGTGCGCCCATCCCAGTTCCGGAGACTCATCCGGGACGCCGGGCGCATCCCCGCGGAACGAAGCACCTCCTATAAGATTCGGCGCGTCTTTGAAGACCCCGCCAGCGACCCCGTCGACCCCGTCGACCGCCTGGACGGGGACTGGGAGGAGCAGCTCGGCTCCTACTCCCGGCTGACCCAGATGGAGGAGCATCGCTTTCACCACCCGAAGCACGTCCCTGCGAAGAGCCGAGCATGAGGGGGCCTCTCCTGGCCCTGGCGGGAGGCGTTGGCGGAGCCAAGCTGGCCCTGGGCCTCTGCCATGTCCTCCTCCCTGAGGAGCTGGTCATGGTGGTCAACACCGGGGACGACGAGGAGTTCTACGGGCTCCACGTATCCCCCGACCTGGATACGGTGATGTACACCCTGGCCGGGCTGGCCAACCCGGAGACCGGATGGGGCGTCCGGGACGACACCTTCAACGCCCTGGAGATGATGGGCCACTACGAGCCTTCCCCCTGGTTCAAGCTGGGGGACAGGGACATGGCAACCCACATCCGCCGTACCCAGCTCCTGGGGAGGGGCAAGACCCTGTCCCAGGTGACGCACCTGCTGTGTAGCAGCCTGGGGATCAAACACAATGTTGTCCCCATGAGCGACCACCGGGTGCGCACCATAGTGGAGACCGATGAGGGGAAGCTGCCCTTCCAGGAGTACTTCGTCCGGCGGCGGTGCGAGCCGCGGGTGGTGGGCCTGGGGTTCGACGGGCTGGATAAGGCCCGCCCCTCGCCCGAATTCGACGCCGCCCTGGGCCAGGCCACGGCCATCCTCTTCTGCCCCTCAAACCCCTTTCTGAGCATTGCGCCCATTCTCGCCCTGCCGGGAGTTCGGGAGCGCATCGCCGGCTTCCCCGGCACCCGGGTGGCAGTAAGCCCCATCGTGGGAGGCCAGGCTCTTCGAGGCCCGGCAGCCAAGATACTGGAAGAGCTGGGATACCAGGTCTCCGCCCTGGGCGCGGCAGGGGTGTACCGGGGCCTGTGCGATATCTGGGTGCTGGACGAGGCAGACCGCTCTCTTGCCGAAGGTGTCAGTGCCCTGGGGATGCGGCCCGCGGTGACCCGCACCGTGATGGCAACCGATGAAGACAAGGTCGCCCTGGCCCGCTACCTCTGTGACCTGGTGAGCTTGTGAGGCGGGATGAATCCCGCCCAGGTCATCGTCGTCATCCCGGTGAAGCCGCCAGCCGTCGCCAAGTCCTGCCTCAGCGGCGTCCTGAAGCCGGGGCCGCGCACGGCCCTGGCCCGGAACCTCCTCTGGCGGGTGCTGAAAGCCGTCCAGGGAGTGGCCGTCCACAAGACCTGGGTGGTGGGGGGAGACTCCACCGTAGAGCGAGCGGCCCAGGCGGCCGGGGCCATCTGGATGCCGGAGGAGGGGTCTGACCTCAACAAGGTCCTGGAGCACGCCTTCCAGAAGGCCCTTCAAGAGGGGAAGGCCCCGATGTACCTGCCGGCGGACCTGCCTTTTTTGCAACCCACGGACATCCACGGGCTTATACACTCGACGGGGAACCTGGCGCAGATCGCCCTGGCCCCCGACCGGTGGGGGATGGGAACCAACGGCATCCTCCTCACGGAGGATTCCCCCTTTCGGCCAGCCCTGGGCCCCGGCAGCTTCCAACGCCACCTGGCCCAGGTCGCTTTCTTGGGGATGGGACTGGCTATCTACTACAGCCCGGGGCTGTCCCGGGACCTGGACACCCCCGAAGACCTGGGCCTCTTCGAGGCCATCGCGCCGGGCCTCACGGCGGAGCTGACAGGAAAGCCACACTTCCAGGAGCGCAAGGAGACACCATGAACGAGAATCCCGTAAGACTCGGTATTCTGCTGCCCACCCGGGGCCTGCTGCTGGGGGAAAACAGACCCCACGACGCCGAGCTGGTGCTGCGCATGGCCGCGAGGGCTGAGGAGGGCGGCCTGGACGACCTGTGGGTGGGGGATAGCCTCACCTCAAAGCCCCGCCTGGAGCCGCTGACCACCCTGGCTGCCGTGGCCGCCAGAACCCGGAGGGTTCGCCTGGGCACGGCGGTACTTTTGGGCGCGCTGAGACACCCGGTGCTCCTGGCCCACATAGCAGGCACCCTGGACATCCTCTCAGGCGGGCGCCTGGTGCTGGGCATGGGAGTGGGGGGCGCTTTCAACGAGGAGCAGCGACAGGAGTGGCTGGCCGCCGGCGTCAAGCCATCCCAGCGGGCCCGTCGCCTGGAGGAGACCGTCGAGATTCTAAAGCGCCTGTGGGCAGAGGAGCAGGTCAGTTTTCACGGCAGGCACTTCCAACTGGACGGGGTGCACATGGAGCCCAGGCCCCTTCAGGAGAAAGGCGTGCCTATCCTCCTGGCCTCTCACCTGCGATCGGGCCGGGAGGAGCAGCTACGGAGGGCCGCGCGGCTGGGCGACGGCTTCATCTCCATCAGCGAGACGCCGGAGGAGTACGCCCAGCTTGCCCAGAGGATACGCGGGTACGCCCGGGAATATGGCCGAGACCCCGATAGCCTGGAGTCGGCCCAGTACATGACGGTGAACCTGAACCAGGACGAGGCCAGGGCGAAGGCCGACGCCGACCGGTTTATCCGCGCCTACTACGGCACAAACATGTGGGAGGAGCTGTGGGGCCCCTTTGGCCCGCCGTCGCAGACCGTGGAGCGCATCCATGCGTACCGCCGGGCCGGGGCCGGCACTATCGTGGTCAGGTTTGCCTCCTTCGACCCGGAGGGGCAGCTCGACACCTTCCTTGAAGAGGTCTGGCCCGCCTTCCGCGCTACCCCATGATTGCGTAAGTTCACCTGTAAGATGGTGTTTCCCAAGCCGCGGAAGACCCCCATCCTGACCTTCCCCCGCTCGCGGGGGAAGGGATTTCTCTCCCCCGTGCAACAGGGGAGAGTCAGAGAGGGGGTAGACGGTTCGTAGTGTAGCGCATTCCTTTGGAAACACCCTCCCTGGCGCGGTTAACCTGTATGTGGCATACTCATATCGTAAGACTCAAATCCCCCTCGCCAGGAGAAGAGATATAGATGAGTGAACAGACCCTTCAGCAAAGGACCCGGGCCACGCTCAAGACCTCCCAGGGGGAGCTGGTCTACTACCGCCTGCCACGGCTGGAGGAGGAGGGCCTGGTACGCCTCTCCCGACTGCCCTTCTCCATCCGCGTGCTGCTGGAAAACGCCCTCCGCAACCTGGACGGCTACCTGGTGACCGAGGAGGATGTGATGGCCGTCGCCCGGTGGGACCCCCACTCCCCCTCCCCACGGGAGTTCCCCTTCATGCCGGCGCGGGTTCTCATGCAGGACCTCACCGGCGTTCCGGCGGTGGTGGACCTGGCCGCCATGCGCTCCGCCATCGCTCGAAGCGGCGGCGACCCTCGAAAGGTCAACCCCATGGTGCCCGTCGACCTGGTGATAGACCACTCGGTGCAGGTGGACTACTTCGGCACCAACACGGCTTTCCAGCAAAACGTGGAGCTGGAGTTCGAGCGCAACCGGGAGCGGTACACCTTCCTGCGCTGGGCGCAGAAAGCCTTCGACAACTTCACCCTGGTGCCCCCCGGGACCGGCATCGTCCACCAGGTCAACCTGGAGTACCTGGCCAGGGTCGTCACGACCCGCCCGTCGGACGCTGGGATGGTGGCATTCCCGGACACCTTGGTGGGCACCGACTCCCACACCACCATGGTCAACGGGCTTGGCGTGCTGGGATGGGGTGTTGGTGGAATCGAGGCAGAGGCCGTGATGCTGGGACAGCCGTACTATATGCAGCTACCGGAGGTCATCGGCTGCAAGCTCACCGGCGCCCTTCGCGAGGGCGTTACCGCCACAGACCTGGTGCTCACCATAACCCAGCTCCTGCGCGAGAAGGGCGTCGTGGAGAAGTTCGTGGAGTTCTACGGCAGCGGGCTGAGCAACCTTCCCCTTCCAGACCGGGCGACCATAGCCAACATGGCCCCGGAGTACGGCGCTACCTGCGGCTTCTTCCCCATAGACGACGTCACCCTGGAGTACCTGCGGGGCACTGGCCGAGAGGCCGCGCAGGTGGATCTGGTGGAGCGGTACGCCAGGGCCCAGGGGCTGTTCCGCACCGACGCCACCCCCGACCCCGTGTACTCCGACACCCTGGAGATGGATATGGCCAACGTGGCCCCCAGCATGGCAGGGCCTCGTCGCCCCCAGGACAGGCTGCTGCTCAGTGCCGTGAAGGACAACTTCCACGCCACCTTCAAGACTGACAACCGCCTGGTCGGAGTGGAGTTGGATGGGCATAAGGCGTCCATGGGGCACG
>JACVQK010000027.1 GCA_015661155.1 Dehalococcoidia bacterium | reverse complement strand
ACAACTGCCGGATTGGCTTCCCGATAAAAGAACTGCTCAGGCAAAACTGCGTGTTCCATTTGGACATCAGGGAAGTCCCGCCTGACCTGGCCGCTTTCTTCATGAAGGTGCTGTTGGTATTTGTCGAGGCCGAGATGATGGACACCTCTGAGGGCGAGCTGCACCTAGAGATCGTACTAGATGAACTGCATCTGGTTGACTCACGTGAGATGGAAAACCGTAACGACCTTGGCGAAGCGATGCTCCGACAGAGCTTCAGATCCTTGAGGCACTGTGGCGTGGGCATCCTGGGAGGGGATCAGTTGGCCGCGCTTGTGCCAAATACGCTGATAGGGCTGATGAATACCAAGATCGCCTTCCTCACGCCGGATGGCCCCTCGCAGTTGACCCTGGCAAGCTCAATGACCTTAGACAATGAGCAGCGCGATTTCCTGGGCAAGCTGGACAGGGACAAGAGGCAAGCTGTAATGCACTCGTCAGAATTCGGCGGCGGCGCATTCCTGGTGCAGATGCCGCAGATGAAGCTGCAAAAGGCGAGCCTTGAGGAAGTCGCGGCCGCGAAGAAGTTGGCAGCCGAACGGTTTCCGTGGACGCCCATTGAACCAACAATCACCGAGCGTCCAGTTGACCTTCGTAAGGCACTTGGGGGAAAACACCATGAGGTACGCGATGTTGAACGCAGCGATGTTATGACGGGCGCGTCGCCCGAAATTGAGAAGCAAACAAAGAGCGAGGAACAATTCCTCGCAGTCGAGCTTCTTGATTATCTTCGCGCAGTGGCGCGGGATTTGCTCGTTACGAAGACCACGAGATACAAGCAGCTCCACCTGTCGGCAGGCAAGGGCGACAGGCTGAGCGACGCGCTCGTGGAACGCGGTCTGATCGAGGAGATTAAAGTGCCGACAGGGAAAAGAGGTGGCCAGCCTATTTTGTTGGACATCACAAAAGCTGGCCGCGATTTATTGGCCCGACACCATATCAAGGTCAACGTGCCGAGAGGCAAGGGCGGGCTCAAGCACGCATTCTTTCAGAACGCAGTGCAGAAGTGGTTCGCCGCGAATTTCCCGAACGGGACGGCGAACATAGAAGACACAGACAACGACGCACACAAAGCAGTTGACGTGGCGTTCGTTGGGGATAGCAAAAAGATTGCAGTGGAGATTTTGGTCAACGGAGTTGAAAAAGAGCTGTCGAACATCGAAGCAGATTTAGAGTTCGAGGAAATTTGGATGGTTGCCGAGAGCAGGGATCAGTTGGCCCGGCTACAGCAAAAGGTTCAGTCATCCTTCCCTCACCACATAAGCCGGATTCAGTTCCATCTGATCACAAGATTCATTGCAGAGATGAAGAGCAATGGTAGGTAGAGGTAATAGAAAAAGGGGCGAGTGGAAGGGCATCTTCGTCGCGCGCTTAGGTGTCGCGCCGCTGCGCGGCGCTAGGTATCTAGCGTCGTCTCCTAGACCCTTACAAGATAATAGCCCCAGATAAAGGTAATCGTTTCAGAACGAAATAACGACGTTAACAGGCACTGAAACGGAACTGGAAATGAATCGCCGGGTCGAGACTCGAAAAAACATGGCAGCAGAGCATCCTGACAGCGAGCTGGAGAGGCGAAGCAGGATGCTAGGCCAGTCTGTGCTTGCACCTTCTCCCCGGCCTGCCAAGGAGAAAGCCTCTGGGAAGGCAGGGCCGGCTTCAATTCCTCTTGACGGCCAGGCTGCCTCAGCGTTAGGGTCAGAGCCTCAGCAATTGAAGCTGGAATTGAACCCAGTAAAGAGAGAGGAAGGTGAGAAGCCTACTCATGCCGGGCAAGCTGGAAGAAGAAAGCCCAAGGTTGATTTCACGAAAATGGAGACTCATTTGCGACTGGCAGATGAGCGTGCCTATGCCTGGAACCAACTCTGGACCGCACTTCTTGATTTCGAGTGGCCTCACGCTGAGGAACAAGCCACAAATGAAACTAGAACACAAGCCGCTGAGCCCACACGCTCTAGCGCGAGCCAACCAAAGAAGGCCGAGAGAGCGGGGCAGCTCCCGCTTCTCTGATCCATAGAAAGGAGAACAGCGATGCAACAGGTAGCAAGCGCGGTGATCTACTGTCGTGTGAGTACGAAAGCCCAGGCCGAAGAAGGCACGAGCCTGGAGTCACAAGAGCGAGCGTGCCGAAAGCTTGCGCAGGAAAAAGGATTTGTCGTCGGGAAAGTTTTCAAAGAGGACTGGCCGGGGGACACGCTTGATCGTCCAATGCTTCGTCAGCTTAGAGATCAATTGAAGCAAGGCGTTTACGCGGCACTGATATGCCATGCGACGGATCGACTCGCACGCAAACCCGTCCATTTGGCAATCGTGGCAGAGGATTGCGACAAGGCGGGCGCATTTTTGTTTTTCGGGACCGAGCCGCTGGACAACTCACCGGAAGGCCAGCTCATCCGCTATGTCAAAGGGTACGCCGCTGAAATTGAGCGCGAGAAGATCAGGGAAAGGACAATGCGAGGGAAGCAGTCACGCGCCGCGAAAGGTATGCTGCCTCAAGGAACAGGAAAAGGAATCTTCGGCTACCGCTACCATCCCGACACAGGAAAGAGATCCGTCTCCGATGTTGAGGCTGAGGTCGTGAGACAGATTTACACGCATTGCATTGAAGGGACCTCCTGCCATTCAATCGCGGTCAGGCTGAACCAGGAGAACATTCCAACCTTCCTTAGCAACAAATGGCATCCGCTCACCGTGAAGCGCATCCTGACGAACGCTTGTTACAAAGGCGTCACGACATTCGGCCAGACCAAGAGGCTGTCGCTAGGCGGCAAGAAATACAAGATTGTCGCCGCTGACCCGAAATCGTGGACAGAGATTCATGACGTGACCCCAGCCATCGTGAGCACGGAGACCTGGCAGCGGGCGCAAGCGGCGCTGGCGACGCCTAGACGCCACATCGAGGTTCAACACCGAAAATATCTCCTAACCTCGTTTGTTCAATGCGAATGTGGCGCACCGCTAATCGGTTCCTTTCTCAACAAATCAACTCGCTACTATCGGTGTCGGGCAACATGGCCCACCTCGGTGCGGCCAAGAAGCTGCGACGCACCTTATGTAAGAGCCGACCAACTCGAAGAGCATGTGTGGAAATCCATAACGCACATTCTGGAGCATCCAGACCTAGTGATCGAGGAGGTCAAGCGTAGGCAAGGCGAGACCTCAGTGCTGGACCAGGAGATTGTAAGATTGCGAACCGGACTAAAGCGGATTGCAGATCAGGAGCGGCGATTGGTGCGCCTGTTCAGTCTCGGCGAGATCGACGAGTCGCTGATTCAGAAAGAGACCGATTCGATCAAGAGCCAACGCACTGAGCTTGAGGCCGAGTTGTTTAAGCTGGAAAAGCAGCGGCTACAAATCCAATCTCTGACTGAGGTAGGCGCGCAGGTCAGAGGGTTCTGCTCCAAAGTGGCTGGCAAGCTTGATTCTCTCAGCTTTGATGACAAGAGGCTTGCCTTGAAAGCCCTTCAGATAAAAACCGTAGTCGGGCTCAGTGGAGTAAAGCTTTTCGGGCTGATACCCAGTTTTAACGCTACCACTGAACGAACATCGGCATGACCACATGGACGTAGTCTTCACCGCCCACGGGCTTGATCACGCCCGGACTGGAGGGAGTGGTGGTCTCCAGGGCCACTTCCCCTCTCTCCATAACCGACAGGACCTCGGTCAGATAGCGGCTGCTAAAGGCTATCTTGGCCTCATCGCCTTCCACCCTGGCGTCTATTTTCCCCTCGTTATCTCCCGTCTCCTCGGCCCGGGAGGTGATAACCATCTTGCCTGCCATCCCCTCAACTCCGGGTATCACCTGAAGGCGGATAATGCCGCCTCCGTCCCGGGCGAAGATGGAGGCTGATCTTGCGGCCCTGGAGAACTCCTGGAGGTCTACCACGGCCCTGGTGCCGAAGCTCTGAGGTATGAGCTGAGCGTAGTTGGGGAAGGTGCCTTGAATGAGCTGGGAGACCATCTCCACACCCTTGAGGTGTATCAGTATCTGGCTCTTGGAGGGGGTGACGACCAGCTCCACAGGCTCTTCCTGGTCCACCAGAAGGCGTTGTAGCTCTGACAGGGTCCGGGCCGGGACGATGGCATGAATCTCCTCAGTCACGGGCTCCACAAGAGGCCCCCTGTACACGGCCAAGCGAAAGCCATCGGCCCCGGCGAGGGTGAACCGCTGGCCGGAGATCTCCACCTTCACGCCGGTAAGGACGGGACGGGTCTCTTCTGTAGCGGCGGCGAACACCACCCGGCTGATGGCCGTCCGCAGGACCTGAGGGTCTATGCGGGCGGTGATTCCCTCCTGTACGGTGGGAATGGGTGGAAACTCCTCGGCATCGGCCCCATTGATGTGGGCCTCGAAGCGGGCGCACTGGAGGTGGACGCCTATGGGCCGGGGAGTCAACTCCACGTCTACTCGCTCGTTGGGGAGGGAGTTGACGAAGTCCGTCAAGAGCCGCGCCGGTATGGTAACGGCCCCTTCCTGCTCAACCTTGGCTCCCACCCAGGTGGTGATGGCCAGCTCCAGATTGGTGGCCGATAGCTTCAACCGCGATTGGTCCGTCTCCATGAGAACGTGCTGAGTGATGGGTAGGGTGGTGCGAGTGGCCACAGCACGGCCCACCAGGGCCAATCCCCGGCTGAGGTTTTCCTGCAAGCACGATAGTCTCATGAACACAACCTTTCAGAAGATTGACAGTAGTATAAGTCGGCTCGCAGGCGTCGTCAACCGATGCTCGTCTCCATGGAGCCTACTAGCGCTTGGTTGCAACAAGCGCGGTATGAAAAGCCGCTCATATGTCATTCCGAGGAGCGGAGCAACGAGGAATCTAGGACTTATGCCGTTAGCAAGGATGGTAGGCCCTGGATTCCTCACTTCGCTGCGCTGCGTTCGGAATGACGATAGGCGGCGCTATTTTCATCCTTCGGGGTGCTCAGGATGGGCGGGCCTGTTGCGAATCTCGTGCACGCGAGCTTACGCAACCAGGTACTACGCTAGCCGGGCACTCCCAGGAAGGCACGGGTGGCGGCGATGAACCCCTGGGGCCTGTCCACCGTCACCAGGTGGGCCGCTCCCTCTACAACCACAGCGCTGATCCGTGGGTTCACCCTCTTCATCCGTTCCAGGATTCTGTCGGAGACCATGGCGCTCTCCCCGCCCCGCACCTCCAGTATGGGGCAGGTGATGGCCTCCAGACTGCGCCAGTAGCGGGCGATTAGCTCCGGGTCATTGGCATCGCTCAGAGGGGGAATTGCCGGGTCTGCCTTCCAGACCCATTTCCCGTCCTCCCGCTGCCGCAGCTTGTCGCTCGCATCTTTGCGGATTCGGGCATCGGTGGGCCGGGGATTGCTCTGGCGGGACCAGGTGACGGCATCCTGGAAGTTTTCGAACTCCAGGGGCTGGGGCGTCCGGGACTGGCTGCTCTGCTGCTGGGTAGGTGCCGCATCGCGCTCCGGACCGATGTCCACCAGGATAATCCGTTCCACCCGGTCCTGGTGGCTGGGGGTGTAGAGCAGGGAGTTCCAGCCACCCATGGAGGCACCTACGAGAATCACCTTCCTCAGGGAAAGGGCGTCCAGAAAGCCGGCCAGGTCCTCCACAAAGCGATCCCGCTCGTAGCCGTCCGTGGCCCACTGGCTGCCTCCGCGCCCCCGCTGGTCCAGGGCGTAGATGTGGTAGTAGGGCGACATCGCCTCGGCAAACTCGTCCCAGACATGGGCATGGCCGCTCTGGCCATGGAGGCAGACCAGGGGTGTTTTGCCCACGGTTCCCCACTCCACATAGCGGAGCCGAAGGTTGTTGGCGGTGACAAACCTCTCTTGGGCTTTCACGATAGTCATGGCGTTTCCCTTCCTCGCGATGGTTGCTATCCAGGGCGCGGAGTCGAGGGGCGCGTCCCGGGCGGCACCATTATAGCAGACCAGGGTTTTCCTCTGCCAGGGCAGGGGTGGGCAAGCCTACGATAGAATTCTTATATCTCGGAATGGTACAGGCCCCCCATCCTAACCTTCCCCCGCGAGTGGGGGAAGGGATTTTTCTCCCCCGTGCAACGGGGGAGAGTCAGAGAGGGGGTAGACCGTTCGCAATGTAGCACCTCCCTTTGGAAACACCCCCTTACCATCGCTCCGTCTTTATCCGGGAGCTGTCAACGCCCAGTCCCCGCAGGAGCTCCGACATCTGCCGGGGCATTTCGCCGGGGCCACAGATGTAGAAGAGGGACTCCCTGCGGAGGGTGTGCTCCCGCAGCATCTCCCGGTCTATTCTGCCGACGCGGCCCTCCCAATACTCCCCTTGAGGCCTCGTAACCGTGAAGAAACACCGGATGTTGGTGCTCTGGGCCGATATGGCCCTCAGCTCTTCCAGGAAGGCCAACTCCGAGGGGCATTGGGCGCTGTAGAGCAGGGTTGCATCGACGGGAAGCCTGGCCTCGTGGACGTACCTGACCATGCTCATTAGGGGGGTTATGCCTATTCCTCCCGCGATGAGCACCAGGGAGTCGCCCATCTCCCTCTGATAGTAGAACCCGCCTCCAGGCCCCATGATGGTGAAGGTGTCGCCCACCTGGGCGCGCTCGTGAAGGCTGGTCGCGGCCCTGGCGTCGGGTATCCTCTTCACCGCGATGGTGATGACCCTCTTCTGGAGGGGTGTGGAGGTGATGGAGTATCCCGCGACTACAGTGCCTTCCGGGGTGTAGATGGAGAGGTCCACGTACTGACCCGGCAGAAAGGTGAACTCCCTATCCAGCTCCAGCACGAAGGACTTGACGGAAGGGGTCTCCTGTACGATGGCTGCTACTCTGGCTTCTAGCTCCATGTCCGTTCTACGCTCCTATTCCAAGCCACACGTCGGCGCAGTGGGAGGGAGTAGAGAAAGGGCGAAGGGTACGCCAGCGATGGAGGCGCTCCGCTCCCCCTGGCTTGTGACGTTTCTTGACATAACATCCTATCGAGAGATGTCCCGGATGGCCTGCTGCACCAGCTCCTGGGGCACGTCCGAGCGGAGGGCGGCATGGCCGATTCCCTCCAGGAGCACCCAGTTTATCACCCCGGATGCGGCCTTCTTGTCCAGCTCCATGGCCTTGAGCACCTCCTGGGTCTCTACTCCGGGGCAGGAGGTGGGGAGTCCGAAGCGCCTGAGCACCTCGGCCTGTCTCTCCACCGCCTCTCGTGGAAAGAGACCCATACCGTGGCTGATCTGGGCCGCGGCGGTCATGCCCACCGACACCGCCTCGCCGTGAAGGAGCTTCCGGTACTGGGTGGCAGCCTCCAGGGCGTGACCGATGGTGTGGCCGTAGTTGAGCAGGGTGCGTCTTCCCGTGGTCTCTTTTTCGTCCTCCTCCACCACTCTGGCCTTGATGGCCATGCTCCTGCGAACCACCTCTGCCGTTATTTGGGGCTCCAGGTTCAGCAACGCCTCTGCCCTCTCTCCGAAGAGCTGGAAGAGGGGGGCATCCAGGATGAGGCCGTGTTTGATGGCCTCGGCCCAGCCGGAGGTCAGCTCCCGGGATGGAAGGGTTCTCAGGGTGTCCAGGTCGGCCAGGACCATGCGGGGCTGGTGGAAAGCGCCTACCAGGTTCTTCCCCACAGGCAGGTTTACCGCCGTCTTTCCACCTATTGACGCATCCACCATGGCTGCCAGGGAGGTGGGGACCTGAACCAGGGAGAGTCCCCGAAGGAAGGTCGCGGCCACGAAGCCGGCCAGGTCTCCCACCACACCACCGCCCAGGGCGATGATGGCGTGGCCGCGCTCGCAGCGCCTCTCCGCCAGCCAGGAGAAGATGGTCTCCGCGGTCTTGAGACTCTTGCTGGTCTCCCCGGAGGGGACGGTGAAGCAGTGTGCCTCGATGCCCGCGCCCCCAAGGGCGCGCTGCACCTGCTGGCCGTAGGGAGCGAGCACGTTCTCGTCGGTGACGATGTACACGGGGCCGCCGATGCCCACCCTCCGAAGGTACGTCCCAATCTCATCCAGGAGACCCCAGCCCACGTACACGGGATAGGTTGCTGAAGGGGTTTGGACCACGAAGGCCGGGGCACGCTCTCCGGCACTTGACCCCTCCTGGGCCAGGAACGCCCTCACCTGCCAGCTTCGGAGGGCCTCGCGCGCCACCTCCTGAGGGGTGAGGTCATCGGTGGGAATCGCGCCCTGGGCCCGGGCGTAGTGGGGCTGCCGCTGGGCTTTGAGCTCCCAGATGCGCTCTAGAGGCTCGGGTCCGGTGAGAAGGGGTCGAAGGGCCTGGGTCTCCCCTTCGCCGTCGGGCTTCTGGAGCCTCTTTGCGATGGTCTCTGGGGTGGCCTCCAGGCAGAGGATGAACCCGGAGCTGGCCATGGCCCGGTAGTTGGCGGTGTCCACTATGGCCCCACCTCCCGTGGAGACCACGGTATGGGAGGCGGCGCAGGCCTGGGCAACCACATGGCGCTCCAGCTGGCGGAAGTGGGCCTCGCCGTCCTGGGCGAAGATGTCGGCGATGGGTTTGCCGGCGCGGCGGGCTATCTCCTCATCGGTGTCGATGAAGTCCCACCCCAGGAGCTGGGCTATCAAGCGCCCCACCTGGGATTTTCCCGTGCCGGAGAAGCCGGTGAGTATGAGGTTGTGAGTCATGTCCTTGTCACCCACGCCTATCAGGCTGTTGAAAAAGGGGAGTCCAGAGGGGCTAAGCCCCTTTGGCGGGGGTCTGGGGGTGTCCCCCAGATACCACTCCCACCCCCTTCCTGGTCAGGAAGGGGGCAGGGGGATGGTCGGAGAAGGTTTTTCAACACCCACCTAGAGTGTACCGCAAAGGCACGCTTTAGAGAAGGTCAAGTCAAAAGGAAGAGCGGGACACGTAGGCGTCCCGCTCTTCCTTCATTGGGAAAGGTCCTGGGCTTACTGGACTGCTACCGCCTCCAACGCCTCCAGCTTTTCCTTGACCGTGTTTTTCATTGCCTTCACCATGTCCAGGTCCGGGAGCTTGCGATTCTCGGCCGTGCGCTTGAAGAGGGTTTCACCGTTCAGGTACACCTCCAGCCGGCCATTCCCCACCGGGGTCAGGGTCACTCCCAGCTTAACGCCAAAGGCGCTGTAGAACTCGACCGCTATCCAAGCGGCCTGAGGTAGCATCCCTCAAGTGACACAGTACTTGATCTCCAGGTTGTTCCTGGCATCTGCCATATAAAACCCCTCCTTTACGTGGTATTTGGTGGCTCTCTGCCCTAGGGGCCGAGATTATATGATATTATAGCATGGATAACACTCCTGGCAAGCGGCACGGCCATGGAGACTCTTTAAGTTTGGGAGGTGCGAGATGAAGGCTGTCTATATATCTGAGCATGGCGGTGTGGACAAGCTGCTCTACGGCAACAGGCCAGACCCCACTCCGGGGCGTGGAGAGGTGGTCCTTCGGGTGCGGGCCAGCGCCCTCAACCATCTTGACCTGGGTTTTCGCGCCAACCCGGGAAGGGGAGCCGAGGGTCTTCCCCGAATCCTGGGGTGCGAGCTGGCCGGCGAGATAGCCCAGGTGGGCTCTGGAGTTACCGGGCTATCGGTAGGAGACCGTGTCCTGGTGGACAACCGGGTTAAGTGCGGCACCTGCCAGCCTTGTCTGACGGGGCAGGACCAGTACTGTCTCCACCAGCTCCGTATCGGCGTGGACCTGGACGGGGGTCACGCCGAGTACTGCAAGGTGCCCGCGATTAACGCGTACCACTTCCGTCCCTCCATGTCCTTCGAAGAGGCGGCTGCTATTCCCCTGGCCTTTCATACGGCGTGGCACTGCCTCATGGTGCGGGGCCAGCTTCAGCCCTGGGAGACCATCCTCATTCAGGCGGGGGGCAGTGGTGTGGGCAGCGCCGGCATCCAGATAGCAAAACGCATCGGGGCCAGGGTTATCACCACCGCGGGCACCGATGATAAGCTGGCTAAAGCCAGGGAGATGGGCGCCGACGAGGGCATCAACTACCGCAATACCCCGGAGTTCAGCTCCAGGGTAAGGGAGCTCACCGAGGGCAAGGGGGTGGACATGGTGCTGGATGTGGTGGGGGCCGCGGTGTGGGAGCAGAACCTGCTCAGTCTCAGGGTTGATGGCAGGCTGGTCATAACCGGCGCCACCTCTGGATCCCAGATCGGCATGAACCTGTCGATCCTTCAGGGCAGGCCCTTGACCCTCATGGGAAGTGGAGGCCGCAGCCGTCGCTCCTTCGGCGAGATGATGAGCGTTATCAACCGGGGCGAGCTTCACGGCGTGGTGGGGCGGGTCTTTCCCCTTCAGGAGGTGGGCAAGGCCCACGAGGTCATGGAGAGCCGCGACTTCTTCGGTAAGCTGGTTGTCCGGGGGCCTCAGTAGCCAAACTGGGCTTCGCCCAGGCAGGGCGTGCCCCGCACCCACACTCAACTGTCGCTGCCCTGGTCTGACCATGTTTTACAGTCCATGAGATGTGGGTCTGGGCTAAGCCCAGCCAGAGGCGTGGGCGACCAGGGCCTCGACCTCCTGACGGAAGGTCTCGGTGTCGCTCCGCCGCACCCTCCCATCCTCGGAGACCTGGATGTCCCCGATGTCCGCCAGGAGCTCCAGGTGGCTGATAACCTCGGACATGGCCGCGAAGTACCCGCCGCCCGCGAGCTTGCGGGATGGGAAGGACCTCACCGTTACCTCCCCCAGGGTGGCGGCATCCTCCCCGATGCCCTCCATGATGCTCTCCAGGCGTCGCATGTGGTGGCGCACTATCTCCTGGGCTCGTTGGAGGTTGCGAAGGTTGAGACGGCCATGGTTGAAGAGCCTGTGGGCAGGGAGTACCGTGATGCCCATACCCAGGTCCAGCACCTTGCCCAGGGACCTCAGGTAGCAGGCCAGTCCGTAGTGCTCCTTGCTTTGCTGGTGCTCCGGGGGGATGGCCGCGAGGAGGGATTCCGGGTAGGCCTGCTGGAAGGTGGGATGAGGGGTTATCTGGGGCAGAATGTGGTCGCCGGTGAACACCGCTCCACCAAAGCCGATGCTCATCGCGTCCACGGCGTGCCCCGGGGTGTAGAGGAATCGCATATCCCCAATAAGCTCGCCGTCTCGAAGGCCGTGGATGGGGAGCTTTTCCTCCAGAATCCTGCGGTGTCCCCCCATGTACTCGCGGTTGTGACCATGCCAGTGGGCCGCGGTGGACGGGTCCTGGTGCCTTCCATACCTCTCCCCTTCGTCCCTCGCGAACCGCCCCATCCCCTGGTGTAGCGGTGACGTCCTGTCCAGTCCCATGTGCTGGTAGTCGTGGGTCAGGAAGGGGAAGTACATCTCGTGGGCCCAGAGCTGGGCGCCGCTGGCCTTCACCAGGTCGTAGGCGTTGCCGTCGTGGTCCTGGTGGCCATGGGTGATGATGACCCGTTCCAGGTCGGTCAGCTTGCGGCCCAGGGTCCCGAGGCCCCTCTCCAGAGCCTCCAGCGCTCCCCGGGGGCCGGCGTCTATCAGGCTCCAGCCCTGGCAATCCACCAGGTATGTCCACGTGGGCCCCGTCCTGGATTGGTCGTTGGACTGGGGCAGGGCGATGGCGCTGACCTCTCTGCCCCCCTGGAGGATGAAGCGGAGCACCGTGTCGTTCCCGCTTGTGTCGCCCTCCCTGATGACCTCCACGCCTTCCAGGTGCGGATGTATGGACTTTCTAAAGGGGACGGAGATGGTCTCTTTTATCATGAAAAGGGGTCTCCTTTGCGGTTTGGGTCTGGGGTGGACGGAGGGATTTGAACCCTCGATCTCCAGGGCCACAACCTGGCGCCTTGGACCTAGCTTGGCCACGCCCACCACGTAGGGTATAGGGTAGCATCGCCCCAGAGGCCAGTCAAGGAGAGGGGGACAACGCATCGCGACGCGGCTAGTGGACATCCCTTACCAGGTCTGCAACGGGAACCATTAGAGACGCTGCTATCTGTTCGAGGGTGTCAAGGGATGGAGCCTGGCGTCCATGTTCGAGCCTGCTGAGATTGGGGCGCTTCATGCCAGCCTTTTGAGCTAGCTCTGAGATGGTCAATCCACGGGCAAGTCGTACCTCCCGCACTCGTGTGCCGATTCGCACTGCTCGGCTGTTATCCTGTCCCTGGGTTGACCGGGCCTTGTGATACTCATACTCCGGCTCGCAGTGATAGAGGACAACATCCCAGGGGATTGCAAGCTGGTTGCCTGACTCCTGCCACACCTTGAAGTGCGTGCGGCCCCTTCCGATTCTCGACCTGGCTACGGGGGAAGAGTCCGCTTCCGACAGGTCATCCAGCTTCAGGAGATAGATACCTCCATGTCCCATGCGAACCAGGAACGCCCGAATCTTCTGCAAATACTCTACGCTCTCGATGACCTTTCGCGCTTCGGAGTCTGGCCTTTCGCTGGATACTGAGACCGCCTCATCGACAAACCCTACTCTTCGACTTGAAGTGGTCTTCTCTATTTGCACCATCTTACTCCTCCAGCAGATAGCCCAGGCGTTTTAGCGCACTCCGCAACGCTCCGCTAACCTCGAAGTCGTCCATTGGACGCTGGCCCTCGATGTCCCAACGACCGATTTCCTTTCCACCCTTCAGGATATGAACATGCAGCGGCGGATGGTCACCTGCGTAGCTGATGAAGATGAACCCACCAGCCCGCTTTCTGGTCATTATACTCCAGGTGTATCACAAAAGATACGCTTCGTCAAAATGGAAGGAGTGAAAGAGTTGCTGATAGCCCCTACCCCTCCGCCAAATCCAGGGCCAGGTTTATTAGCGTACGGACGGGCACTCCGGTGGCCCCCTTCACCAGATAGCCGCCCTCCTTGTCCGTCATGGAGGTCCCGGCGATGTCCAGGTGCACCCACGGCGTGTCCTCGCTGAACTCCGCCAGGAACAGGGCCGCGGTGATGGCTCCCGCTTTTGCCCCCCCGGTGTTCTTCACGTCGGCCACCTGGCTCCTGTTCTGCTCCTTGTACTCCTCGTACATGGGGAGCTGCCATATGCGCTCCCCCGCTTTCTCCCCGGCCTGGACGACGGCGTTCAGCAGCTCCTGGTTGTTGGTGAAGGCTCCCGTGCAGTAGTCTCCCAGGGCCACCCGCATGGCCCCCGTGAGAGTCGCCACGTCCACCAGCCTCCTTAGACCCGCCTGTCGAGCGTAGCCCAGGGCGTCCGCGAGGACCAGGCGGCCCTCGGCGTCGGTGTTCTCCACCTCGATGGTCTTGCCGCCCATGGAGCGCACCACGTCCCCGGGCTTCTGGGCCGAGCCTCCGGGCATGTTCTCCGTGGCCGCGGCGATGGCGGTGACGTTTATCTTTGGCTTGAGCTGGGCGATGGCCTTGATGGCCGATATCACCGAGGCCGCCCCTGCCATGTCCCCCTTCATCGCCTCCATGCCTGCCGCGGGCTTCAGGGATATGCTCCCGGTGTCGAAGGTGATGCCCTTGCCCAGGAGACCCAGGTTGTTCCCCGGGTTGCTGGGGTCTCCCTGGTAGCGCAGGACGATGAACTTGGGAGGCTCATCGCTGCCCCGGGCCACTCCCAGGAGACCCCCCATGCCCAAGCCCTCCATCTGGGGCCTGTCCAGGACGGTGATCTCCAGGCCGTGCTCCTGAGCTACCTGGCGGGCGATGTCCGCGATGTGGGTGGGGGTCATGAAGTTGGACGGCTCGTTGACCATGTCCCGGGCCAGGATGGCGGCCTCCGCAACGACTCTTCCCCGCTCCAGGGCCTCTCGGATGGCGGGGAGCCTGGAGGCGTCCGTCTCCACCACCGTCATCTCCTTGATGTCCTTCCCCTCGCTCTTGGTGAAGTGCCTTTTGAAGGTGTAGAGACCCAGCAGACCTCCCTCGGCTACAGCCTGGGCCGACTCCGAAACCCCCAGACCGCCGATGCCCGCCCCGTGGAGAATGGTGGCCACCCTCTCCACGCCTGCTTCCCGCAGCCTGCGACATATAACACCCATCACCTGGCGCACCACGTCCGCGCTGAAGGCCTCCCGCTTGCCCAGCCCCGCGACCACCACCCGGGCAGGGGGAATCCTGCCCAGGGTGTGGATTACGGTTACCTCCCCCTTTTTCCCCTGGATCTCCCCCTCGGCGATGAGCCTGGATATGGCTCCCCCCAGGGCACTGTCGGCGGCACCTGTAGCGCCGCCGGGCCGCTCCACCCCCTCGAAGAGGTTGACGACGACGGCCCCTGCCTCTACCCGGGTGATGTCACCGGCAATGGCTTTGATATCCATCTGTTCCCCTTTCTATTGCCCTTGGGCGATTCTAGCAGAATCTGACCGCTCATATACACGGCCCACAAGAGATAAGGAAGAACCGCGGGCCTAAGGCGCGCTCGCCTCCGTTATCACAATCGTCCAGTTCTGCCTTTCCAGTTGCCCCTCAGTCAGCTCCGCAGCGAAGACAACCTCGGTTTCTCGCGTGGCGCCGCTCTCAGCCTTGCGGGCCTCGAAGCGAAAACTGGAAGGCTCGCCTACGAATACCAACGCTACTCGCTGAGTGGTTAACGGCGAAATACAGGCGCCCCCTCTATTGTTCCAATAGATCGTTAGTGTCAGGTCAGTTTCGTTCACCACGGACACATAGCGGACCTGGTCTACTCCTACTCCCGGCTCTATGACCACTTTCCATCCCTGGCTGTTCAACTCGTCCCAGGTAAAGGTCCTTTGATACACTACCTCTCCAGACAGGTTGACCGCGTACCACAGGTACTTCTCACGTGAGCCGTAACTCCTCTTTGGGTGGATGCCTGTTACGAACTCCATTTCTTCGCCCGGTGGTATCACGTGAAGGTCTTCCGGTGGTTTCACGTAGTAGTTGTATGTCAAGTCTGAGAGGGCCACAGGACCTGAGTAGTCCGGCAACACCCACTCCTCGCTGCTCTTTACAGGGAATGACGTCCGGTTCTCCTCGGTTATGATCGTGGTGGGGTCACACCCACCCAGCACCAGGCTGGCCACAAAGAGCAGCGACAACAATACCCTCGGGGCTGCCTGACGATGATAGATGCACCTCAACGACGCGAAGGATTGCATCATCCTGTCACGGTTCCTTCCGCTCATGGTTATCACCATTCTTCCTACTCTTCCCACAACCCCCAAAACCAGTAGTCGTCCCAGTCGAATTCAAATGTTTCCTGCCTCGCCGCCGAGCGCGCACTGTCGACTGCATCCTGTATCCCTTCCTGGCCAGGAAGGGGGAGGAATTTGAATCTGGGGGACACCCCCAGACCCCCGGCAGGGGCTTCGCCCCTCTGCACACCCCTTTTCCGCAGCCTGCTAGTAGCCTGACGCGACACCAGGCACTCCATCGCTCCCCTCGCGGTAGAAGGCGACCCCCAGAAGGCCCGGGCCGGTATGAGTGCCCATTACGGGGGTGAACTCGCTGACCAGGACCTCCACGCAGTTGAGCTGTGCCAGGAGGCGCTCTCTGAGGATGAGGGCGTCCTCCAGAGCCAGGGCGTGCATCACGTTCGCCCGGATAGGGCCGTCGCCCACCCGTTGGCGGGTGAGGGCCAGGAGACGCTCCATGGCCCGTTCCCTGGTTCTGGGCCGCTCCAGGGGCCGTATCTCCCCCCGACTCAGCTCCATCAGGGGCTTCAGCTTCAGGATGGAGCCAGCCCAGGCCACCACTCTGGGAATGCGGCCGCCTTTCCAGAGGTAATGCATGGTATCCAGAAAGGCTATCAGGTCAATCCCCTGGATCACCCGGCGGGCTGCCGCCTTTACCTGGGGCAGGTCTGCCCCCTCTGCCGCGGCCCTGGCTGCCGCCAGGACCACCAGTCCCTGGCCCCCGGCGGCGGTTTGGGTGTCCATCACCTCGATGCTGGTCTCAGGGAGGGCCGCGACTGCTACGTCGTAGGTGGCGCTGATGGTGGACAGCAGGGTGAGGCAGAGGACAGCATCGGCGTTCTCGGCTCCGGCGGCGAAGGCTTTGATGAAGCTGGCCGGGCTGGGGGCAGAGGTGGTGGGAAACTTCTCGCACCGGGCCAGAAGGGAGTAGAACTCCTGGGGAGGGAGGTCCACTCCATCCAGATAGGTCTTGCCATCTATGAGCATCTCCAGGGGGGCGATGTGAACCTTAAGCTCATCCACCAGCTCTGGTGGCAAGCAAGCAGCACTATCGCATACCAGGGCCACTTTCCCTCGCCAAGACGCAGGCAGGGCGAGCCCTGCACCCACACTCAACTGTCGCTGTGCTGGTCTGACCATATTCTACGGTTCATAAGGTGTGGGTCTGACCGCGCCCGTGGGAGACACCCCCAGACTCCCGGCCCCGATACATCGGGGCACTCCCCTTTTTCAGCAGCCTCCTAGGATGGCCCTGGCTGTAGTATCAGGTTAGCCGCCCGAGAGAAGCTCTTCCACTCCTCCAGCAGGCCCTTTAGGGCTCCGTCCCCCTTGGCCGTAACGAAGTAGTAGCGGCGACGCTGTCCGCTAAGGGCGACCTCCCATCTCCCATCCAGCAGTCCATCCCTTTCCAGGCGGTGCAGGGCAGGGTATAGGGTGCCTTCCTTGAACCGGAAATACCCGCCGCTTCTCCTCTCCATCTCCCTTACGAGCTGATAGCCGTACATGGGCTCGACGGCCAGCACGGTGAGGAGAAGGGTCTCTGTGCTGCCCTTGAGAAGCTCCTTACGATACATAGCGCTCCCGCTATTTGAAATTACCTAGGGCGATTATGTACCATGCTATCCAAGGTAGTCAAGCCATCCCAGGAACCCGGGTGAGGTACGGCGATAGGCGCTACTGCCAGACCTGGGGGTATGATATAGTTGACAGGAGTCAAGGATGATTTCGAGGAGCCATGTACACTCTGGGCGTTCTGACCGTTAGCGACATGGGGGCGAAGGGCCAGCGAGAGGACACCAGCGGCCAGACCATCAAGGACATCCTCGTCCCCCTGGGCTTCTCCATCGCCCGCTACGAGATCGTTCCCGATGAGAGGGAGATCATCTCCGCCCGGCTCTCCGAGTGGGCCGACGGCGGGGAGGTGGATTTGCTCTTGACCACGGGAGGGACGGGCCTGGGCCCCAGGGACGTCACTCCCGAGGCTACCCTGGCCGTCATCCAGCGCCCCGTCCCGGGGATTCCCGAGGCCATGCGTCAGGGAGGGCTTCGCCACACCCCCCTGGCCATGCTGAGCAGGGCCGCCGCCGGCATACGAGGGAGCTGCCTTATCATCAACCTGCCGGGAAGTCCAAGGGCGGTGCAGGAGGGCCTGGAGGCCATCATAGAGGTGATCCCCCATGCCCTGGAGACCCTGAAAAGGGCCAGGGTGGAGGTTCACCCACCCCACTAGCAGGGTGCGGAAAAAGGGAAGTCCAGAGGGGGCGAAGCCCCTTCTGGCGGGGGTCTGGGGGTGTCCCCCAGATTCAAATTCTTCCCCCTTCCTGGCTAGGAAGGGGGCCAGGGGGATGGTCGAAAGAGTTTTTCAGCGCTCTGCTAGAATCGCCCAGAGGCGAGAGAAAGGGGGACAGATGAACATCCACATTCTCACCCTCTTCCCCGATATGTTCCTGGGCCCCTTCCAGGAGAGCATCGTCAAACGGGCCATGGAGCGGGGGCTGGTGAGCATCCACACCCATAATATCCGGGATTACGCCCTGGACAGGCACCAGATAGTGGATGACTACCCCTTCGGCGGTGGAGGCGGCATGGTGCTGAAGCCCGATCCCCTCTTCCTGGGGGTGGAGGGGGTGAAGTCGCTCATCGAGGAGCGAAGCGGCGCCCAGCGAGCCCAGGAGGCCCTGGTCATTCTCCTCTCCCCTCAGGGTGAGGTTCTAACCCAGGAGATGGTCAAGGGTCTAAGCCTGCAACGAGACCTCATCCTCATCTGTGGCCACTACGAGGGGGTGGACGAGCGGGTCAGGGAACACCTGGTCAGCCGGGAGATAAGCATAGGCGACTACGTGCTGAGCGGGGGAGAGATTCCCGCCATGGTGGTGGTGGACGCTGTGGCCCGTCTCATCCCGGGCGCTGTGGGAGATGGCCCGTCCCTGGAGGATGACACCCATGCCAGTGGATTGCTCCAGTTTCCCCAGTACACTCGCCCTGCCACCTTTCGCGGCTGGTCGGTTCCCCCGGTGCTCCTCTCCGGCAACCATCAGGAGGTCCAGCGGTGGCGGCGGCGGCAGTCCCTTGCTCGCACCATGCACAGGCGTCCCGACCTTCTGGACAGGGCGTCCCTCAGCCAGGAGGAGCGCCTCTTTCTGGAAGGGGAGATGGAGTAGAGGCCGTTTCAGAGTATTCCAGGTTGAAGGTCGTCCTTGCTGCCTCTAGCCAAGCCTCTCTATCTCTCGGTGAAAACACGCTCCCCGGCTTCGGGAGTCGTTTGAAGAGGCCCCATAGCATCAGGCTCTCCTGAGCAGAGGCGGTGTCTCCTTCCAGGACAGCGCCACCTCTCCTCCCAGGAGGGGCCACCATGTCTCTACCATCTGTCTGTGCCGTCTTACGCTTCGTGGCTCCCTGTCTGGATTGAGAGACAGTTCGGTGTGTGCGGGTAGTGACACGGCTGGATAGTGTCTTCCCCGCATCCTTTGCCAGGCCCAGGAAGAAGGCACGCGCCTTTCGTCCAGTCCCTGCCGTGGCCCCTATGGAAGAGAAATACTGGATAAGCTCTCCATCGGTTACGTTGGAAAGATCAAGTTGCCTATGATAATCGGGGTAGGAGATGTCCATCAATCGAGAGTAGACCTTCGGCTTCTCCTCGTCACTGGTTAGCAGCCCCAGACTCACCATGGTAGGCTTGAGGACGCCTATCATAGACCCTGAGAACTTCAGCCTGCTCCAGAATGACAGGTCAAGCCGTCTGGGAAGAGGCTCTTCCACCTTCAGTTTGTCCAGGAGACCCTTCCAGCTCCTGTAGGGAGCGTAGGGCGGAGTCCTGTGCTCACCTGTGCTCATACTCATTTGAACCACTGCTCAACCTCTTGGGCCTTGCTGTCCTGGTGAGTTTCCTTATAGTAAGCTATCCAGACTGCCCAGGTCAAGAATAGGACACTTGTGATTTCTTAACGCAGGATATTTGACAGGCTATAACTATCCTCCCTAGGATGGGCAGCAGTTTAGCTCGTGTCCGGGGTTGTCATGCCTGTATACGTGGGGAGCACCGAGGAGCGTCCGTGACCACCGTCGCCATGGTATATCACATTCCGGTTCTCAAGCAGCAGGTGGTGGAGGGCCTGATGGTCAGGCCTGGTGGACGGTATATAGATTGCACCGTGGGGGAAGGGGGTCACGCCGGAGCGATACTGGAAGCCATCTCTCCCGGAGGCAGGCTCCTGGGTATTGATATGGACCCCCAGTCCCTGGAAACGGCGGAGGCGGAGCTGCAACCCTTCCGACGGTCGCTCGTGCTCGTTAACGGCAACTTCAACGATGTTTTACCCCGTGGATGGTATTGTTTTCGATCTGGGCCTCTCCTCTCTACACCTGGAAGGTGGAGGAAGGGGGTTTTCCTTTAGAAGGGAGGATCCCCTGGACATGCGGTTCGATCCACGAGAGGAGCTTACGGCGTGGGAGGTGGTCAATGGCTACTCCCAGGAGGAGCTGGCCCGCCTTATCGCCACCTACGGGGAAGAGCCCATGGCAAACCGGATAGCCAGGGACATAGTGGATAGCCGTCCCATCGATACATCTCTCCAACTGGCCCAGGTAGTGGGGCGGGCCGTCAGGCACTCCTGGGGCCGTATTCACCCCGCGACACGCGTTTTTCAGGCCATACGCGTCGAGGTAAACCGGGAGCTGGACAACCTGGAGACAGCGCTGAGGCAGGCGGTTTCTCTCCTGGCCCCCGGTGGCAGGGTGGTTGTAATAAGCTACCACTCTTTAGAGGACCGCCTGGTAAAGGGCTTTTTCCGGCAGGAGAGCAGCGAGTCGAAAAGCATACGGGTGATAACCAAGAAGGTCATCGTCCCCTCCCGCGAGGAGGTCCGAGCAAACCCAAGAAGTCGAAGCGCCCGAATGAGGGTGGCTGAGCGTATATAGAAGGATGAGCCCTTCTAACCGATCCGGGAGCACTGGTTTGGGGGCAAGGTCGTAGGAGTATGAACTACAAAGTCTTGCGGTGCAGGATACCAGGGAGGGAAATATTAGCGGTCGAACCCTCTCTCTCATCCCTGCGACCTTCCCCCAGCACCAGACAATGCTTCCATGAGAAGAAACTGAAAGGGGGTGACTGGCAATGAAAAAGGGGGCGTTTTTCGCGGCAATAGATGTGGGGACATCAAAGGTCTGCACCCTGGTGGGTCGCCAGGATGCGGCCAGGGAGATGCAGGTAGTGGGGGTTGGCCTGGTCCCTTCCCGGGGCATGAGGAAGGGCATGGTAAGTAACCTCTCGGATGTCCAACAGGTGGTGCAGGCCTCTGTGCGGGAAGCCGAGGCTCAGGCGGGAGTGAGCATAAGCTCCGCCTACGTTGGCCTCACGGGGAGCCACATCAACTACATAAACTCCCGGGCTTCCCTGGACAACCGCCGCTATGAAAACCCGGTGGGTGGCGGAGACGTGGACCAGGTCATTCAGGCCTGCTATGCCCAGAGTGCCGCTTCCGGCGGGAGGGTCCTTCACGTGATCCCCAGGAACTTCGCCGTGGATGGCCACTGGGGAGTGAGGAACCCCGTGGGCATGTACACCTCTACGCTAGAGGTCGAAAGCCATGTGGTCCGAGGAGACTCCTCTCCCATAGACAACCTGGTGGAAGCCCTTCACAGGGCCGGAGTAACGCCGAGGGGTCTGGTCCTGGAACCCCTGGCCAGCGCCGAGGCTGTCCTGGTCGGCGAAGAGCGGGAGATGGGAGTGGTTCTGGTGGACATTGGGGGAGGGACCAGCGACATGTCCATCTTCCTGGATGGCAACATATGGCACACCGGCATCATCCCGGTGGGTGGGTTCCAGTTCACCCAGGACGTATCCATTGCCTTTACCACGCCCTTCGGGGCCGCCGAGGAGGCGAAGGTCAGGTACGGCAATGCCATCCCTGAAATGATCGACGCCGAGGAGATGATACGGCTTCCCGGATTCGGAGAGTCGATGGTTTACAAGGTCCCCCGGCAGAAGTTGTGTCAGGTGCTACACGAGCGCATGGAGGAGCTGCTGCGTATTGTCATGGTGCAGATAAAGGAGTCAGGCCTGGAATCTGCGCCGCCAGGGGGACTGGTGTTGACCGGAGGGTCAGCCAAGATGCCGGGACTGGAGCAGTTGGCCCGCGGCATGTTCCCCGGCCCAGTGCGGATAGGGGTGCCCAAGGCGGCGGCGTGGGTGCCCAGGAACCTGGAGGACCCTTCTTTTGCAACGGCCCTTGGCCTTCTTCTGTGGGATGCAAGGCACGAGACTGGAAATGGCAGCAGTGGTAATGGCAATGGGGCCAATGGCCATGGAGGAGCAGCTAGACTTTCCGGCTTCAAGCAGTGGTTTACTAATCTGGCCCAAAGAGTCCATATATAGAAAGGGAGGTATCGCTATGGGAAACCCGACCGATGAGAACGATGGTATGGCCAGGATCAAGGTTATCGGAGTAGGTGGAGGAGGATGCAGCGCCGTGTCCCGGATGTTTAGGGAACGGATCCAGGGGGTGGAGTACATAGGCATGAATACCGATGCCAAGGCTCTGCTGCGCTGCGAGGCACCCGTGAAGATCCGCGTGGGTGAGAAGCTCACTCGGGGCCTGGGTGCGGGAGGAGACCCGGAGAGGGGACGGCAGTCTGCCGAGGAAAGCCTAGAGGAGATACGCGAGGCTGTCAGCGACGCGGACATGGTATTTATCGCCGCGGGAATGGGGGGTGGAACGGGAACGGGAGGCGCGCCGGTAGTGGCGGAGCTCGCCAAAGAGGGAGGCGCCCTCACCATCGCCGTCGTCACCAAGCCCTTTGGTTTTGAGGGCAGCCGCCGCCGGAAGCTGGCCGACGAGGGCCTGGCTCGCCTGCGGGACAAGGTGGACACCCTCATCACCATCCCCAACGACCGCCTCTTCGCCGTCTGCGATGAGAAGGCCACTATGGAGAACGCATTCCGGCTGGCCGATGACGTGCTCCGACAGGGGATTCAGGCCATCGCCGAGCTGGCGATAGTGCCCGGGGACATCAACCTGGACTTCGCCGACGTGAAGGCGGTGATGAGCAACGCCGGCCCCGCATGGATGGCCATCGGCAGGGGTAGCGGGAAGGAAAAGGCAATAGATGCCGCCAGGGCCGCGGTGACCAGCGCCCTCTTGGACGTGTCCATCGATGGGGCCAAAGGCATCCTCTTCAACATCACCGGGGGGCCAGACCTCACCCTCGCCGAGGTCCAGGCCGCCGCGGACATCATCCGCTCCGCCGCTGACCCTGAGGCCAACATCTTCTTCGGAATGCTCACAGACATGAAGATGGAGGGCGAGGTGAAAATCACCATCATCGCCACGGGCTTCCCCACCGAGACGTCTTACGTCTCCAGGGATGAGGAGATCTCCCACCTGATGGAGGTCATCCACGACGAGGCGGAGATAGACATTCCCCCCTTCCTGAGGAGGCAGGCCAACAACAACAACAATCGGAAAAAGACAGGGATACGTTAGAGACATCGATCTCTCCTTTGAGGCCGCCCCGATTCGTCGGGGCGGCCTCTGGAATATCCCGGCCAGCCACCGCGGCCCAACCCCGGGTCCTTCTGGGCCTCGCCCAGGGAATCTTTCGACAGGCTGAGCAGCACCTCGAAGGATGAAGATAGCGCCGCCTACTGTCATTTCGAACGCAGCGCAGCGAAGTGAGGAATCTAGGGCCTACCATCCTTGCCAATGGCATATGTGTAACGACGCTCAGAATGACAGGGAAACAGGCTGTTCATCCTTCGACAAGCTCAGGATGAGCGGGGTATTTGAGTTCCGCTCGTCCTGAGCCGCCTTCATTCCACCCGCTCGTGGTGAGCCTGTCGAACCATGAGCGTATGCATACGATTTCCTGCCCCACTTACGGCAGCATACCGACACGGGGAACTGGCTGGGAAAGGGTAGTGAAACGCTACCTCGCTATATTAGGCCATTGCTATTTGCCGTCTTTGACGTAGAATGGAACTGTTTTGCCACCAAGGAAAGTAAATGCGTAGATTCCCCTTACGGCGCTCCATTCTCATCGCCATCATCGTGGCCCTGGCAGGGGCCTCCATTGCCTTTCAGCAGATCCGCCTGTCGGCGGGGGGCGTGACATTCGAGCGAGGAGGTGATAGCCCCCTGGGCCTTACCCTGGGACTGGACCTCAAGGGAGGAAGCCACCTGGTGTACCAGGCCCAGCCTGAAGAGGGGGAGAGCGTTACCTCAGAGCAGATGGACGGGGTAATCAGGACCATCGAGCGGCGGGTCAACGCCTTCGGGGTTACAGAGCCCGTCATCCAGAGGATAGGGGGAGACCGCGTCCTGGTGCAGCTTCCAGGCATCGGCGTGGCAAGGGCCAATGTCACCTTCCTTGAGGATGTGGAGACCAGCGCCCTTCGCTCCGTGCTCTCTGACATGGGCCGCCCCGACACGGTGATAGACAAGAAAGGAGACCGCACCTTTACCCTGGAGCTTCCTTCGTTAAAGGCCGGGGAAAGGGAGCTCATTCAGCAGGCGCTCCAGAAGGCGTTCCCCTCCATTGTCCTGAGACTCACCTTCCTGGACTCCGTGGAGGCGGATGCCATCAGCTCCGTGCTGGAGGGGCTGGGCCGGGTGGATGCCACGGTGAGCGAAGAAGGGGCCAACACCTTCACCATCGAGCTTCCCTCTCCGAAACCCGAGGAGCTGGACGCCGAGGGCAAGGTGGTCCAACCCCCGGAGGAGAACCTTCTACATCTGGCCTTCCAGGAGAAGCTCCCCTCCCTGCTCTCCTTTGACGTAGAGAGGATGTCGTATGGGGTTACTGGCGGGGTGGAGGAGGCCAAGCGCCTCATTGGGGAAACGGCCCGCCTGGAGTTCAAGGAGCGCACCTGCCTTAACGATCCCAACGACGTCACCCAGAGCTGTGAGGACCCCCGGTATCACCTGGATGAGGATAGGAACCTGGGCGGCGATGACCTGGCGCGGGCCTACGCCGGCACCCAACCCACCACGGGAGTGCCCGTGGTCAACATCGAGTTCAAGAGCGCGGGTGCCAAGATCTTCGCCGAGATCACCAAGCGCATCGCCGGCACCGACAATCGCCTCGCCATCTTCCTGGATGACTTAGAGATCATGGCCCCCACGGCAAAGCAGGCCATCACCGGCGGCCAGGCCTTCATCGAAGGCCCCGACTTCACCGCCGATCGGGTGCGCACCATCGCCATCCAGCTGGAGTCGGGACGGCTTCCCGTGCCTCTAGCCCTGATTCAGGAGCAGGATGTGGACGCCACCCTGGGAAAGGACTCCCTTAGAAAGAGCGTGGTGGCAGGTCTGATAGGAGTGGGGCTGGTGATTCTGTTCATGACCCTCTACTACCGCCTGCCCGGTGTCCTGGCCAGCGTCGCCCTGGTGATGTACGCCGTGATGGTCCTGGGCATCTTCAAGCTGTGGCCCATCACCCTGAGCCTGGCCGGTATGGCCGCCCTGATCCTCTCCGTGGGAATGGCGGTGGATGCCAACGTCCTCATCTTCGAGCGCATGAAGGAGGAGCTGCGCAGTGGGCGCACCCTTATCGCCGCCATCGAGACGGGGTTCAACCGCGCCTGGCCCTCTATCCGGGACAGCAACGTCTCCACCTTCATTACCTGCGCCATCCTTTTCTGGTTCGGCAGCCGTCTGGGCACCGGGCTGGTGACGGGGTTTGCCGTCACCCTGGCCATCGGCGTGGCCGTGAGCATGTTCTCCGCCATCACCGTAAGCCGCACCCTTCTCAGAGCCATAGCCTTCACGCCCCTGTGATGCCTCCCCTCTATGTACACCCCCGTAGGGAGGGAAGCCTCTCCCGGGCCTCGCCCTGGAGTAGAGGAAAGGAGATAGGACAAAGGTGGACTTTGTAGGAAAGCGTAACTGGTACTTCCTCCTCTCTTTCGTGGTGGCCCTGGTGGGCGTGGTCTCCCTTCTGTTGCCTGGCAATCTACGCGCCGGCATCGAGTTCACCGGCGGCTCCACCATGACCCTGGAGTTCCAGGAAGAGGTAGGCCAGGAGCAACTGCGCTCCCAGCTTGCTGCCCTGGGCCATCCCGATGCCATAATCCAGGGCATGGGAGATAGCACCTTTTTTATACGCACCCGCACCCTGAAGGAGGCTCAGCCAGGGGAACAGAGCGCTCTTTCTGAGAAGGAGACCATTCTCAACACCCTGGAGGCCAATCTGGGGCCTATGGTAGGTGCCCCGAACTTCTTCTCCGTCTCTCCCACAATAGCGACGGAGACGGTGCGTAACGCCATCATCGCCGTGGTGGTGGCCTCCGTGGCTATCCTACTCTACATAACCTGGGCTTTCCGCCGTGTGCCCTCGCCCTTTCGCTATGGGGTGACGGCTGTCGTCGCCCTCGTCCACGATGTGGTCGTGGTCCTGGGGATGTTCTCCCTGTTTGGGCGGTTCTTCAACTTCGAGGTCAACGCGATGTTCATCTCAGCCGTCCTGACCATCATCGGCTACAGCGTCCACGACACCATCGTGGTCTTCGACCGCATTCGGGAGAACATCTCCAGGGGCGTTGGCCGGAACCTGGACTCCACCGTCAACATCAGCATTCAGGAGACCCTGGGGCGGTCTCTCAACACCAGCCTTACTCTCCTGTTCACCATCCTGGCTCTGCTGCTCTTTGGGGGGGCCACCATCCGGGACTTCCTGGTGGTGCTCCTGGTGGGTATCATCGCCGGCACCTACAGCTCCATCTGCATTGCCAGCCAGCTCCTCCTGGTCTGGGAGAACGGGGACATCGGGAAGCTCTTCCGGCGTCGGTCGCGCCCGGCTCGGGTTCAAGGGGGGTAACGCCCTTCCGTACGCCTAGCAGACTGCGGAAAAATGGGGAGTACAGAGGGGCGAAGCCCCTTTGACGGGGGTCTGGGGGTGTCCCCCAGATTCAAACTCCTCCCCCTTCCTGGCCAGGAAGGGGGCCAGGGGGATGGTCGAAAGGGTTTTCCTTACCCTGTCATGGGTTATCCCTACGGCTTGAGGATCACCCGGCCGAAGGTCTTGCTCTCCCGCATCAGCCGGTAGGCCGTGGCCGCCTCCTCCAGAGGGAAGCTCTGGGAAACCACGGGATGGATGTGGCCTTGCTCCACCAGACTGGCAACCTCCCTCAGCTGCTGGCGCGTTGCGCCCCCTGTCCCCATGATGCGCGCGTCCCTGAAGATTAGCTCCGCGGGGCTAATCTCCACCCTGCCAGGGCCTATGGCCCCCAAGATGACCATTCTCCCGAACTGGGCCAGACTGCCCAGGGAGCTGCGGAAGGTGAGCCCTCCCACGTTCTCCACCACTACATCCACCCCCACGTTGCCGGTGAGGGCCATCACCACCTCGCTGAAGTCCAGGTCTCCCACCAGGATCACATGGTCAGCCCCCATCTCTCTCAGGCGCTCCTCCTTCTCCGGGGAGGAGGTCACGGCGAAAACTTCGGCTCCCACAGCCCGGGCTATCTGGATGGAGTGCACCCCCAGCCCTCCCCCCGCCCCGGTGACCAGGGCCCTCTCTCCTGCCTGGAGCTGGGCCACTGCCGTGATGGCATTGTAGGCCACCCCCACGGGGCATCCGTAGATACAGGCGATGTCCATGTCCACCCCGGAGGGCAGAGACACCAGGGCGTTCTGGTGGAGCTTGACGTACTCGGCAAACCCCCCATCGATGCGATGGCCTATGCCCCTGCCCCGGACGCATCGCTGCTCCCTTCCCCAGCGGCACTGCTCGCAGTCGCCGCAAGGCTCGGTGAAGATGGAGGCCACCTGGCTTCCCACCTGAAAGCTGTCCACCCCTTCCCCCACCTGGACTACAGTGCCCGATATCTCGTGGCCCAGGACAACCCTCTCCTTGACACCTCTTCGCAGAACACCCTGCATCACCAGCACGTCGTGGTAGCAGAGGCCGCAGGCGTGAACCCGCACCAGCACATCCCGCGGACCCAGGGGAGGAAGCTCCCTCTCTTCGATAGTGAGCCTGGGGTTCTCCCCGGACTCTTCCAGCACCAGAGATCTCATAGCCGTAAGAATGCCTCGCCTTTCTCTTCTTGCCAGTGTCGCATCAGGCTATTAGAGTAACACATGAGGGTGCAGGGGGCGAAGCCCCCGCCGGGGGTCTGGGGATGTCCCCCAGATACCGTATCTCCCCCTCTCCTGCACCAAGAGTTCTATGAAGTCACGGATATCCCATTGCAGGTGCCCGCCCTCAACAAGGAACTCCTGGCCTGGGAGCACACCTACAACTCACCAGGCCCTGGCCTACCTCACCCCACACCAATTCGTCCCTCAGTGGCAACACCAAAGAAAGGAGTCCAAGTGTCACTGATCATCTGGACGAGTACAAGCACTGGACTAGCCCCCAAGAAGGCAAACAAAACGCCCTCTCGACTCTGCGACGGAGGGGGCGGGGGCTCCGGGTCTTCTGCCTTCCTGGGACGCCTTGCTACCGGAACTCTAGCTCTATCTTGCCGTCCTTCCAGACATGGGCGGACTTGATGATGGTTTGCAAGATAGCCTTAGCCTTCACCACGTCCATACCCCCGAAGTCCTCAAGGAAGTTGGCCACCTTCACGGGAACCGCCTTCGCCTGGGCCTCCCTGTCCCGCTGGGCAGTAATCAGGGCTTCAAGCTCCGCCTTGCGTGCCGCCAACGCGGCCTGTTCCGTCCGCCGGACCTCTTGCCGTTTCAGGTATTCGGCCTCGGTCATGACGCCACGGTCAACGCGGTCAAGATCATTCAGGAAAGCCTTCTCCAACTCTTCGAGCCGACCCGTCACCCTGGCAAGCTCCTGCTCGTGGTGGGTATCAGCCTGGGTGTCCTGCGCTCCCAGAAGCTCCCGCACCTTATCGGGGTCACTGTACTGCCCCAGGTGCTCTAGAATGGCCGCCTCCAGGGGCTCCTTGCGATGATATACGCTGTAGGCACACAGTGCCCGGGCCTTCTTGCTCTGAGCGCATAGATAGTAGTTATAGCCTCTCTTCACCTGGCCCGTCATTGCGCCCCCGCAGTGGCCGCAGCGCACCACGCCGCTTAGCAGGAAGGCACTGGTGTGAGTGCGTCCACGAGCCTGGCCCTCTCTCCGGATAGCAAAGCGTTGCTGAAGCCGCTCCCATTCCTCCAGCGTGAGGATTGCGGGATAGACCCCCTCTTTGGCGATCCCGCCCTTGAACCACAGGTGGCCCACCAGGGCGGGATTGCTCGTGATCTGCTTGACCCCCTGCGACGAAAAAGGCCTGCCTGCTTGCGTCCGGTAACCCAGGCGGTTCAACTCATTGGCAATGGCCAAGAAGCCTCGGTTCTCTTCCACTGCCAGTTGATAGGCCCGCCGAATGACCTCCACCTCACCTGGGGCCTGCTCAATCCTGGCCCTGGGGCCATCCCACACCTTCTGGAACCCGTAGGGGAGTTTGCCCACGACTTTTCCTCCCTTCAGCTATCCGCCGCATTGCCGCGCTGACACGCTCCGAAGTGCGTCTGGACTCCGCTCCAGCCATGCCAGCACGCACCAGGAGCAAGAGCTCTTCCCTCAGGTCCTCACTGATGGATTGGACGGTGATACCCCGCTCTTGCAAGTCCCAGTATCGGCGTAGAATCTCCCTGGGGTTCCTCCCAAAACGGTCAAGGAAGAGCACCACGACGTTATTGACCCCATGCTCTCCCACGTAGCTGAGCATGGCCTGATATTGGACTCTATCGTCTCTCCGCCCAGGTGCAACGTCGGTGAACGTCTGGACGGCGAGCAGGCCGTGAGTCTTACAGAAGCCCTCAAAGCGCTCCTTCTGCACGTCAAGGGAGACGTGGCGCTCACCAGCCTGGTCGGGTGTGGAAACCCGAAAGTAGCCTACTGCGGTTGCGGTCTGTATAATGGCGCTCATGGTAGCCTCCCAGGTGTACTACCTGGATGCTGCCATACTACATGTGCAATGTCAAGCAAGGCAGAGTGTGCCAGGGGGTGAGGTATATGCTCTTGGGGAGAATGAGCTTAATGTATCCTCATTTGGGTGACGCGACACCAGGAATAGGAGCGCAAATATGCCACTGGTAGGCGTGGTGATAGGCAGCAGGTCCGATGAGTCCATAATCCAGGACACCGTGAAGGTGCTGGAGGAGCTAGGGGTCTCCCACGAGGTCTCGGTCATCTCGGCCCACCGTACCCCGGAGAAGGCCAGGGAGTACGCCAAAGCCGCCGTAGATCGGGGCCTGGAGGTGATCATCGCCGCGGCGGGAGGCTCCGCGGCCCTGCCGGGGGTCCTGGCCTCCTGGACTACCCTGCCTGTCATAGGGGTTCCCCTGCCCTCCAGTGACCTAAAGGGGGTGGACGCCCTCTACGCCATCGCCCAGATGCCGCCGGGGGTTCCCGTGGCCTGCGTTGCCATCGGCTCCTGGGGGGCCCGCAACGCCGCTTATCTGGCCGCGGCCATCCTTGCCCTGAAACACGAGGACATAAGAGAGGCGTATGCGGTGTATCGGGAGCGGCTGGCCTCCGGCTAGGCAGCCTGCCGAAAAGGGGAGTCCAGAGGGGCGAATCCCCCTCTGGCGGGGGTCTGGGGGTGTCCCCCAGACCCCTTTTCCTCCCCCTCTCCCTTGGCTAAGGGAGAGGGGGACACAGGGGGTGAGGGTTTTCCGAACAGCTTCTAGTACACTACCTTGTTAGAAGGGAAAAGACAGGGTATGATTCTCTACGGACTCGAATAGCAACATCAGAGGTGAAGGGTGATAGACAGGTACAGCCGGCCTGCCATGAAGCTGGTGTGGTCGGAGGAGAGCAAGTACGACAAGTGGCTTCAGGTGGAGTTGGCCGTGTGCGAGGCCTGGGCTGAAGAGGGGGTTATCCCTCCCCAGGACATGGCCAGGCTGCGGGCCGCCCGCTACGATCCCATCCGACTGGAAGAGGTCTTTCAGCGCACGCGCCACGATATGACCGCCTTTCTCCAGTCGGTGACCACAGGACTGGGAGCGGAAGGCCGATGGCTGCACCTGGGCCTGACCTCCAGCGATGTCATGGACACCGCCCTGGGCCTTCAAATGGTGGCGGCGGCAGACATCCTTCTGGAGGACGTGGACCGCCTTATCGACACCCTGAAGAGGCGGGCCCTGGAGCATCAGCACACCCCCATCATGGGACGCACCCACGGGATGCACGCCGAGCCGACCACCTTTGGGATCAAGCTGGCCCTGTGGTGGGACGAGATGCGCCGTCACCGCCATCGCCTGGAGGAGGCCCGATCCACGGTGGCCGCGGGAAAGGTCTCCGGGGCCGTGGGCAGCTACGCCACCATACCCCCTCAAATCGAGGAGCGGGTGTGCGCCCGGCTGGGGCTGGCCGTTGCCCCCGTATCCAACCAGATTATCCAGAGGGACCGCCATGCCCAGTTTGTCACCACCCTGGCCCTGGTGGCAGCCTCCCTGGAGAAGTTCGCGACGGAGATTCGCAGCCTCCAGCGCACCGAGGTGAGAGAGGTGGAGGAGCCCTTCGGAGAGGGCCAGACCGGCTCCTCGGCCATGCCCCACAAGAAGAACCCCGAGCTTTCCGAGAGGGTGTGCGGCCTGGCCCGCCTCATCCGGGGCTACGCGGTAACGGCCATGGAGAACGTGGCCCTCTGGCACGAGCGGGACATCAGCCACTCCTCCGCGGAGCGCCTCATCCTCCCCGACTCCTGCGCGGCCCTGGACTACATCCTCGACCTCTTCACCGGGGTGATGGCGGGTCTGAAGGTCTACCCCAAGAGGATGATGGCCAACATAGAGATGACCAGGGGCCTGGTGTTCTCCCAGCGGGTGCTTCTGGCCCTGGTGGAGAGAGGGTTGAGCCGGGAGAGGGCCTACCAGATAGTCCAGAGGTGCGCCATGCGCTCCTGGGAGGATGGC
>JACVQK010000026.1 GCA_015661155.1 Dehalococcoidia bacterium | reverse complement strand
TCCCAGGTCTCTCAGGGATATCTCCATGTACAGGGCCTCTGAAGTGACCATTGCCTGGCTCAGGGGAAAGTACAGCAGGCCCGAGCGGTGGTGGGAGTCCTCGCTCTGGGGCTCCCAGCCCAGCGCCTGGGCCTCATGGCCGCCGCCGTCTCTCAGCGCGGCCTGCGCGGTAAGGTCGTAGCTGAGAAGGCTCCCGGAGTGGGTGTCGAGCTGGACCAAGAAGCCGACGTGGTCTGGCGGGTGGCCCCGCTCCGCCATCTGCGAGGAGGTGAGGGCAGTGGCCTGAAACACAACGCCTCCCTGCCCTTCGTCGGCCTGGGTCAGGGACGGGGTTGGTGTCTCTGTCGCGACAGGCGAAGGTCTCTCAGAGGAACCACATCCCCAGACAGCCACTCCCACCAGGAGAAGGAACGACAGCGGGGCGTAGAAAGGCCAGATTGTCCGTCTGGAGCTGCGCAAGGTTACTGCGCCTCCGTTCTCGCGGGCACTCTCAGAGCCCGCAGGTGCGCCCTGCCCTGGAGGATTACCCTGAGCATGATGATCACCCCTGCGCCGTTGACCACCAGGCCGCCCACCATGAAGGGAATACGATAGTCGTTGAGGAAGACCGCTGCACCGGACAGCCCGATGAGGGGCAGCACGTCGGTCACGTGATGGAGGCAGCAGGTCGGCATCGCCAGTCGCACCTCGTGGTGTACCACCAGGCGCATGTATGCGTAGAGGCCGACCTGCAGTCCAAAGCCGGTGGCGATAGCGGCCACAAAGACCCGATCCTGGGAGAGCAGCTCCAGAGCATGGTCCCAGCCCTGGGCCCACGTGACGATGCCCAGATACAGGAGAACAAGAAACCCTCCACCGAGTAGACCAATGAGTAGTGGAAGGACGCGCCTGGCAAAGCCGCCCTTCCCTCGCAGCCGTGGCACCCTTATCACCGGGATGCGGTACACCTGGTACGCCATGAGTCCTCCCTCGACCATCGCCCTGCACCCACGCTCAACTGTTGCTGTGTTGGTCTGACCACATTCTACAGTTCGTAAGGTGTGGGTCTGGGCTTAGCCCAGTCTGGGGGACACCCCCAGACCCCCAGCAAAGGGGATTCACCCCTCTGCACTCCCCTTTTTCATTATCCTGCTAAAATACGCGAAGGGCAGCTACTACGAAGGGCAGTCCACTGTCCCACGGAGGGGTGATCCAGATTACCTGAGCGCCACTCCGGAAGAAGTAGTGGGTGGTGTCGCCATCGCTTACGGCGAAGACCAGCCGACCCGCCAGACTCACCTCCTGCAGATTGGAGAAGGGAGACCCGCCCTTTCCGATGGCCTGGGCCATGGCCTCCAGCTGCCCCCGGGCAGCATCTTGCGAGGCGGCGGTCCCTGTCCAGATGACTCCTCCCTGCTCGTAGTGGGCCACCCGTGCCTCGGTGATCTGGGGAGACCCCTGGTGCAGCCCGGCCACCATCTGAAGCGCTTGGGGGCCCTCCACCGAGCTAAGGAGCCCGTAGCCTCCTATCTCCTTTGGGGTGGCGCTGGCCTGGGGCTGCCGATGGGCGATGCTCCAGAGGCCCGCCGCAACGATTGCGACCACGAGCACCAAGAGACCTAGCAGGACTGCTCTGAGGAAGCTCCTCGGACGCCGCGCCTGGGCGCTTCGAACCTGTCGAGAGGCAAATGCCATATAGGATTCCGACCCTTGCTATTTCGCGTCTTCCACCACCGTGAAGCGCCAGCGTAGCGTCTTCACCGGCTCCAACGGGTCGTTACTGCGCACGTCCACCGCAAACAGGTGCGGCCCACCCATACCCTGGTGCATCCCCATGAGCAGAGGCATCGCCAGCACCGTCTTCTCTCCTGGTTGCAAGGTGGTCGAACCGACCACCGCCTCCGGCGGTCAACACCCCTCCTCGACGCGCACCATGAGATCTCCTTCCAGCACCAGGGGCGCGTCTCCGTCGTTGCGCAGGGTGAACCGCTCGTACATGGGCCAGTCGTTGGGCACCGTGCCGATGTCGATCATCTCTTTGTCAACCCTGAGGCGCGGGCCTGTTCCTGAGGACGCCTCATCCTCGACCACCACAAAGCGCAGGGACGCCGTGGTCACACGTCTGAGGGGATCGTTTGACGTTACGTTTACCAGGAGCCTGTGGGGACCAAGCTCCCGATGTTTGCCTAGCGTGACGGGGAGCAGGGCTATTTCGCCAGGCTGTATCTCGTAGCCTTCCTCGATGGTCTCCGCGATATCGCATCCCTGCTCCACCTGGATGCTCACCCCCTCCACCTGGAGCGGCATACCGCCCTGGTTTATAACCAGGAACGTCGCCATCCCCTCCTGGGATCGCGCCACGGTGCCCAGGTTCACCTGGAGCGTGTCCATGGCCAGGGATGGGGCCCCATGCGTGGAGGCAATGGTCGGCGTAGCCGGCGAGCCAGACGAGCAGCCCGTCGCCAGAGCGATCAGCCCCGCCACGACCAGGGCGAGCAACACCCTGTCTCTATTCCTCTTCACGTTCACGGCCTCTTTACCGCCATGGGCTGTTTCCTTCTTCCTGCCCCAGGGGAATTGAACCTGATCAAGTATACACCACCGACCACGGCCAGGGCTAGGGCCACCAGGGCTATCACCTGGGCCTCTTGGAGCCCCCAGAACCATATGGCCTCCTGCCGCACGAAGGTCAGCCCAAAGCGCCCCAGGGAGTAGCCGGCAACGTATGTCAGGAACAGCAATCCGTCGGGCAGCCCACGCCGGCGGAAGATGAGAAGCACTCCCAGCAGCGCCAGGTCCCACAGTATCTCGTACACGGGGTACGGGTGCGTCGGGATGCCTCTCAGGGCGTCGGGGAGCATGGCCCCGGGGTTGACGTACACGAATCCCCAGGGCATGGTGGTGGGGCCGCCGTAGGCGTCGCCGTTGATGATGCATCCCAGACGTCCCACCATCTGCCCGGCGATGAGCCCGATGGCGGTGGCGTCGGCCAGCTTGAGTGCGGGAAGTCTCTCTCTGCGGGCCACAAAGAGCGCCACCAGCCCGCCAGTAATCAGTCCTCCCCAGATGGCCAGGCCCTGGTTGAACATCAGGGCCTGGTATGGGTTGGCCAGGTAGTAGCTCAGCCTGTCCACCACGTGGAACAGCCGCGCCCCCACCATCCCCCCCACCACACCCCACAGGGCCACGTTGCTCACCTTGTCGGCATTGAGTCCCCTGCGCCGCGCCTCACGCAGGGTGAGCACGATGGCCAGGGCGATGCCTCCGGCGAAGGTGAGGCTGTACCACCGCAGGGCGAACCCTCCCAGGTGGACGATAACCGGATCGATGTTGATGGTGATGCCGTCCATACGGCTCTATTATAGCATTCATCTGGATGGCGCTACAGGCGGCGAGGTGAAAGTGGTATAATTTCCCATAGCTGCTGGGTAGCTATTCCAGAATGGGCTAGAAGGGTCGATCCCAACAGGCTGATGAACAAGGGGGAGTGCAGAGGGGAGGGCTCCCATCCAGTGGATGGGAATCCCTTTGACTGGGGTCTGGGGGTGTCCCCCGGATTCTAATCCTTCCCCCTTCCTGGCCAGGAAGGGGGCCAGGGGGATGGCCGAAAGGGTTTTTCAACACCATGCTAAGGAAGGGAGGGGACTTATGAATACACTCAAGACCGGTTTTCTCATGATTCTGCTCTCATCGTTCCTGGTGATGGCGGGCTACTTCATGGGAGGCATGGGGGGCATGATATTTGCCCTGATAATCTCCCTGGCAATGAACTTCTTCACCTACTGGTTCAGCGACAAGCTGGCGCTGCGTATGACAGGAGCCAGGGAGGTGTCTCAGGAAGATGCGCCAGACCTGCACTTCATTGTGGAGGAACAGGCCAGGCTGGCCCAACTCCCCAAGCCCAGGGTGTATGTCATTGAGAGCGCCTCCCCCAATGCCTTCGCCACCGGAAGGAACCCCAAGCACGCCGCGGTGGCGGCCACCACGGGGATTATGCGAATCCTGAGCCGAGATGAGCTATCGGGGGTGCTGGCCCATGAGATGGCCCACGTGGGCAACCGGGACACCCTCATCATGACCGTCGCAGCCGCCCTCGCCGGGGCCATCACCTTTCTGGCCATGATGGCCCGCTTCTCGGCGCTCTTCGGCGGCATGGGAGGCGGGGATGGCGACCGCAGGGGCGGGAACCATGGGGCTGTAGTGGGGATGATAGGGTTGCTGGTGGTGGCCATCCTGCTTCCCCTGGCCGCGTTCCTTGTTCGGACGGCCATATCCAGGTCCCGGGAGTACCATGCCGATGCCACGGGCGCCCAGACCTCCAGGCATCCCTTGGCCCTGGCCAGCGCCCTGGAGAAGCTGGAGCTGGAATCGCACCGCAAGCCCATGAAGGTGAACGAGGCCGTTTCCCACCTGTTCATCGTCAATCCCCTGAGCGGCCTCTCCGCCTCCATGTTCTCCACCCATCCTCCCATCCAGAAGCGCATCGCCAGGCTCCGGGAGATGCGGATAGTCTAGGCAGGGCGTGCCCTGCACCCATAGACACATACGGTGCAGCCGTCTGCCCTGCTCTATCTTCTCTAGAGTGTGGGCCTAGTTTAGCGTTGGGCTGCTTGAGCACCATATGGGGGTGCAGGGGGCAAAGCCCCCGCCGGGGGTCTGGGGGTGTCCCCCAGATTCAAACTCTCCCCCCTTCCTGGCTAGGAAGGGGGCCAGGGGGATGGTCGAAGGAGTTTTTCAGCAGCCTTCTAGGGTTGCTCCAGGCCCTCCAGGGGTTCTCTTGAAATCTCCTTCAAGGAGGGGATTCCCTCCCTTTCCATGTAGCGGAGAAGGTAACGGTTGATGCCCCGCATCAGCCCAGGCCCCTGGTAGATGAGTCCGGTTAGAAGCTGCACCGTGTTGGCTCCGGCCCGCAGGGCGTTGAGAGCACCCTCTCCGGATGCGATGCCACCGCAGGCGTTGATGACAAGCCCCTCGCCAGCATGGCGCCGCACGTCCTGGACAATGCGAAGCATGTGGGGGAACAGGGGTCTGCCGCTCAGGCCACCATGGCCGGTGGCCAGGCGCGTGTCCTCCACTGGCCAGGTGTTCACCGCGGTGACTCCCTCCACGGAGTAGTGGAGGCACAGGTCGACCATCTCCATCACCCGGCCTCTCTGGGCTTCGTCGAAGTAGGGGGGTAGCTTGAGGAAGAGGGGTCTCTCCTTGAGGGGACTCAGGGCGGCCAGCAGCTCTTCAAGTCTCTGGGGCTCCTGGAACATCCGTATTCCCTCGGTGTTGGGGGAGCTTATGTTCAGCTCGATGCCCGCGGCCAGGGGCTGAAGCGCCTGATAGCACTGGCGAAACTCCTCTAGGTCGAGGCCGGAGATGCTCAGCACCAGGGGAACCCTGCTGTTGCCCCTTTGCTTGAGGCTGCGGCACGCCGTCTCCAGGCCGTGACTGGGGAAACCCAGGGAGTTGACCAGGGAACCCTCCCTGGGGTTGCGCGCCAGCCGTGGTCTGGGGTTTCCCTCTCGTGGGTGAAGGACTACGGTGCCGGCGACGATATATCCGAAGCCCAGGCAGGAGAGGGAGTCCACAAGGCGGCAGTCCTTGTCGTAGCCGGCGGCCAGGCCGATGGGGTTGGGAAGGTGAATGCCCCCTATGTCGGCGTGCAGCCGCTCATCATTGAGCTGGAAGGCTGGTCGCAGTGCCCTCCAGAAGGGGCCTTGCCGCAGGGCTACCTCGGCGAGCCTCTGGGCCCTCTCCGGGGGCAGGGTGAACAGCACGGGCCGTACCAGGCTGGTGTAGATGCCCACTGCTTCTCCTTGTCTTGGACTTCTGTAGCTAATGCCGCTGGCCGCGCTGTAACAATACACCACGGCAGAGGGCCTAACAACCCGTGGCAAAACGGGTTTGCTCCACTCAGGCAACGGGTGATATAGTTGCTCATGTGGTTCGACAGGCTCACCATGAGCGGAGAGATAAATACCGCTCACCCTGAGCTTGTCGAAGGGCCAGCGGTACTGTCAGGGACGTTCTAACCACAACCCACGGGGAGGGATAGGGTATGCTCGGCTTTCTGGGAGGCACAGGGCCGGAGGGACGGGGCCTCGCCCTCAGGCTGGCCCTGGCGGGAGAGAGGGTCATCATCGGCTCCCGCGAGGCGGCCAGGGCTGAGGAGGCTGCCACGGGGTTGAAAGCCCTGGGACACCTGTCGGAGGTGTACAGTGGCCTGAACGAGGAGGTGGCCCGGCGAGGGGACATCGTGTTCATCTCCGTCCCCTTTCCCGCGCAGCGAGGGCTCCTGGAGCCGCTCCAGGAGGCTCTGTCGGGCAAGGTGGTGGTGGATACGGTATCCCCCCTGGCCTTCTCCCAGGGGCGGTTTCGCACCCTGGCGGTAGAGGAGGGCTCGGCGGCCCTCCAGGCCCAGGCTATCCTTCCCGGTTCCAGGGTGGTGGCTGCCTTCCAGACCGTGAGCGCCCAGGACCTGCTGGTGCCCAATAGGGTCCTGGAGGGGGATGTAGTTGTCTGTGGCGATGATGAAGAGGCCAGGGGGGTGGTGATGTCCCTGGCGAAGCTCATCCCCGACCTGCGGGCGGTCAACGGCGGGGGACTGGATAGCTCCCGCTACGTGGAGGGCATCACCGCCCTGCTGCTCAACATCAACCGGCTGTACCGGGGCAGGTCGGGGATAAGGGTGGTTGGCATATGAACGCGTGGAGCTACTCCCTGCTCAGCGTGGCCGTGGTCAGCCTCATCTCCCTGGTGGGGGTGTTGACCATCGCCCTGGGCGTTCGCCGCCTGGATAGGGTCATACCCCTTCTTATCAGCCTGGCTGTGGGCGGCCTCTTTGGCGATGCCCTGGTACACCTGCTGCCAAAGGCTTTCAGGGACTCCTCCTCGCCTGGTCTCACGTCCCTGTATGTCCTCCTGGGCATCCTCACCTTCTTTATGCTGGAGCGCTTCCTCCATTGGCACCACGAGCATCATCAACAAGCCCTCAATCCAATTCATCCTGTGGGATACATCAACCTGGTGACCGAGAGCGCTCACAACCTGGTGGATGGGCTTGCCATTGGTGCCAGCTACTTCGTGAGTGTGCCCATTGGTCTGGCAACAACCTGGGCCGTCGTCCTGCATGAGATACCCCAGGAGCTGGGCGACTTCGGCATTCTTGTTCACGCCGGGTTCAGCCCTCGACGGGCCTTGTTCTTGAATCTCCTGTCTGCCCTTCTGGCCTTTGTGGGGGTTGTCGTCTCCCTGCTCTTCGGGCCAGCCATCAGTGGCTATGAGGAGATCATCCTGCCTCTCACCGCCGGTGGCTTTATCTACATGGCTGGGGCTGACCTGATTCCAGAACTACACCATGAGCACGAGCTCCTCAGCTCAGCTGCGCAGGTCGCCTTCATCCTGGCAGGAGTCGGCTTGATGTACCTGCTTCTCCTGGTGGAGTAGCGCCTCTTTGTAGCAACAGGCTGCTGAAAAACTCCTTCGACCATCCCCCTAACCCCCTTCCTGGCCAGGAAGGGGGAAGGATTTGAATCTGGGGGACACCCCCAGACCCCCGTCAGAAGGGATTCCCATCCACAGGATGGGAGCCCTCCCCCTCTGCACTCCCCGTGACGGGAGTTTTCAGACAAGTTCCTGGTGTCGCGCGCCCTTCTTAGTGCAGCGCAGGGCCTCTTCCGCCCGAGGCTGCTGCTTTTGGAGTGGCTTCTTCCTTTGCCTCTGCCAACCAGCGGTGATACCCCACCAGGCGTCTGACGGCCCGGGCGGCCCGGCTCATGGAGGGGAAGATGGCGAAGCCCTCTTTGATACATCGTTCGCGCATCTCCTGGGTGCTCTGAAGCATTTGCTCGTCCTCTGGAATCATGTCCGGCAAGACCAGGGCCACCGGCTTGCTGAAGTTGCGGGCGATGCCTGCGGTGTGCTCGATCATCTGAGTGGTCCGACTCTGCCTGGTGGTGGCACCACCTCCCGGCCTTCCCGTCGTGATGTTGTTGATCACCACGTCGTAGGCCGGGCTGCTGGCGATGAGGGTCACCACCTCGTGGGGACTCAGACGGCTCCCTCCCATGATGGAGCCGTCCACGGGATTGGTCACCCAGGAGCCAAAGAAGGGGTCACGGCTGGTCAGCTCCTGGCGCGCGTCCGCTGGAATAGGCTCCACACGCAGTCCCTCCTCTTCGCACTCGTCCGCGGAGAGGACGCTCTTTCCTCCTGCACCGCCGCCCACCAGGACGTTGAATCCCCTGGCCGGGGGCATGCGGGAGAAGGCCACCAGCATGTCCACCAGCTCCTCCATGCTGTTGGTGTTGATGACCCCTGTCTGGCGGCACATGGCCTCCCACACCTCGCGGCTGCCTGCCAGGGAGGCCGTGTGAGAGGAGACCATGTGGGTGCCGGCCTGAGTCCTGCCCCCCTTCAATAGAGCCACGGGCTTGCGCGCAGTGGCGTAGCGGAGGGCCCTGACGAAGCGAGGGCCGACCCGCACCCCCTCGATGTAGCCGCCGATGATATCCGTCTCGGGATCGTCGGCCAGGTACTCCATCAGGTCGGCCTCGTTCAGGTCCAGGGCGTTGCCGTAGCTGATGACCTTGCTGAAACGGAGTCCCCGGTTGGCTCCCCCGGTGATGATCTCGGAGCCGTTGCCCCCGCTCTGGGAGATGGCCCCCACCTTCCCGACCTCCTTGGGGAATCCGTTTCCCCAGGCGATCCCCTCCCTGGGATAGTAGAGCCCCATGCAGTTGGGGCCGAGGATGCGCATGCCACTCGCTCGGGCCCGCCGCAGCACCTCCTGCTCCAGCTTCGTCTCCCGCTCGAAGCCCGTCTCGCTGAACCGGGCGGTGTACAGGTGGAGAACCCGGGCCTTTTTGGCGATACAGGCATCCACCAGGTCCAGGATTTCCAGGTTGGGAATGGCGGAGATGACGTAGTCCACGTTCTCCGGGATGTCCCGCACGGACTTGTACGTGGGAACTCCCAGGACCTCCTCGGCCCTGAAGTTGATGGGGTACACCTTCCCGTGAAAGCTGTCGAGGAGGTTCTTGAAGTAGTTGTGCCCCTGCTTTTCGGGGGAGGCCGAGGCTCCAGCGACGGCGATGGACTTGGGATGAAACAGGCTATCTAGCTCCAGGCCCATGATTCCTCCTGCCCTTCCCCTGAAGGGCCTATGTGTTGGGGTTGACCTCTTCCAGGACCACCCGGGCGTCCACGGCAAGGATTCCCTGGGGGTAGCAGAAGACGGGGTTCAGGTCCAGCTCCTTCACCTCCGGGTGCTTCTCCAGGAAGAGGGACAGGTTCAAGAGCGCCTCTTCCAGGGCCAGGATGTCGCATGGGGGATGCTGCCGGTATCCGTTGAGGAGGGAAAAGCCCTTGATCTCCCGCACCATCTGCCGGGCATCCCGGCGAGTCAGGGGAACCAGGCGCAGGGACACGTCCTGGAGCACCTCCACCATGACTCCTCCCAGGCCAAACATAACCACGTGGCCGAACTCCGGATTTCGGAAGGCTCCAAGTATCACCTCCACTCCGGGAGGGGCCATTCTCTGCACCGCCACTCCCAGGATGGATGCCGAGGGGAGCGCCTTGCGGGTGGAGGCGACCAGGTCGTCGTACGCCGCTCTCACTTGGCGCAGGCTTCTTAGCCCCGTCTTCACCCCTCCCACATCGCTCTTGTGGACCACCTCCGGCGAGACCACCTTCATTACCACAGGCAGCCCCAGAGCCTGGGCGATCCTTGCCGCCTGGCTCTTGTTGCGGGCCAGGTGGGTTGGGACCACGGGTATCCCCGCCTCTTGCACCAGCGCCTTGGACTCCACCTCCGTAAGGAGGGTTCTGTCACCTGGGTGGGCCTTCTTGAAGATTTCGGTGGATGTCATGGTTCCCATCTGCATAATAGTTCATGCAGGGTAACAACTCTTAAACTCTATGTCAACTTCGGTTCTACCACCACGTCCAGTTTGACATATCATCCCATTTTGGATTACCATGATACGATGCCCTAGTTCTCTGGGGCACGGGATTCCCAAGCCGATCGGCTTGGACAGATTGGACTAGAGAGGAAGGTGAAGGACAGTGGATGCATTAGTGGTTGTCCTTGCCGTCCTGGCAGCCCTGGGGTTGGGGGGAGCAGCCGGGTTTTACCTCAGAGCTACCATTGCCAGCAGACGGGTAAGGCTTGCCAAAGATGAGGCATCTCGAATTCTGGGGGAGGCTGAGGAGCAGCGGAAGGGGATTCTCCTGGAGGCCAAAGAGGAGGCCCTGAAGACCCATACCTCCACAGAGGCGGACTTGCGGGAACGGCGCTCTGATCTCCAGCGTCAGGAGAGAAGATTGGCCAACCGGGAGGAGAGCCTGGAGCGGCGCTCCGAGAACCTGGACAAAAGAGAGGGAAAACTGGCCGGTGGAGAGAGAGACCTGGAACAGCGTGAGGCCGAGATAGACGTGCTGAAACGCCAGGAGATGGTTATCCTGGAGAACCTCTCCGGACTCTCTGCCAACGATGCCAGGGAGCTTCTTCTCCGCAGGTCCGAGGAAAGCATCCAGTACGAGATAGCCCACCGCTACCGGGACGCGGAGCTACAGGCGAAAGAAGAGGCGGACCAGAAAGCCCGCAAGATCGTGACCCTGGCTATTCACCGCCTTGCCTCCGATGTGGTCTCTGAAACCACGGTCAACGTAATCCCCCTGCCCAGCGACGACATGAAGGGTCGCCTCATAGGACGCGAGGGACGGAACATCCGCGCTATAGAGGCCGCAACAGGGGTGGACCTCATCATAGATGATACCCCGGAGGCCGTTACCATCTCCTGCTTTGATCCCATCCGGCGGGAGGTGGCGCGACGGGCCATCAGCAAGCTCATCACGGACGGCCGAATCCACCCTGCCCGCATAGAGGAGGTGGTGGCGAAGGCCAACCAGGAGGTGGAAGAGAGCATCCGGGTGGAGGGAGAGAAAGCCGTCTTCGATGCCATGGTCCACGGGGTACACCCGGAGCTGGTCAAGCTCCTGGGCCGCTTGAAGTACCGCTACAGCTATGGGGAGAACGTCCTCATGCACAGCGTGGAGGTATCGTTGCTATCGGGTATGATGGCCGCCGAGGTGGGCGCAAATGTGGAGGTAGCCAAGATGGGAGGGCTGCTCCACGACATCGGGAAGGCCCTGACCCACGAGGTGGAAGGCCCCCACGCGGAGATCGGCGCCGAGGTGGCCCGCAAGTTCAACATCCCGCCGGCGGTGGAGCAGGCCATTGGGGAGCACCACAGCGAGGAGATGGGCTCCATAGAGGCCTTTCTTGTCTCCGCGGCCGATGCCATCAGCGCCGCCCGCCCCGGGTCCCGCAAGGACAGCCTGGAGCACTATGTCAAGCGGCTTGAGGCCCTGGAGGAGGTGGCTCGGAGCTTCCCAGGGGTCGAGAAGTGCTTTGCCATTCAAGCGGGCCGAGAGGTGCGCATCGTGGTCAAACCCGACGAGATAGATGATGTGACCGCTGCCAAGCTGGCCCGGGACGTGGTCAAGAAGATCGAGGATACCCTGGTCTACCCGGGCCTGGTGAAGGTCATCGTGATCCGGGAGACCCGCACCGTGGAGTACGCCCGCTAGCAGGCTGCTGGAAAGGGGTGCTCAGAGGGGAGGGCTCCCATCCAGTGGATGGGAATCCCTTTGACGGGGGTCTGGGGGTGTCCCCCAGATTCAATCTTTATCCCCCTTCCTGGCCAGGAAGGGGGTAGGGGGATGGTCGAAGATGGTTCTTCAACACCCCGCTAGATTCGGCCTGGGAGATATAGGGACTTGCGGGTATTGATGGTGGGCGATGTGATAGGTAGACCTGGCAGAAGGGCTGTAAAAGCCCTTCTGCCAGGTCTACGCGAGGAGCACGGCATCGACCTGGTAGTGGCCAACGGGGAGAATGCCGCCGCCGGGTTCGGCCTTACCATAGAGGTCGCCCAGGAGCTGTTTGACAGCGGGGTAGACGTCATCTCCTCTGGAAACCACATCTGGGACCAGAAGGAGATCATCCCCTACCTGGATGAAGATGTGCCCATACTACGGCCTCTGAACTACCCCCCCGCAGCGCCGGGGAAGGGGTATGCCATGGTAGGGGGAGCCCTGGTGGTCAGCCTGATAGGACGGGTCTTCGTGGGTACCTGCGACTGCCCCTTCCGGGCCATGGATGCGCTGCTGGATAGTCCGAGCTGGGATACCCGGGTGATCCTGGTGGACTTCCACGCCGAGGCCACCTCCGAGAAAATGGCCATGGGTTGGTATCTGGATGGCAGGGTTAGCGCCGTTATGGGGACCCATACCCACGTGGGAACGGTAGATACCCGTGTACTTCCCCGCGGGACCGCCTATGTCACCGATCTTGGTATGGTAGGCCCCAGGGACTCTGTCATCGGGACCACCATTGAGGATGTTCTGGAGCGTTTCCTCACCCAGACCCCCAAAAGGCTCACGGTGGCCGATGGGCCGGTGACCTTCAACTCCGTGATGGTGGAGATAGACGAGAGCACAGGCAAGGCCACTTCGATTACTCGCGTGGATCGGGAGGTGACATAGCCATGACCCAGGTAGACCTGCACCTGCACACCACTTTCTCGGACGGTCGCCTGACCCCTCTGCAGCTAGTGGAGCTGGTGGGTCAAAGGGGACTCAGGGTGGTGGCCATCACCGACCACGACTCCACGGAAGGGCTTCCCCAGGCGCTGGAGGCGGCGAGGAGATTTCCCCATCTCACCGTTATCCCCGGCGTCGAGCTCAGCACCGACATACCCGGCAACGAGATTCACGTTCTGGGTTACTTCCTCAGATACTCCGACCCCGGCTTTCAACGGACCCTGCAGGAGTTCCGCAACGGCAGGGTGGAACGGGCGCGGGAGATGGTGAGCAAACTGGCTGAGTTGGGGGTGCCCGTCGAGTGGGAAAGGGTGCTGGAGCTGGCCGATGGAGGCTCCGTAGGGCGTCCCCACATCGCCCAGGCCATGGTCGAGCGGGGCTACATACGCCTTCCCCAGGAGGCCTTCGTCAAATACATCGGGCGCAACGGGCTGGCGTACGCAGAGCGTCCCAAGCTCACCCCTGCCGACGCGGTGCGCATGATAAGGGGGGTGGACGGTCTGCCGGTTCTGGCTCACCCCAGGGAGGTGGAGAACCTGGAGTCCATCCTGCCGGAGCTGGAGGCAGCGGGGCTCGTGGGAATGGAGGTGCATTACGGCAACTACACACCCTCCCAGGTGGAAGCCCTGGCGGCCATTGCTGCCAGGGATGGGCTGATACCCTGCGGTGGTAGCGACTATCATGCCCTGGGCACGCCGGGGGAGGTGGAGCCGGGGCACGTGGGCCCCCCCCTGGAGACCGTGGAGAGGCTCAATGCCCTGGCGAGACAAAGGGCCAACATCAGCGCATAGCAGCCGTCTAGCCAGACATCCGTCTGGTATAATCTACTCACTCCAAGCTAGGTGGCTTTTCCCCATGAAAGAAGCGGCGGTTGTTCTCCTGGCCTACCTGGTAGGCTCCATACCCATGGCTTACGTCCTGGGGCGGGCCATGAGGGGAATAGACATCCGCCACTACGGCAGCGGCAATGTGGGCGCCTCCAACGTATGGACCCATGTGGCGAGATGGGTCGCCATTCCCCTGGGAGCCTTCGATATCTTCTTCAAGGGGGCCTTCCCTGTATACCTGGCCCAGCGCCTGGACACCGGCCTCTGGGTAGCCGTGGCTGCCGGCCTGGCAGCGGTGGCAGGCCACAACTGGTCCCTCTACCTCAAGCTCACCGGCGGAAGGGGGATTACCGTGGCCATGGGAGTCCTTTTCATTCTTTCATGGCAGGTGCTGGCCGCCTCGCTCCTGGTGGCTACAGGGGGGCTTATCTTCCGCAACTCTGCCTTGTGGGTGGGTATCGCCGTGGTGTTGATGCCGGTCTGGAGCGTGGGGTTCCGGGAGCCTCTTCCCGTCACCGTATTGTGCATCTGTCTTGTAGCTATCGTGGCACTCAAGCGAGTGATGGGCAACCGGGGCACAGCCGTGCCGGGGCTCCGCTGGCGGGATGTGCTTCTCCCACGCCTCCTCTACGACCGGGACATCGCCAGCAGGGATGAGTGGGTTCGCAGGGCTCCCCCTGAGGCGTAAGGGAATGGCTGAGGAAAAGCCCAGCTTCTGCCCTCGCCACCCAAAGGTGGAGACCCGCCTCTCCTGCGGCAAGTGCGGGACTCTCATCTGCCCTCGGTGTCTGGTGCACACCCCCGTGGGGGCCCGATGCCGCGAGTGTGCCCAGGTGCGACGGATGCCCACCTTCGAGTTGGGCGCTACGACTTACCTGAGAGCGGTGGCGGCAGGCACACTCCTGGCGGGGGTAACCGGTGCTCTGTGGGGGCTCCTGCTATTTCAGCTCTTTCGCATCCCCTTCCTGCCCTGGGTCATTACCATCGGAATAGGCTACGTCATAGGTGAGGGGACAAGCGTTGCGGTAAACCGCAAGCGTGGGCGAATCCTTCAGGTCATCGCCGGGGCATGCATGGTGCTCAGCTACGTTGTAGCGGGGATCATAGCTCCCCTAGTCTTCGCCGTCACCTATCCTGACCTCTTGTTTCTCCTGGTCCTGCTAATAGCGGTCTGGGTGGCTGCTGACCGCGTTGGGTGAGGGCTCCCATTGACAGGGGGTGGTGTTGGGGTATAATTAGGGTGGGTTGGTGTGGGGTGGAAGGTGGTGCACCTTAACAGCTGAATAGTGGAAGGAAGGTTCTTTTAATTAGCGAGTTTGATCCTGGCTCAGGACGAACGCTGGCGGCGCGCCTAATGCATGCAAGTCGAACGGTCCTTCCCGCAAGGGAAGGGTAGTGGCAAACGGCTGAGTAACGCGTAAGGGACCTGACCCTGGGAGGGGGATAACCCATCGAAAGGTGTGCTAATACCCCGTAAGCTGGCTCTCTGACATGGAGAGTCTAGGAAAGCCCCGAGTCAAATCGGGGTGCCCGGGGAGGGCCTTGCGTCCTATCAGGTAGTTGGTGAGGTAACGGCCCACCAAGCCTACGACGGGTAACCGGTGTGAGAGCATGGACGGTCAGAGGGGGACTGAGACACGGCCCCCACTCCTACGGGAGGCAGCAGCAGGGAATTTTGCGCAATGGGCTAACGCCTGACGCAGCGACGCCGCGTGGGGGAAGAAGGTCTTCGGGCTGTAAACCCCTTTTCCGGGGGAAGAGAGAGGACGGTACCCCGGGAATAAGCCCCGGCTAACTACGTGCCAGCAGCCGCGGTAATACGTAGGGGGCGAGCGTTGTCCGGAGTTACTGGGCGTAAAGGGCGCGTAGGCGGTTCAGGAAGTCTCTGGTGAAATCTCCCCGCTTAACGGGGAGGGGTCCAGGGAAACTCCTGGGCTTGAGGACAGCAGAGGAGGGTGGAATTCCCGGTGTAGTGGTGAAATGCGTAGATATCGGGAGGAACACCAGTGGCGAAGGCGGCCCTCTGGGCTGTTCCTGACGCTGAGGCGCGAAAGCGTGGGGAGCGAACCGGATTAGATACCCGGGTAGTCCACGCCCTAAACGATGGATGCTGGGTATGGGGGGTATCGAACCCCTCCGTGCCGAAGCTAACGCGTTAAGCATCCCGCCTGGGGAGTACGGCCGCAAGGCTAAAACTCAAAGGAATTGACGGGGGCCCGCACAAGCAGCGGAGCGTGTGGTTTAATTCGATGCAAAACGAAGAACCTTACCAGGGCTTGACATGTCGGTGGTATCCTTCCCGAAAGGGAGGGAGACCCGCAAGGGAGCCGTCACAGGTGCTGCATGGCTGTCGTCAGCTCGTGCCGTGAGGTGTTGGGTTAAGTCCCGCAACGAGCGCAACCCTCGTCGCTAGTTGTTTTCTCTAGCGATACAGCCCCTAAAGAAGGGGGAGGAAGGTGGGGATGACGTCAAGTCAGCATGGCCCTTACGCCCTGGGCTACACACACGCTACAATGACCGGGACAAAGGGTTGCCAAACCGCAAGGTGGAGCCAATCCCATCAAACCCGGTCTCAGTGGGGATTGCAGGCTGAAACCCGCCTGCATGAACGCGGAGTTGCTAGTAACCGCAGGTCAGCACTACTGCGGTGAATACGTTCCCGGGCCTTGTACACACCGCCCGTCACGTCATGGAAGCCGACAACGCCTGAAGTCCGTGGGCTAACCCGCAAGGGAGGCAGCGGCCGAGGGTGGGGCCGGTGACTGGGACGAAGTCGTAACAAGGTAGCTGCACCGGAAGGTGTGGCTGGATCACCTCCTTTCTAAGGAGTCCCGACTCGTCGGGAATCCTAGTTCGGTCGGTGGGCGGTTGACCCCAAAGATGGGGTGGAAGCGTGACTCCGGCTCCAAGCCGGAGGGAGCTCCCCCAACCCAAAGAGCCAACCCCTGAGAAAACCCACCGTTTTCACACACGGCACCATGACCTTCCTTCCACTATCCAGCGGCTAAGGGCAAGAGCAAAGGGGGACGCCCTTCAACTAAAGGGCGTCCCCCTGCTTTTCACGCCACACCGCAAGTCCACCCTCCCCACCAATGCCCCACCACGCTATACTGGTGTCGCGTCAGGCTATTAGAGCAACATGTGAGGGTGCAGGGGGCGAAGCCCCCGCCGGGGGTCTGGGGGTGTCCCCCAGATGCTTCTCTTCCCCCTCTCCCTTACCCAGGGAGAGGGGGATACAGGGGGTGAGGGTTCTTGGGATAGCTTCTAGCAAACCCACGGGGCTGTAGCTCAGTCGGGAGAGCACCTGCTTTGCAAGCAGGGGGTCAGGGGTTCGAATCCCCTCAGCTCCACTGAGA
>JACVQK010000025.1 GCA_015661155.1 Dehalococcoidia bacterium | reverse complement strand
CGACGACAGAGACGCAGCTAGCGGATAAGACAACAGAGAACGCAGCCCTGACCGCAGACCTGGGAGCCACCAGGGAGCAGCTGGCGATAACGGAGACCAAACTGGCAGACAGGACGACGGAGAAGGCAGCCCTGACCGCAGACCTGGGAACCACCAGGGAGCAGCTAGCAAGCAAGACAGCAGATTACGAAGCCTTAATTGGTGCAGTGGGACAGCTAGAGGCAGTGAGAAACGAGAAGGATACCCTGCTTACGCGAGTTACCTCCCTCCAGAACGAGATAGCCCAGCTGGAGGCGCAGAGAAAGCCCTTGATTGTGGAAAGCTATCGAGGTGGCTTCAAGTGCACAGGAAGCATGGAGCCGAAAATCACCTGCCTGGACGAGGTCACCTGGTTAGCTAACTTCAAACCCCAGGATATAGTCATCGGAGCTGTGATCGCTTTCACTCCAACGGCTGAGTGCTATTTGTCCAGCTCCGGTGTAGCCCACAGAGTCATAGGCATAAAGGTGGAGGCGGGAATCTACTACTACTGGCCCAAAGGGGATGCCAACCCAACCCCCGACGGTTGCTGGATACCCCAGGCCAATGTAAGAGGCTATATAATAGAGCTGCACAAGGACGTCCGCCCTGAGAACCAGGCCCTGAGGGACATGGTAAACTCCGCAAGGGCCGCCCTCGACCAGGCGGAGGCCGCCTATGACCAAGCTGATCAAGACTACGTCCAGAAACGGGATGCCTATGACCAAGCGAAAGTCGCCCTCGACCAGGCTGAGAAAGACTATCTAGCCTCCAGGATTAGCTATGCCACCTATATAGCCGTGTACAATGCCTACACGGCCGCGTACAATGCCGTTACAACCGCCTACAATGCCTATATAGCCGCCTACAATGCCTATTCAACCGCCTACAATGCGTGGCTACAAGCCTACAGTCTGGCCCTGGCCTGAGCTCCGCAAATCTGACCCCAGGTGCGCCCTGCCGTGAAGATGCCGCCCACACCACGAGCTGACTCCACCCCCCCGATGACCCGCGCCTTCGCCTCGCTCCCGCACCCGGCGCGGCTCCTCCCCGCGTTCCTGGACATGCCGTACCCGGCGCTCCTGGACGGGGCCATGCCGGGAGCACCCGGCGGCAGATTCTCGTACCTGACGGCAGACCCCTTTATGGTGGTGCGCAGCCGTGGCCGCCATGTGACCATAGAGCGAGGCAGCGTCCGTGAAGAGATAGAGGACGACCCGTGGTCGGTGCTCCAGGGTCTGTTGCGCCAGCACCGTGGGTCGCAGGCCACGGGGCTGCCCCCCTTCCAGGGAGGCGCCCTGGGCTACTGGAGCTACGACCTGGGCAGGCACCTGGAGCACCTGCCCTCCTGGGCATGGGATGACCTGGGCCTGCCAGAGATGTACCTGGGCCTGTACGACTGGGCACTGGCCTACGACGGCGACACCGGGCAGTCGCACCTGTTCTCCACGGGGCTGCCGGAGGGCACGGAAGAGCGTGCCCGGCTCCGGGCGGAGGAGGTAATGCGACGCCTGAAGGAGATACCCCGGGATGCGCCATCCCTGACCACGGATACTCCCGCTCCTCTCCGCTCCAACTTCACGCCGGAGGCGTACAAGTCCGCGGTGAGGCGGGTCAAGGAGTACCTGGCGGCGGGAGATGTGTACCAGGTGAACCTGTCCCAGCGGTTCCAGCGCCCTTTCCAGGGGGACCCGTGGGCTCTGTACCAGCGGCTGCGTCTTGACAACCCCGCGCCCTTTGCGGCGTATCTGGGTTTCCCGGAGGTGGTGGTGCTCAGCGCATCGCCGGAGGAGTTCCTGCGCCTGGATGGGGGGCAGGTACGGGTTCGACCCATCAAGGGGACGCGCCCGACCGGCAGGAGCAGGGAGGAGGACTCCCTCCAGGCCGCGGAGCTGCTGGCCAGCGAAAAGGAGCGTGCTGAAAACGTCATGATTGTAGACCTGCTGCGCAACGACGTGGGACGCGTCTGCAAGATAGGCTCTGTTCGTGTGCCCAGCCTCTTTGCCGTGGAGCGACACCCCACGGTGCTGCACCTGGTGTCCACCATAACCGGAGAGCTGCTACATACTGCCGACGCGATAGACCTGCTGCGGGCCTGTTTCCCTGGCGGCTCTGTGACGGGTGCGCCCAAGGTGAGAGCTATGGAGATTATCGAGGAGCTGGAGCCTGTTCGTCGGGGTATCTACTGCGGGGCACTGGGCTACATCTCCTTTGGCGGGGACATGGGTGCCAGCATCGTCATTCGTACCCTGGTGCTGACCGGAGGCCAGGTCTACCTCCAGCTGGGCGGTGGGATAGTGGCCGACTCAGACCCTGAGGCCGAATACCAGGAGACGCTGGACAAAGGACTGGGTCTCCGCCGCGCCCTGGGATGCGATGACTGAAGGCACTCCCCTCCTGTATCTCAACGGGCGCTTCGTTCCGGAGGCCGAGGCCTCCCTGTCGCCCCTGGATCGGGGGTTCACCCTGGCCGACGGCATCTTCGAGACCCTGGTGGCGCTACAGGAGCGGGTGTTCCGCCTGGCAGACCACCTGGCCCGGCTGGAGCGGGGCGCCATGACGCTGCACCTCCCGCTGCCACCCGTGGAGGAGCTGGCCGAGGCCATACGGGAGAGCCTGCGTCGAAATGGCTATCCCGGCTCCGTGGTGCGCCTCACGATAAGCCGTGGCGCCGACCCTGGCCGTGGGCTGGACGTGACGCCTGGCATTACGCCCTCGGTGGTGGTGCGTGTCACGCCCTGGCAAGGCCCCTTGACCTCCGTGCCCGCAGGCCGTCGCCTGGTCCTGTCAACCATCCGCCGCAACGACCTCTCGCCCCTGGCGCGTATCAAGTCCCTGTCATACGTGGAGGGGGTGATAGCCCGCCTGGAGGCCCGCCACGCCGGCGCCGACGATGCCCTGCTCTGCAACACCCGGGGCTTCCTGACGGGGGCGACATCCAGCAACATATTCGCCGTGGTGGATGGCGACCTGGTCACTCCTCCCGAGGAGGACGGCGTCCTGCCAGGTGTGGCGCGGCGCACCGTGCTCGAAGAGGCGGAACGCCTGGGAATCCCCACCAGGGAGCGCTCCCTGGTGCATGAGGAGGCCGCTGGAGCCGATGAGGTCTTTCTCACCAACGTGGTTACGGGAGTGGTGCCGGTGGTGTACCTGCGTGGCAACCCTGTTGGCTCAGGCGTGCACGGCCCCCTCACGGAGCAGCTAGCCGCGGCCTACTGGAACCGCGTCAGGCGCGACCTGCTCTAGGAAGGTGATGAAAAAGGAGGAGTGCAGAGGGGCGCAGCCCCTTTGCCAGGGGTCTGGGGGTGTCCCCCAGGTTCAAATTCTTCCCCCTTCCTGGCCAGGAAGGGGGCCAGGGGGATGGTCGAAAGGGTTGGGGATTCCGCATCGAAAAAGGTAGAGGAGCGAAAATACCCTGGATATACCCTCCAGACCTATTGACACAATTCGTACAATGTAGTACCCTTTGCAAGGGAAAGCGCTCAATAATCGGAGGAGTCATGGATGAATTAGACAGGAAAGTAATTGGTATTCTTCAGCAGGACGGCAGAGCTTCCAACGCCAAGATAGCCCGGCAGTTGGAGGTTAGCGAGGGGACCATAAGGCGCAGGCTGAAGCGCCTGATTCAGGATGGGGCCATCCAGGTGCTGGCCCTCCCCGATCCCGCGAAGATGGGTTACGCCACGGAGGCTGTCGTCGCCCTTCAGGTGGACCCCGGAAAGCTGGAGGCCGTGGCTGAGGAGCTGGCAAAGTCGCCAGAAACCCTGTACGTCTCCGTCACCACGGGTGCCCTCGACATCTTCGCCTGGGTGGCTGTGTCCTCCCCGGAGAAGCTCCACAGCTTTCTCCTGACCACCATAGGCAACATACCTGGCGTCAGGCGCAGCGAGACCTTTGTCACCCTCTCCGTGAAGAAACGCGCCTTCGCGCCCATGCCCTGAAGGCAGGGCGTGCCCTGCACCCACACTCAGCTGTTGCTGCACTGGTTTGACCATGTTCTACGGTTCGTGAGATGTGGGTCTGGGCCGTGTCCAGTGGGGGACACCCCCAGACCCCCGGCGGGGGCTTTGCCCCCTGCACCCACACTTCTCAGATGTCGCTACCTGCCAGTCCCATAGCGGCCACCAGTTGGCGGACGGCCTCTTCCGGGTCCGGGGCGCTGACCACCGCGGCAATGACGCACACGGCATCGGCCCCAGCCCGCACTACCTGGGCCACGTTGCCTGCATGGATGCCACCGATGGCCACCACGGGGATGGACACACGCTCCTTCACCCTTCTAAGGGTCTCCAGTCCCGCCGGGCGCGTCGTCTCCTTGGAGGTCGTGGGAAAGATGGCCCCCACGGCAGCGTAGTCGGCACCCTGCCTCTCCGACTCCAGGGCCTCTTCCAGGAGGGCGTTGGAGCTGCCTATGATCTGGTGGGGATGCAGGATGGCCCTGGCCTCCTTGATGGGCAGGTCGTGCTGGCCGAGGTGCAGGCCATGGGCGTCGCAGGCCACCGCCAGGTCAGCGTGGTCATTGATGATTAATAGCGCTCCATGCTCCTCGCACAGGACACGTATACGACGGGCTATGGGCAGCACATCGCCCTTGTCGTGAATCTTGTCGCGGAGCTGGATGACCCGTGCGCCTCCCCGGAGGATGGCCCGGGCCAAGTCCACCAGGTCTCTGCCCTGGGCTGCCTGGGCATCGACAATGACGTACAGACCCCTTATCCTCGCGGCTATCGCTTTTCGGTCTGGTGGCTGCATATTTCAGACAAACCCCCTGGTGAGAGTCTCTAGGCCCCCCATCCCCCATCGGCGTCCGAATCCCCCGGGTCCTCGGGCAACTCCCCTGCCTCCATGCGCTCCAGCATCTCCTCCTCCTCCGGTCCCAGGCCCCCTCCCGTCTCCTGCCGCAGCCTTCGCACCATGCGGGCAACGCTGCGGGGGTCATCCTCATCGAAGTCGCTGGTGCTCTCAAAAGAGGGCATCCGGTCCAGGCTCTCCCCCCAGCTCTTGGTAACGGTGAAGGAGGAGACGAGGCGAGTGAGCTCGGCGCTTCCGCAGTGAGAGCATCGGGGCTCTTTGGTATCGGAGTAGCTGCGGAAGAACACCGAGACCTTCCGGTGGCAGCTCTGGCAGCGATACTCGTAGATGGGCATGGCTCTCCTCCTCAGGTAATTCTAGCACAATGGAAAGGAGAGGATGAGCAAGGCTCTGGCCGCCGTACCAGGTGCTAGCAGGCTGTGGGAAAAGGGGTGTCCAGAGGGGCGAAGCCCCTTTGACGGGGGTCTGGGGGTGTCCCCCAGATTCAAGTTTTCCCCCCTTCCTGGCCAGGAAGGGGGCTAGGGGGATGGTCGAAAGGGTTTCTCGGCACCCTGCTAGGGCAGATAGGAGACAGCGTTCTCGGTCTGCTCGATCCGCTTGATGCGGCCGCGTCGATCCACCTCCACCGCCACCAGGTCTATCCGCCATTGAGACGGGAGTCCGGGCCTGGACTGGATATAGGTCTCGGCGGTGGCGATGAGCCGTCTCTCCTTCGACGGGGTTATAGACTCCTCGGGTCGCCCGAAGTCGTTGCCGGCGCGAGTGCGCACCTCCACGAACACCAGGCAATCGCCTTCCTGGGCGACCACATCCACCTCACCATAGGGGGAGCGGAAGTTGGTCTCCAGGATGGTGTAGCCCTTTCCCTGAAGGTACCCCCTGGCTGCCATCTCTCCTGCATCTCCCAGCCTCTTGTTATGAGGGCTCTCGGCCAGATTCCCATCCTCGATGGCCTTTACGGGGGCAAAGGAGCGCCTGTGAATGGGGCTGAGTCCCAGGCGACGGAGATTCTCCAGGTGGGCCTCGGTGTGATAGCCCTTGTGACCTGCAAAGCCATACCCGGGGTATCTCAGGTCCTCCTCCTCCATCATCCTGTCCCGGGTGACCTTGGCGACGATGGAGGCGGCGGCGATGGAGAGGCAACGCTCATCCCCCTTGATAATGGCTTTGAAAGGCATTCCCGCCTCCGGAAGGGGAAGGGCATCGATGAGAAGGAAGGCCGGGCGTTGAGGGAGGCGCTCCACTGCCATAAGCATGGCCTTCTTGGTCGCGGCCACTATCCCCCGAGAGTCCACCTCCGCGGGAGAAACGGAGCCAGTCCCCCAGGCAAGACCCGCCTCCTGGATGTGGGAGAAGAGGTTCTCTCGCTGGCGAGGGGTGAGCTGCTTGCTGTCGCGCACGGAGGCCAGCCAGGGGAGATGGTAGTGTGGGGGGAGCACCAACGCGGCGGCCACCAGGGGCCCTGCCAATGGGCCGCGGCCCACCTCATCGATGCCGGCTATGGGAGAGTAGCCCTGGGCGTGCAGGGCCAGCTCTTCGGCGAAGGTTGGCGGTGGAATTCGGGACCCCATAGGGAAGCTGTCCTCGGTCTATCTGGACGGATAGTACCCCAGTGGGTCAGTGTTTTTCAAGGGTGGGGGGAGAGAGCACTCTGGTGAAAAACCTGGGGCTGGCGCAGGTGGCGCATGTGCCCTGCCTGGCCGCGGCCCTGGCAGGCTGATGAAAAAGGGGAGTCCAGAGGGGCGGAGCCACCTCTGGCGGGGGCCTGGGGGTGTCCCCCAGACTGGGCTTGGCCCAGACCCATACCTTACGAACCGTAGAATATGGTCAGACCAGTGCAGTCCCGACGTGTCGGGATTGTATGTGGGTGCAGGGCGCGCCCTGCTTCCCCCTTCCTGGCCAGGAATGGGGAAGCAGGGGGATGGTCGAAAGAGTTTTTAACACCCTGCTAGTTATGGAGGTTCTCCAGCAGCTTGCCGAACTGCTCCCCGCACACTTTCGTCGGCCTGCGACAGGGTTTTCAAGCCCCCCAGTCGTGATAGAATGGATGCAAAACATGACCAGAACAAGAGCAGGGCCCGCGCCGCTACTGCCAGAAAAGCCTCTCCTGATGCTCATGGACGGCCACGCCCTGGTGCATCGGGCGTGGCACGCCTTCGAGAAGACGCCCCTCACCCTCAGGAAGACAGGGGAGGACGTGCGGGGAGTGTACGGCTTCGCCAATACGTTCCTCAAGGCCATCCAGGATTGGAAGCCCACCCACTGCGCCATCGCCTTCGACCTGCCCGCGCCCACCTTCAGGCACATCCAGTACGCCGAGTACAAGGCCCAGAGACCCGAAGCGCCCCAGGAGCTGAGGGCCCAGTTCCCCTGGGTGCGCCGGTTGATGGAGGCCTGGGGCGTCCCTATCTTCGAGGTGGAGGGGTATGAGGCCGACGACATCCTGGGAACCCTCTGCTGCCAGGCCACCGAGCAGAACATGGAGACCATCATCCTTACCGGCGACACCGACACTCTCCAGCTCGTTTCCCCCACGGTGCAGGTGGTGTTGAGCCGCGGCATCCAGGACCGGGTCATCTACGACGAGGCAGCCGTGCGAGAGCGGTACGGCGGCCTGAGCCCCCGCCAGCAACCGGAGGTCAAGGCCCTTCAAGGGGACAAGACGGACAACATTCGGGGGGTCCCTGGGATAGGCCCCAAGACCGCCATCAAGCTGATCCAGGACTTCGGCAGCATCGAGGGGCTTTACGCCAACCTGGATACCGTTCTTCCTGCCCGCATTCGGGAGCTCCTGGCATCCCATGAAGCCGATGCCAGGCAGGGACTGGAGCTGACCACCATAGTGACCGACGTGCCCATCACCCTGGACGCCGAGGCGTGCCGCTTCTGGAGCTTCGACCGGGAGAGGGTGATGTCCCTCCTCAGGGAGCTGGAGTTCACCAGCATCGCAGCCCGGGTGCCCGAAAGCAAAGCCTCGACGTCACAGCCGGTCCAGGGGGTTCTTCTGGAGTCGAGGGCAGAGGAAAAGGGGGGCTACCGCATCGTAACCAACGTTAAAGACCTGGAGTCCCTCATATCGGAGCTGAGGGCCGCGGGCAGCTTCGCCTTCGACACCGAGACTACTGGCAAAGACCCCATGTCTTGCGATCTGGTGGGCATCTCCTTCTCTGCTGCTCCTGGAAAGGCGACCTACCTCCCCCTGGGCCACCGGGAAGGCCCCCAGGTCCCCCTGGAAGAGGCCCTGGCCCTCCTCAAGCCGCTGCTGGAAGACCACGCCGTAGCCAAAACGGCCCACAACGGGAACTACGATTCCACGGTGATGGCCAACTACGGCATCCAGGTGCGCAACCTGGACTTCGACACCATGGTGGCAGCCCACGTCCTGGGGGAGAAAGCCCTGGGCCTCAAGAATCTGGCCTTTACCCGCTTGCACGTGGAGATGACCCCCATAGAGGCCCTCATTGGCACGGGACGCAACCAGAAAACCATGGCCCAGGTGCCCATGGAAGCGGCAGGCGAGTACGCCGGAGCCGATGCGGATATGACAGGACGCCTGCGGGACGTGTTCGAGAGGGAGCTAAAGAAGGAGCAGACCCTCTGGGGCCTCTTCACCGACATGGAGATGCCCCTGGTGCCCGTGCTGGTCAGGATGCAGCGCCACGGCATCTCCCTGGATGCAGAGCGCCTGCGAGCCATGTCGAAAGAGCTGGGAGAGCAGCTTGCCCGGATCGAGGAGGATGTGCTCAAGACCGTGGGCCACGCCTTCAGCCTTAACTCCACCCAGCAGCTGGCGGAGGTGCTGTACAACGAGCTGCGACTCCCGAAGACCAGGCGCACCAAGACGGGCTACTCCACCGACGCCGCCGTCCTGGAAGCCCTCAGGGAGATGCTTGGCCAGGGGAAAGTGGCGGAGGCAGACCCCAGGGCCCTCGATGTCCTGGATGGCATCCTGGAGTACCGGGAGCTTTCCAAGCTGAAGTCCACCTACGTCGATGCCCTCCCCCTCCTCATCAACCCACGCACGGGGCGAGTGCATACCAGCTATAACCAGACGGGGTCGGCCACAGGGCGCATATCCAGCAACGACCCCAATTTGCAGAACATACCCGTCCGCACCGAGCTGGGCAAAGGGGTGCGCAAGGCCTTTGTGGCCCAGGACGCCCCCCGGTGGAGCCTCCTGGCCGCGGACTACTCCCAGATTGAGCTGCGAGTCCTGGCCCACCTCTCCCGGGACAAGGGGCTGGTGGAGGCCTTCCTGCGAGGCGAGGACATCCACGCCGCCACCGCTTCCCAGGTGTACAACGTGCCCATCCCCTTCGTGACGCCGGACATGAGGCGCATCGCCAAGGTGATGAACTTCGGGGTCATCTACGGGCTGAGCGCCTACGGCATCTCCCAGCAGACAGACCTCACCGCCGAGGAGGGCGCCAGGTTCATCGAGGACTACTTCTCCCGCTACCCGGGCATCCGGGACTATCTGGAGGCTACCAAGACCCAGGCCCGCAAGGCGGGCTATGTGGAGACGGTCTCTGGCCGGCGACGCTACATACCGGAGGTCAACGCCTCCATCTTCCAGGTGCGCCAGGCCGCCGAGCGCATGGCGGTGAACATGCCCGTCCAGGGCACCGCCGCGGACATCATCAAGCTGGCCATGATAAACATAGACCATCGGATGCAGCAGGAGAAGGTTCGCGCAAGGATGCTCCTCCAGGTGCACGACGAGCTGATCTTCGAGGTGCCGGAGGAGGAGATGGAGACCATGCGGGCCATGGTGGTGGAGCTTATGCCTGCGGCCCTGGAGCTTATCGTGCCCCTGAGGGTGGAGCTGAAGACTGGCTATACATGGGGGGATATGGAGTAGGGGGATCTAATCTACACGCCTATTGACGGAACTTCTGGAAAGGTGAAGGCGGGAGCGCGAACAAGCGAGGGTGACAGTTGGTCAAGCGTCGGGTCTGGTCGGTTCGGGCAGAACTGCTAACGAAGTCGAGAGAAGCAGCTCTCAATGCCGTCCAGACCTTCAATAATCCTTTGAGCACCTTTAAAACTGAGACGTTCATAGTATTGATGGTGATCGCATGGACGTATCTTCTGCATGCCTACTATAGGCGCCTTCGTATCGACTACCGCTACTTTGACCAGGGTCCCAGACGACGGAAGTTTGATCGCACCAAGTCCGGGGCCTTCAAATACTGGGAACTAGAGCGTTGCCTCAATGAAGACGCGTGTCCCTTGGACGGCGCCACCAAAAGGAACCTGCGTTTCCTGATTGGACTTCGCCATGAGATCGAGCACCACAGGTCTGCTGGCATTGATGAGCAACTCACTGGCCGCTATCTTGCCTGCTGCCTCAATTATGAGCGGGTAATCAACGAGTTGTTCGGGTCTGAGCATAGCTTGAGTTCGGAGATGGCGATTGCACTTCAGTTCCGTGACCTGACTACTGTACCTAAGTCAGCAGAGGCACCGCATCCGTTGCCGACGAATGTTGCTCGATACGTCCAGGAGTTCGATGCCTCGTTGCCTCAGGACGAGTTCGAATCGCCTCACTTCTCGTGCAGGCTTTTGGTCACCCAAAAGCTAACGAGCAAGCCGGGCCAGGCTGATAGAGCCCTCGAGTTCATCGCGCCGGACTCTGAGTTGGCGCAAACTATCGACAAGCAGTATTGGGTCCTCAAGGAAGTCGAGCGCCCCAAGTACTTGCCCAGTGACATCGTAACCTTGTTGAAGAAGGAGGGGTATCCCAAGTTCAGCATTCACTATCACACATTGCTATGGAAGAGCCTAGATGCAAAGAGGGATGGGAAAGGCTGGGGTGTTAAGATCGCGCACACGTGGTACTGGTACGAGCGCTGGGTTGAGGAGGTGAGGAAACATTGCGCAGCGAACGTGGATCAATACCGGCTAGTCGGGTGAACCACGCTGCCACCATCACCAGGAAAGCGCGCCAGATGCTGCTTGGGTTTCTGGCTGGGCGCAAACAGCATGGGTCTTCCAGTCCCGCTCATGTCCTTCGACAGGCTCAGGATGAGCGGGGCTTGCTCCCCTCGCATGGTTCGACAAGTCCGACTTCATCGGACTCCGCACGGAGTCGGAGCTCACCACGAGCGGGGCAGAAAAGCTCACTACGAGCGGGGCGATATGAGCGCGTCGCCCGTGCCCTGGGCCGGCTGGCCATCGTCCTGTTCATCCTGGCCATGCCAGTGTTCCTGGTCACCTCCAACGTCCGCATGGCCTTCGACAGCCTGCGCCTCTACCGGTACGGCTTCGAGCGGTACGATGTGGTGAGCACCACGGGCCTGGACATGGAGCAGCTCATGACGGTGGCCAGGGAGTTCAGGGACTACTTCCACTCCTCCCAGGAGCTCCTGGACGTGAGGGTGACCCTTGGTGGCGAGGAGCGCGCCCTGTTCAACCAGAGGGAGGTCCTGCACATGCGGGACGTGAAGGGGCTGGTGCGGAGGGTGTACCGGCTCCAGGAGGTAGCGGGGGCATACATCGCCGGCTACGTGGTCGTGGCGCTGCTGGCCACCAGGGGAAGGGGCGTTCGCTCCCTGGCGGGCCGCGTGCTGGTGGGGAGCGTTCTCACAGTAGGGCTTCTGGCCCTGGGAGGGGTTGCCCTACTGGTGGGGTTCGATCGCCTTTTCCAGGTGTTCCACATCCTCGGCTTCCCAGGCGGCAACTGGAGCTTTGACCCCCGCTACAACTACCTGACGCGGCTGTTCACCGAGGGATTCTTCATGGATGCCACGCTATTACTAGCACTGGCCACGGTGGCGGAGGCCCTGCTGCTCGCGCTGGTGGCCTGGGGCATCAGGAAGAGAATGCCAGGCTCTCTACGCCGTTGAAGGCTGGCTAGACGGAGCAGCAGGCGCACTGTCCGCTGGCAGCGTAGGCACACTCGCCGCCTCCGGCCATGGCCGGCATCTCGCCGCCAGCGCTCCGGCTGAAGGAGGCGAACACGGAGAGAGCCTTTTTAGCAGGGCTGCCGCAGTCGGGGCAAGAGGCCGCTTCCTCGACGCTGGCCATGGGGCGCAGCTTCTCGAAACGGTTCCGGCAAGTGCTACATACGTATTCGTAGATGGGCATTTTTCACCTCGTAAGTTCTACCTACGATTCTAGCCTCTCTGCAAAGCGGGTGTCAATGGCAGGGCAAGCCCTGCACCCACACTCAACTGTTGCTGTGCTGGTCTGACTATCCTTCAGCTGAAGGACGCCAGAAGGGGCTTCGCCTCCTCTGGACTCCGTTTTTCAGCGACCTGCTGGCGTCCTGTCCTTGAAATACGCTTACTAGTTGTCGTTGCGAGGAGGCGGCAGCCGACGAAGCAATCTGGAGGCGGGGCAGACCCCACAGCGAGATTGCCACGGCCCTCCTTCGTAGGGCCTCGCAATGACATTGGCGGTGAACTTCAAGGATGCCACACTAGCTCATCAGCAGGCTCATCGCCCCACCACAGGCCAGGGGGACGGTGAGGTTATCGTCCAGCGGGAGGGGGATCAGCTCCACCAGCATAGCCACCACCGCCCCCACCAGGGCGATCCAAAGAGGCGCAAATCCCCCCAGAGCCACTACCACCGAGGCCGCCACCACGGAGATCAAAAGAAAAGCGAGGCTACCCTCCAGGGACTTTTGCCCGATCCTCCTTCGCCCCATCCTCTCCCCCACCAGCCCGGCCGCCGGGTCCCCCACGGCCAGGAAAAGCAAGGAGAGGGCCGCCACCCGGGTGTCGAACAGCACGAAGAGTATCAAAGAGCTGACCACTACATAGGTGGCCCCCGTTATCCCCTCGACCTCCTCCCCCTTGAGAAGAGGCGCCGTCAATCTCACAAAGGTCCCGTTGACGGAGTGAAAGTAGAGCCGCATGACCTCCATGGCAGAGAAAACCAACAGCGCGATGCTGGCGGCTATCACCATCTCCCTCTGTTGGAAGAAGAATCCGGGAATGGAAAACAGGGAGGCGGCGATCAGGTGAAAGACCCTGCGTTGGACCGGGATACCCCTTCTCCCGCTCTCAATCAGCATTGACCGATACCCCCCAGTCCTGGCATCCGTGCGTCACCATATCGCTGAACACTCCCAGCTTCGGGCTACCTTACCAGGGGCCAGGGGGAGACGCCACAGGGAACCATACCCCGACTGTCAAGGGGAGTAGTACACCATGATGGTCTCCACATCCTCCCAAGCGAAGGCGGCGAACTTGCTGCCCACGGGCACCTCGAAGAAGAACCAGCCGGTGACCTCGTATCCCTGGAGCACTTGAATCTGGCCCCAGAGGTGGGAGCTGTAGGGGTTGCCCTTTGGGGCGAGGGCCGAACTTTCCACCGCTCGCAGGCCGGGGTTCAGGGGATGGAACTCCTCTTCGCCGGTTCCTATCAAAAAGACGGCCTCTTCGTCCAGGGTCAGGGTCACCCGAGTCGACTTGGGGTTGATAACCCTCACCTTCACCAGGGCCAGGGTCATGCCCTCCCCCAGGGGAGCGATGGCGAAGCTCTGCTCTCCAACGGTGTAGACGACCTCCCCCATCTCCTTTGCCTCGGAGACAACGATGGTCAGCACGTCACCCCGGGCGGCGACCTCCTCTGGCCCGCTCCGTATGCACCCCGCAGCAGCCCCCAGGGTCAGCACAAGGACAAGGGCGAACCACCTGGTGATAGGGTATATCTTCATGTTCTCAGCTATGGGGCGGCGTGGGACAGACTGGGCATGGCCCGAAGCCTGCGCACCAGGTCGGGCAGCACCTTGAGGACGTAGTCCACTTCCTCCTCCGTATTGTCCTTTCCCAGGGTCAGGCGGAGACTGCTCTGAGCCACCTCGGCGCTTGAGCCGAGGGCCAGCAGCACGTGGGAGGGCTCCAGAGCGCCGGAGGTGCAGGCACTGCCACTGGAAGCAGCTATCCCTGCGAAGTCCAATCCCAGGAGGATGGGCTCTCCCTCCACCCCCTCAAAGGAGAAGCTGACGTTATTGGGAAGGCGAAGGGAGGGATGGCCGTTAAGGCGGATCCTCTCCACTCCACTCTGAATCCCCGCGATGAGCCTGTCCCGCAGACGGCGACAGTGTTCGCTATTGGACTCCCTCTCCTCCGCGGCAAGTCTCAGGGCCACGGCGGTGCCCACAATAGCGGGCAGGTTCTCAGTGCCGGCGCGCCGCTGTCTCTCCTGAGCGCCCCCCAACTGCTGGGGCGTAAAGGGCGTACCCCTTCTTACGTAGAGCACCCCCGCCCCCTTAGGGCCGTAGAGCTTGTGGGAGGAGAGGCTGAGCATATCCACACCCAACCTGTTGACATCGATGTCCAGGAAGCCCGCGGCCTGGACCGCGTCGGTATGGAACACGATGGTTCGGCCCCGCCTTTTGGCTACGTCCCTCACCCGCCGGGCCATCTCCGCCACAGGCTGGACGGTTCCTATCTCGTTGTTGACCAGCATCACGCTCACCAGGACGGTTCTATCGGTGATGGCCCGCTCCACCGCATCCGGGTTCACCAGGCCATTCCTATCCACCGGCAGATAGGTGACCTCGAAGCCGGAGTCCTCCAGGAACTGGCACGTGTGGAGAACGGCGTGATGCTCGATGCTGGAGGTTACTACATGGTTTCCGCTTCCCTTCAGGGCAAAGGCGGCCCCCTTCAGGGCGGTGTTATCGGACTCGCTCCCCCCACTGGTGAAAATCACCTCGCTGGTCCTACAGCCCAGCACCTGGGCCACCGACTCTCTGGCCTCATCCAGCGCCTTGCGAGACTCCTGGGCCAGGGTATGCAGGCTGGAGGGGTTGCCGAACCTCTCGGAGAAATAGGGAAGCATCGCCTCCATCACCTCGGGTCGGACCGGGGTGGTGGCGGCGTGATCCATGTATATCATCTTGGCCTGCTCTTGCATATGGCTTTCTCCCTGGGGCCAGCCCTCAACAGCTCAAAGAGTCTTCGACCTGAGCCGGCCGCTCCCATTGTAGCACCCCACGCCCTGGCGATAAAGCAGCAAGACCCTGGGGCCTTAGCAGGGTGCTGAAAAACCCCTTCGACCATCCCCCTAACCCCCTTCCTGGCCAGGAAGGGGGAAGAATTCATATCTGAGGGACACCCTCAGACTCCCGGCAGAGGGGCAAAGCCCCTCTGCACTCCCCTTTTTCAGCAGCCTATTAGATGCCACATCCCGACTCATCGTCACCCATCCGGCCTGGAACGGGCCGCCGCGAGCTGAAACAGCCTGTCAAGAAGCACAACTCCCAGCACCACCTCCCCCTCTACCGCCGGCACCAGGCTGGTGTCTTCCTCGTCCATGATCTCCATGACCCGGTGGGCGCTCTCCTGGGGGCCAACCGTCTTCATCTTCTCCAGGGGTGTCATCACCTGCCTCACCAGGGTGGTGTTCCAGTCCCTTCTCCTCACCCGTCTCACCGCCTGGAGATCGACCATCCCCTGCACTCCTCCCTCCGGGGTAACGACAAGGTACACCCTGTCCCTCTTCGAGGCTCTTCCATCCACCAGCTCTCTGAGAGAGGTTTCGGGAGACACCTTCGGGCAGTCGGTGCTCATAATGTCCCGGGAGACGTGGCCCTCCAGGATCTGGCGTTGGCGGAACTGCCTGAAGCTGGCGGAGGCCGCCTGCCAGAGGAACCAGCCGATGATGGCCAACCAAACACCCTGAAGGAGCTCTTCTCCCAGAATGAAGATGCCCCCCATGATGACAAAGGCCACGGCCACCGCCTGGCCGCCGATGGTCGCCACTCGGGTGGCCTTCGAGTAGCTGCCAGTGACCGCCCACACCGCAGCTCGAAACACTCGGCCTCCATCCAGGGGAAAGCCGGGGAGCATGTTGAACACTCCCAGGGACACGTTCGCCAGAAACAGCCACTCCGTCATCACCGACAGATGGTCGCTGAAAGGATGCACGGCGTAGTTCAGTCCCAGGAAGAGCAGACCAATCAGTATGCTGGACAGGGGCCCCACCACCGCCATCAGGAACTCCGTGCCGGGCCTGGTGGCCTCCCGAGATATCTGGGCCACGCCTCCAAACATGAAGAGGGTGATCCCCTTTACCGGAATCCCCTTTCTTATGGCCACCAGGCTGTGGCTCAGCTCATGGGCCACCACCGAGGCGAAGAGCAGAACGCTCGAGGCCAAGGCCACGCCCCACCGCCCCCACAGGGGCCACGGATCCTGGAACTGCCCGAGAGACCCCACAAGAGAGTAGGCAACCAGGAAGAAGACCAGAAACCAGCTGTAGTTGACCCCGAGGGGTATTCCCAGAATCCTGCCCAGCCTTCCCTTCGGCTTCGCTCAGGGCAGGCTCTGGCCAGGAAGGGGGAAGGCAGGGCGAGCCCTGCACCCATACTCAACTGTCGCTGCCCTGGTCTGACCATGTTCTACGGTTCGTGAGGTGTGGGTCTGGGCTAAGCCCAGTCTGGGGGACACCCCCAGACCCCCGGCAAAGGGGCTTCGCCCCTCTGCACGCCCGTCTTTCAGCAATCTTCTAGACCCTGGGTGGTTCCCCTTCCGTGGCATACCCCATGACCTTGTAAGCCAGCTTGGCAGCGACAAAGGCGCAGGAAGGTGGCCCTGCTGTTGGACAAAGCTCCGTGATGTCGAAACCCACCACGGAACGCTCCCTGCATACGGCCCTGAGCAGGCCCAACAGGGCCTCCCACCCCATTCCCCCAGGCTCAGGGGTGCCCACTGCCGGCATCAGGCTGGGGTCAAGGACATCCAGGTCTATGCTCACGTAAACCTTCCCTGAAAGGCTCCTCACCACATCCTCCACGCTCCATGAGGACGGCGCGCTGCCCTCGCCCTTGAAGTACACCCTCAGCCCCTCCTGCTGGATGAAGGCCATCTCCTCCTGGCTCAGGCTGCGCACCCCCACCTGCACCAGGGGGCACATCTCCCATATCCTCCGGGCCGTGCAGGCATGGCTGAATCTGCTTCCCATGTACTCGTCTCTCAGGTCCCCATGGGCGTCCAGGTACAGGACCGAGAGGTCAGGGTGCACGTCCCGCAGGGCCTCCACCGCCCCCACCGATATGGAGTGCTCCCCTCCCAGGAGGGCCAGGAGCTTGCCCTTCCTGACCCACGGCTCCACCACATCCCTCACCCTCTGTGCCATGGCTTCCGGGCTCCCCACGTGGGGTTCCACCTCCGGGGCAGTGTAGATTCCCACCCTGTACACCTCCCGCCCCAACTCCATGTCGTAGTCCTCCAGTTGTCGGGAGGCCTCGATAATGGCTCGCGGCCCCTCCCTGGTGCCTCCTCGGTAGGAAGTGGTGCTATCGTAGGGCACGGGCACAATCGCCACCCGGCACTCCTCCGGGTTTGACTCCTCAGGGGGAATGGCCGCGAAGTTCCAGGGTATGGAGGGAGGCAGCGTGGAGCGGCCCAGGCTCATCCGTCTATCCCACTGAGGACCGCCCTGGCTCTTCCCCGTTTCACGGCAGCACCGGTTTTGGGAATGGAGTAGTCCAGCCCTCGTCCCAGAACCCAAAACTTCACCTGCTCCAGGGAAAAGACCTCTCTTATCTGCGCCAGGGCTTTCTCATTGTCGAAGTCCTTGCAGGAGAAGACATCTATGTTCACATAAGACCTCTCCGGAAAGGTGTGTATGCTTATGTGACTCTCGGCGATGATCACAAACCCGGACACGCCCCAGTCCTCCTCTTTGGGCCCCCGGTATGTGATAACGCGAGGGGTGATGATCTTGTTCATCCCTATCTCAGATGGATACGTATCGAGGAAACGATAAACGAAATCCTCATCCTTCATCTTCTCTACGTCTCCTCCGTAGCCATCCACCAGCAAGTGCATCTGCTTGACCTCCCCAAAATGCGATATCAACCCCCTCACGGGGCCCGGATCTCGGGAAAACCGGACGGGTCAGTACAGCATACCACCGCCCTGGGGACAGCACAACCAACTGTGCTCGTCCAGATGATCAGTGACACTGGTAGAGTGTCATCCTGAGAATCATTACAGCGAGGGTTCCGGGAGCCGCACGCCTGGCCCGCACTCCGGAGCTCTCCAGGATGGCCAGGCA
>JACVQK010000024.1 GCA_015661155.1 Dehalococcoidia bacterium | reverse complement strand
AGGTAACTATCCCTTGACAATATAAGCTAACTGTGATAGTCTGGTGGTAGAGGAGATGAAACAATGCCACCAGTAAATCGAACCCAGCCCAAGCGCGCCAAGTCTTCGGATGCCCAATATTCCCTCATGGAGTTTATGGAGCAATTTCCCGACGATGCCACCTGCCTTGAATGGTTGTGGCGCAAGCGGTTCTCGCCCAACGGGGAACAGGCCATGTGCCCCAAGTGTGAACAATCCCGATGCTTCCGACGCTACGACTCCGCCCAGCTTAGAGCATCTTGGACGTGCATCGCTTGTGGACACCACCTGCATCCTTTGGCGGGAACCATCTTCGAGAAGTCGTCCACTTCGCTTCATTTGTGGTTTTACGCCATGTACCTCATGGTCAGCACCAAATGCGGGATATCCGCTAAACAGTTGGAGCGAGAGCTTGGCGTGACCTATAAGACAGCGTGGCGCATGGCCTACCTGATTCGGAAGTACCTTATGGAACAAACTGAGGAACTGCTTGCGGGCACTGTGGAAGCCGACGAAACGTACATCGGTGGTCGCCGCCGCGGGACGCCACGTGGTCGTCCTGGTGCTGACTCGCACAAGGTCGCTGTGTTTGGGATGGTGGAGCGGCATGGACAGGTTCGGGCTATGACTGTGCCGAATGTACGGAAGGCTACGCTTATGCCCCACTTGACCAGGCGTGTCATTCCAGCATCCACAGTCTACACTGATGAACTCCGCTCCTACAATGGGCTTGAAAAGGCGGGATATAGGCATGAGTCTGTCAACCACTCGGAGGAAGTGTGGGTGAGTGGGGATGTGCACGTGAACACCATCGAGGGCTTCTGGTCGCTCACGAAGCGGGGAATCGGCGGCGTATACCATTCGGTGTCCGCCAAGCATCTTCAAGGCTACCTGAATGAATATGCTTGGCGGTATAACCATCGAGCGGATGCCCGTGCTCAGCTTGAGACGCTACTTGTCCGGGCGGCGGCGGGGAGTTGATGGCTTGGGCGATTGGATCGGCTCCGCCGCTTTCTCCAGAACCTTGAACACGGCTTCCTTTGTTGGCACGGGAATTTCGTGGCCCTGGGAAGTCTTCTGTATTTTCTTGCTCTTCATACCCAGAGTATAGCACATGCCCCCTAGCCTCAAGAATCCTAGATTGAGGGTCGAACGGGCGAAAGAACACCTCGATATTCTCAACGTGGAATTGCGCAAGTTCATTGATGCAAAACCCTTTCGCGTTACCGCACAAGAAGATTCCCAGCATACTCTCTATGTCATGCGAATTGAGATTCCTGTGATTGACCCCCATCTCGCCATAGTTGCAGGCGATGCCATATTCCAACTCCGGTCGGCCCTCGACCATGTTGCTTGGCAACTTGCGCTGACCACTAAGGACAGGCCATTTGACAGAACTGAGTTCCCTATTGTCGGTGAAAATACCCCTGAAAACATGCGACGGTTTGCGCAAGTCATCCGTGATATCCCTCCTGCTGCCGCTGATGAAATCAAGGCGCTTCAGCCTTACCACCGAGGGCCAGCGTACAAAAACGACCTTCTCTGGAAGCTCGATAAGTTGTGCAATATTGACAAACATCGGGTCATTCCGGCTCAGGGCACCGCGCTCGACTTCAAGATTCCTAAAGGCATCAAGCCGCATGTTGGCCGTCTCGATGATGCATACATAGTGGCTATGCCCATCTCCGTCAAGGCACAGATGCAACTCGCACCACCACCTTCCCCTGATATACTCTTCGGCAGCGAAATTGACGGCCTGATCATCAGCGTCGGGGAACTTCCCAAGATATACGAGTACGTTCGAGATAGCGTACTCCCAAGATTCACGAGCTTTTTCCCTCAGTGACCAAAAGTCAACTTCTTGTGGTTTATTCATTGGATGCCTCCTTATATGAAGATGGGATAGTTACCCCAATGCATGAGTTGGAGTGCCCCTGGGGAAAACGCGCTTCCATATCTCAGCCCGCTGGGGTGCATCGGGATATGGGAACTGTAGGACGAACCTGATCCTGCGGAGGAACGCATGGTCCAGGGCGCTCTTCATATTGGTGGTTAGAATGGCAAGGCCCCGGTATGCTTCCATGCGCTGGAGCAAATAGCTGACCTCGATGTTGGCGTAGCGGTCATGGCTATCCTTGACGTCGCTTCGCTTTCCAAAAAGCGCGTCGGCCTCATCGAAGAGCAGCGTGGTCCCGCCATCTTCAGCGGCGTCGAACACGCGCCTCAGGTTCTTCTCCGTTTCGCCGATGTACTTGCTCACCACCGATAACAGGTCGATGCGATACAGGTTCAGGTGAAGCTCTCTGGCCAGTACCTCCGCCGCCATGGTCTTGCCGGTGCCGCTGGGGCCTGCGAACAGCACGCTGATCCCCAGTCCCCGGGCGCTCTTGGACGCGAAACCCCACTCTTCATAGACCTTCCTGCGATGGCGCACTTGCAGAGCGATCTCCTTGAGCATGCTGACCTGGGCATTGGGCAGCACCAGGTCGTCCCAGGACGGTACGGGCTCGATGCGCTGCGCCAGGGCATCGAGCCGCTGGCGGCCATGCACCTGACAGGCAGCCCACGCGGCAGCGCCCACATCACCAGAAGAGGCTGCGCTGGCGCGAAGACGTCCCAGGGCATCCTCAGATATGGCGCGGATGGCCGAGGGCTGAATGTCGAACTGGGCTACAAGCCTATCGACCTGGCCGTTCATGCCTGCCTCACATCGGCCCAGGCTGCTGATCCATAGGTCCCTTTGCTCGTCCAGAGAAGGCTTGCCCACCTCAATGGTCACCACCGCCCTGCGAAAGGTTGGCCAACGGTCACGGGTGCAGAGGATCAGAGGCCCGCCGATGCCCTCCACGAAGCGAGCCACGGCGCGCTCTCTTGCCGCGTCGGAGGAGGGTTCCAGGTCGAAGCAGTCGAGCAGCAAGGCTCTGGCACTCAGGGCCGCCTCCCGCTCCCACAGGCGCATCAGGGCGGTCAGGTCGCGGGCATCTGTGGGTACTGCATCCGCTGATACGGCATACAGCTCCAGGCCAATGGTGCTGCAAGCCGAGGCCGCTATGTCCCAGGCGCTCAACCTGTCACTCCCAGTCACTTGCACCATCGGCAGTGGCCTATCCCCTCGCGCGTCAGGCCATACGGCAGCCATCTGCTCAGCCAGTGACAGGTGCGACGGCACCAGGGCCGCAGGAGGCTCCACAGGCCGAAGGAGGTCCAAAAGGCCCTCGTCCATGGTGTGGACGCCTGTTAGATAGTGCAGCACCCGCTCTGCAATGCGGATTGGGTTGGTGACCAGGCTGGAGCCACTTCCCAGCTCGACAAGATGGCGGTATCGCAACGGAGCCGTGGGAGAGATGGCACTCCAGTGGGCGTCGGGGAAGCATCCCAGCATTAGGCTGAAGGACAGGCCGGGCTTCCCGGAGCCATCTCGTCCCGGGGATGCAAGGGCAGCGAAATCGGAGTCCAGCTCGACCCCGGCACAGGCCAGCAGCACCTTGCGTTCGAAGGAGGACAGACGAAACATACTGCATACCGTTTCCAGGGCTGGCGGCGATGCCATGACTGCGGCGGTTTCCTCCATTAACTCCCTGGCTGACATCCCTCCCTGGGGAGCGCTGTGACCGAAGCCGGTGAGCGGTTCCAGGAGCTGGCGCACCTCGGCCAGGGCCGCCATGAGGTAGCGCTGGTTGGCTTCGTGCCAGGTCATTGTCAGCACACTGGTCATGGTATCGTCACCGTTGGGCCAACGTACTCGGAGTTCAGCGGATCAGCGCTGACCTCCAGAGGACTCTCGGCCCCGTCTATCTGCACACGCACCAGGTAGTTTCCTGTCTTCACTCCGCTGATGGCGATGGTGAAGCTATCCGTGTCCCCGGCCCTGGGTGGTACCGTGAAGCTGTAGGAGGCGGGCGACTGGCTGGTCAACTCGTTCAGAAGCAGCAGCACGCGCTGCTCTCGGCCCACCTCGGGTGTCACCCGGACTGTCAACTCCGCACCGATTACTGGGACAATGGGAGTCACAATGGCAGGACGCAGGACAAAAGCAGCCACGTTGGAGCTGATCCCGCGATGGGGCGTGGTGGGGACACCCATATCCATCGCGTGGACCATCTGTATGCCATGGACTCCTGCCCGCAGCACGAGAGCGGGCACGGGAGGCGAGGTCAACGCGACGGACACCTCGGCATCGCGGACGGAGCTTGGCTCCACCTCCTCACCATCCAGGGCCACGGTGGTCTCATCCCCGCGCAGGTTCCGCCCGCGGATGACCAGAGTGCCGCCGGCGAAAATTGGCTGGTTCTTTCCTTCCGCGGACATGACTTCTTCGATAACCGCTTGCCTGAAGGTAGTGCCGTAGAAGTAGCGGGCGCGCACCGGCAGTGCCGCCTGGGTCGCCGCCTCGGACTGGATCAGGACTACGGACGCCTGATATACCACAGAGAGGGCGTAGGGCGTCTGGAAGAACACGGACCACAGCTTGGACATCTCCTCCAGGTTCAGCGAAAGGGGCGATAGCCTGACGGACTCCACCTGGTCTGCCAGGTCCGACTGTTCAAGGTACTCCACGGATTGGGCAGTCCCCGGTTCAACAATGCGCGCAATATCGGTGCGAGTAAGAGTCGAGTGAGCTGAACTCCGAGGACATTGATGCAACGTCTCCTAGCACCGCCTTCTGGGGACGATACTCTAAATCCCGCGTTCCTATCACGCTGGTTGTGCTAACACCATGGAGATGGAGATAAGGTAGTCAATATGTAAAGTTTTGGTAAATACGCTGAGGGAAACTGACCTGCACCCCTGAATCGGGATTCCCCGTATCAACTTCGGAGGGAGGAGGTTCCCCAGGTTGCAGACCAGGACAAAGAGCCAGAGCCGAACCTGGTTGGCGATGAAGCGATGGCAGGAGGGTCCCCGCGAGACGGAATTCAGGGCACGCCTGCCCTCTTTAGATCCGCCCAGTCCCGGCCCGACTCATCTGGAGACGACGACCCGGAGCCGCCGAATCCCTATCGCTCCGCCGGTGCCCGGGCCTTGTTCCGGCTCAGCCGATAGCGATCGTCGCTGCCGAGGACCTTCTTTCGCAGGCGCAGGCTTTGGGGAGTGACCTCCAGCAGCTCATCGGCCTCGATGAAGTCCAGGCACTCCTCCAAACTCATGCTGATGGCAGGGGTCAGGCGGACAGAGATGTCCGCGGTGGATGACCGCATGTTGGTCTGCTTTTTCTCCTTGCAGACGTTGACTACCATGTCATCGTCGCGAGCCTGGAGGCCCACGACCATCCCCTCGTAGACCTGGGTTCCCGGCTCTATAAAGGTGATGCCCCGGCCCTGGGCGTTGTTAAGGCCGTAGGTTACGGCAACTCCAGCCTCAGAGGCTACCATGGCACCGCTGCGGGTTGAGCGAACCTCTCCCTGAAAGGGCTCGAAGTCCAGGAATTGGCTGTTCATCACTCCGTTGCCGCGGGTAACGCGCGCGAAGTAGCTGTTGAACCCAATGAGCCCCCGGGTGGGGAGCTTGAACTCCAGATGGGCGTTCCCCTGGTCGTCATACCGCATATCCGCCATCTTGGCCTGGCGCGGCGCCAGGTTCTCTGACAGGGGGCCGATGAACTCCTCCCGTGTGTCTATTATGAGCAGCTCGTAGGGCTCCAGGGTGACACCGTCCCTCTCTTTGAGCACCGCCTCTGGCTTGGACACCTGGAACTCGTAACCCTCCCGCCGCATGGTCTCGATAAGAATTGCCAGATGGAGCTCACCACGGCCAGACACCTGAAACTCGCTCGCGGTGTCTGTCTCCTGAACGCGGAGGCTGACGTTGGTCTGGAGCTCCCGCAGAAGCCGGGCATGGAGCTGCCGTGACTGGCTCGTGTGGCCCTCACGACCCGCAAAAGGCGAGGTGTTGACCCCCAGGACTATCCTGACTGTCGGCTCATCGATGACAATGAGGGGCAGCGCTTCGGGGAATTGCACCGAGGCGATGGTGTCGCCAATGGACACCTGTTCAACCCCCGCGACGGCCACGATCTCCCCGGCAGTTGCCTGCTGCACCTCCTGTCGTTCCAACCCCTGAAAGACGCAGAGTCGCTCGATTTTGTAGATAGACTGCTGCCCCTCCCGATCTATTCGCACGACCGGGTCTCCCAAGGAAATGGTCCCCCGGGAGATTCGCCCAATGGCGATCTGTCCCAGGTGGTTATCGTAATCGAGGGCGGCGACCAGTATCTGAAGAGGCGCCCCTTTATCGCTGGAGGGCGGTGGTACCTTGTGCAGGATGGCCTCGAAAAGTGGCTCCATGTCCCGGGGCTCGGCGTTGAGGTCGGCCACGGCGCTCCCCAGGCGCGCCGATGCGTACAGGATGGGGAAATCCAGCTGCTCGGCATCGGTGGCCAGCTCCAGGAACAGGTCCTGAACCAGGCTCACCACCTCCTGTATCCGGGCGTTGGGCCTGTCCACCTTGTTGATGACGACCACTGGCTTGAGCCCTGCGGCCAGGGCCTTCTTCAGCACGTAGCGCGTCTGGGGCATAGGCCCGTCCACAGCGTCTACCACCAGGAGACAGCCATCGGCCATATTGATGACGCGCTCCACCTCGCCACTGAAGTCAGCATGGCCCGGGGTGTCTATGATGTTGATTTTGACGCCCTTATAGGTGACGGCGGTGTTCTTGGCAAGAATCGTAATGCCCCGCTCCCTCTCCAGCGGGTTGCTGTCCATGATGAACTCCCCCACCTGCTGATTGGCCCGGAAGACATGGCTCTGCTTGAGCAAGGCATCCACCAGGGTTGTCTTACCATGGTCCACGTGGGCGATGATGGCGATATTTCTGATCTCTTGCTGCATGGTCACGATAATCCGAGCGAAAAAATTGGCCCCTGAGGGCCTGCCGCTCCCGACAGTATAGCACAGTGAGGGCCAGGACGGGATGGGGGCCGGCTACTCCCTCAAACGCTCATGAATCTCCAGGGCATCATGGTCTTCGGATACAGGAACACAAAACCCTGCGCCCGGCCAGCTTGAGTAAATGGTGGATTATGCAATTCCACCAGATTTCCTTGCGGTGTGGTATATTAGCGCCAGCATAGCGGTGCGGATAAAGAGAATCCTTCGATGAGCACGAGTAAACCGGATGCACCAAAGAGTGTCCCGCCGGCCAAACAAGACAAGACAGGTGGCCCGGGAGTCACGATTGGAAACGTAGCCGCTGCCTTCGCTCCGGGAATGGGCGGAACCCAGGGCGAGGGCGGAGCCCAGGACGAGGGCAGAGCCCAGGCGCAGGCGGTGGGCGGTATTATCTTCGTCCTTGCCGTGATTGGCCTGGTCATAGCCATCGTGAATCCAGGGGACTGGAAGACCACGGTAGGCACCGTTCCCCTGGCCGTCTGGGAGCGGATTCTGGTGGTGATGGCGGCGCTGGTGCTTGTCACAACTCTTTCCTATATACCCCTGATGATCTTCCGCACATTCACTGCAAGGCAGCTGAAACAGCTCAAGGAGGACTGGGAGGAGGAGCTCAAGAGCCATTCCTGGAACAACCTGGCCAAAAGAATCGGGGACGTGGTCGAAAGGAAATACTCGCTCGATCGCTACAACTACCCCCTGCTGCTTACCTTTTGCACGGCGCTGGGTGGATGGCTCCTTGTGCTCCTCTCCAATGGCTTCCAACCCCTCATCGACCTGGTTGACAGGGGCAACGTCAGCGATTTTCTGGGCCAGCTCTCCCTGGCTCATCCTGTGGCTATCGGGTTCCTGGGCGCCTACACCTTCTCCCTGGGTCTCCTGGTACGCGGGTACTTTCGGGGCGACCTGAGCCCAAATTTGCTCATGCAGGCGTCGTACCGGATGTGGGAGGTCATGCTCATCACCCTGGTAGCCGGCACCGTCTGGGTCCTTCTGTATAACGTTGGGGACGCCAAAGGCGCTGAGAACGCCTCCGCCGACCCGCTCAAGGCGGCAATCCAACTCGGTACGCTGCAACCCGCGGAGCGGGCCAACCTCATGGCAGCGGTCTTCCTGGCGGGGTTTATCTCCCCGTCGTTGCTCATCAACTGGATGGTGCGCGCCGCGGGCCTGGTACAGAAACGCTTTTTCGTGCCCCAGGTCCCTGAAGAGCACCTCCTCCGCAACCTTGATGGGATGACTCCCTACACCCAGGCACGATTGGCAGAGGCTGGCATCGAGAATGTACAGAACCTGGCCATGGCAGACATCGCTGACACCATCGTTACCGCCAGGTTGGGGAGCTTCCGGATCGTGGACTGGATAGACCAGGCGCTGATCCGGCTCCCGGCTGAGAACTACATGCCGGTCCTCACCAAGATGGGGATTCGCACGGCCACCGACTTCATCCTTGCTTTCACTAGAGGGGGCTTCAGTGACCCGTCGGTGCCCCCAGAGCCTAGTGCCGCCATTTTGGGTTCTCTCAAGGAGATCCTGGAAAATACGGATATCAAAGACTCCAATGGGAATGTCGTGGCAAAGGAGCCGGAGGAGGTCTGGAAACAGCGGCTGACGACGTGGGCCCTTTCGATCATTGAGCAGCCGAACTATGTGAGGGTCCAGAAGCTCCGGGACGAGTCTCGGAATGCCGCCGTGAAATTCACCTAAAGCGACCGGCCAACTACAAGCAGGTGGGAGATGTCGGGGCGGAAGGCCCTGGAGGGACAGGCCGCAGCTTCCTGAGGCCTGCTCTACCCCTGCTGCTTGAGCACTGCTTCCATCAGCTTCTCGGCTCCGGTCTTCTCCGATGCAATAGCCATGAAGACGACGTTGCCGATGGACTTCACGATGAGGTAGGCGTCCCCCAAGTCTCGCGTCAGCACGTCCTGGCCTGCCACCTGGTTGCCCTTCTCCATGCCCGCCTGTTCGGCGAAGGTGTTTAGCAAGAAGCCCTGCAAAGAGCCTGGATAGCCCGACTTCATCACCGCCAGGGCGCTGGCCCCATGCTCCTTGAAGTAGGCGGGGCCGACATCATCCCTGACGCTCAGGTCGCCATCGGCATAGGCGACAAAGGCAACCTGCGCCACCTTCAACAACCCCAGAGCACTGCCGACGCCCGATAGGCTGACGCCCGCCCGCGTTGCCGCCTGCTCTAGAAAATCACCCTCCACCTTGGCGAAACCGGCAGCTACGGGCTTGTTCGGCGGAGACGACGGCGCCATGCGCAGCAGCTTCCAGGAGTCGGCGTAAGCCTCGGAGAAGGGCTTGGCATCGCTGGCCTGGAGAGCGTTCTTTGCGGCATCGAGCCAGTCGCCTTGACCGTAGGCGATACCGAAGTCTGCGCCGGTGCGCCACGCCTGGGTCAGCGCACGGCTGTTGGCAAGCCGCACTGCCGCATCCGCCTCAGGCTCGCCGTTGAAGGCGACGGACCCCGCGTAGTGGTCAATGGTCGGCCCAACGCCCAAGAACGCGTTACGCACGCCCACTGAATCGCCCAGGGCCGCGAAGGTCGGGATGGCCTGGGTGGACGCCAGGTCGCCAAACCACCTGGTGGGTATTGAAAGGGGAGTCCCCTGGCTGACGTAGAGATAGGCCGAGAACTCGGCACCTGGTATCCTGGCATCGGTGAAGCCGGAGGGCAGGGCAGGGTTGCCCTGGGCCGGGCCGTCAGAGCAGCCGAAGGCCAGGAGCGTGAGAGCGGCCAGCAGAACGAGGAGCGGCAATGGCTTGCGCATAAGTGCTTCCGAGGCGGAATCAGTGCTTGAGCAGGAATTCCCCACATCAGCTCGCTGGCGTCGCAAACGGGATGCTGCCAACGGATGACTCACAGTCTAACGCCCATCTCCAACCTCGTCAAACAATGGGTAGTGTATCATTTTGAAGTTGCCATGCTTGACCGCCTTTGCTATTATTAGGGCATGGCAAGGAAAAAGAAAGACCACGATTTCGCAATTAATGCTTTCCGAGTAGTGCAAGAGGCTACGGAGGAAGCGGAGGAAGTCCAGGCCGAAACACCAAAGCCACCAGTATCCGAAGGCAAGAATCCTGCTGCTGTAGCCCTTGGTAGGTTAGGCGGGAAGAAGGGCGGGCAAGCTAGGGCCGCCAAACTCACGCCAGAACAGCGGCGAGAGATTGCTAAGAAGGCGGCGGCGGTCAGGTGGAGGCAACAGTCCTAATCATCCTCGTCCTCTTCTTCATCGCTTTCTTCCAAATCGCCCAACATCATCTCATACTGGTAGCCAGACGACTGAAATGCTCGGTCAAAGAGCTTCTTAAATGAGTTCCAATTGCGAGACACCTTCATCAACGTTGTAACTGCCACAAGTTGAGCGGCTAGGTTCTTATCACCAACGTCTTCGGTAAGTAGTTGGTGATGTTTGTACCGCCGATAGCCACCTTCTACAATCGGGTTTTTCTGCCGTAGAGCGTCCAGAACTCCCGGCGGCAATTTCTCATAGATAAGTTGGTTGGTGAGCTTTCCTACCAGTTGGGGTCTTTTCGGTGACGGCGGACTGTACGACCAGCCTCTCAGTCGGAAGAGTTCACGATAAAACTCATTGGGGAAACGCTTTGTCCAAGGCAGGAGTTCCTTTGAGATGTATGCTTCCAAAATACGATACAAATCATCTCGGTCTCTGACTTCTTGATAGCCTGTTGCTTCGTCAATAAGAGCGGTAATACCGACTTCAGCAAAGCCGTCGTATAGGATTTCAGCTTGAACGGCTAGCTGTTTTTGGTCCCCTACTAGTGCATTTGCGCGGTCTGCACGCCGGAATACTCGGCAAATCTCAGCAAGAAGCGTTGCTGGTACCCCGTAGCCAATCTTGCCATTCTTCGCCCGATAGAGAACAGGGTTTCCCAATGCTACCCTGAGACTTGGCGAGATGAATGGCGACAAGTTCCCTGCCGATAGAAAAACCGGTAGATAGCTATCACTGGGCGCCGCGTGCTGACGCCTCCAATGCGAACCACCACGCTTCCCGCCTAATGCCTTCGTAACGCCACGTTCTGAAAGAACACGCATACCGGTGTTTAACACAGCACAAGGGAGCGGGCTATCACCTAGAACGATTGTGCCAGGGTATTTTGCCACTGGGATCGCGCCCTCTCCTTTTCCTGATTCACTTTCCTTGATCCAGCGGGCTATAGCAGCCTGACGTGCTATGTCAGTACGCCTCTCAGGGGACAAGGCAAGTGCCCTGTTTTTACCGCCTTTCTCGGCACCACTGTGAGTAGATGCTTGCTCTTTATCTTCCATGCTTGCTTAATTACCCCCTTGTAATGAAGTCGAAAGTATTGTAAAACTAAGCAAGCAGGTTGTCAATATTCTTGCTGAAAATGCTTGACAATGCTTGAGCGCAGGTATATAATGTAGTCATTATGAACAAGTTAAGCATTGCCCGTCAAGCCCAGGTAGTCAAAGCCCTTTGTGAAGGCAACTCCATTCGGAGCACTGCCCGCATGACTGGCACGGCCATCAACACTGTTGTAAAGCTCCTACAAGAGCTTGGTTCTGTCTGCCTGGACTATCAGGATGCAACGATGCGAAATCTTCCTTGCAAGCGGATTCAATGCGACGAGATTTGGAGCTTTGTCTATGCCAAGACCAAGAATGTACCGGAGCAGCATAAAACTGAGTTTGGCTATGGCGATGTGTGGACATGGACAGCCATATGCGCCGACTCAAAGCTAGTCCCATGCTGGCGGGTAGGCAATCGGGACGGACGTGAAGCCTACTACTTCATGCTTGACTTGGCTTCCCGTCTAGCCAATCGGGTACAGTTGACCACAGACGGACATTCAGCCTATCTGAGCGCAGTAGAGAACGCCTTTGGAAGCAACATAGACTACGCCCAGCTAATCAAGCTGTACGGCGGTATAGAGCCTGAGAAGGAAGCTCGGCGCAGATACAGCCCTGCGGAGTGTGTAGGGACTGAGACCAAGGTACGCCAAGGGAAGCCAGACGAAGCCCATATCTCGACCAGCTATGTAGAGCGCCAAAACCTCAGCATGAGGATGGGCATGAGGCGCTTCACCAGGCTCACAAATGCCTTCTCAAAGAAGCTAGAGAACCATATGCACGCCCTGGCCCTCTACTTCATGCACTACAACTTTGCCCGCCCACACAAGAGCCTGGCAAATCCCTACCTTCGCACACCTGCAATGGCCGCGGGTCTAACTGACCACATTTGGACGATTGAGGAAATCCTTGGACTGCTTGCTCGCTCAAAATGATACACTACCAAACAATGCCCAGGGTTGCCAAATCCAGGATGGTCGCCCCTTGGTCGCATTCAGCCAAATGTTTGCTTCAAGGCTTCGCCCTTGGCCTTCTGCGGTCTGACTGAGCAGCAGAGAGCAACGGTGTCCCCTGGCCCGTAGGCAAGGAGCCGCCTCCATTATCCTTGGATCTCCCGTAGGCCTTGGAGCTACTTGGGGTTCGCCGCAAGTCATCGGGTCGCGGGTTCCGGTATCGGAAGACCAGGTTCTCATAGTTTCGGAGAATCACAGCATCTTCGGTCCAGGACAGCACGTAGTTTGGCTGTAAGGGTATCTTGCCGCCGCCGCCGGGAACATCCACGACAAAGGTGGGAACGCCCAAGCCTGAGGTGTGACCGCGCATTCCCTCGATTATCTTGATCCCGGTCTCCACAGGTGTCCTCAAGTGCTCGGTCCCACGGACCTCGTCAGCGTGGAAGAGGTAGTAGGGGCGAACCCTGATTCTCAGGAGCTCGTGGCTGAGCTTCAACTGAGTCTCAACCGTGTCATTGACACCTCTCAGCAACACGGTCTGGTTGTTGACGGGGACGCCCGCCCGCAGAAGCTCTCGAACCGACCGGGCCGCCTCGGGAGTGACCTCGTTGGGATGGTTGAAATGGGTGTTAAGCCAGATGGGGCCGTACTTGTCGCAGATGCGGCAGAACCCTTCGTCTATTCGCTGCGGCAGGACCACGGGGAACCGGGTGCCGAAGCGAATGATCTCCAGGTGTGGTATGGACCTGAGTCGGCTCAATATCCACTCCAGCCCGTCGTTGTCTATGGTCAAGGGGTCACCACCTGAGATGATCACGTCCCTGATTCCAGGGGTTCTCCTCAGGTAGTCTATCGCCGTTTCGATCTCCGGCTTCCTCCTGACCCACCAGTTGTCTCCTCCCCATTCCCGCTTTCTCGTGCAATGGCGACACAGGGAAGGACAAACGTCGGTGATGGTCAAGAGGGCCCGGTCGGGGTAGCGGTGTACCAGTCCAGGGACGACCGTGTCCTCCTGCTCGTGCAACGGGTCATCCTGTCCAACGTCTGCGTGGACCAGCTCCTTGAAGGAGGGCAAGCACTGAAGCAGAATTGGGTCGTCCGGGTCATCAGCCCGTGCCAGGGACAGGTAGTATGGGGTGATGGCAAAGGGGAACTTGAGGGCGACCAGTTGGAGTTGCTTTTCCTGTGTCCTTGTCAGGTGTATGACCCTGGACAGCTTGGCGACGGTGTCGAACCGGTTTCTGAAATGCCACTTCCAATCCCCCCACTGGCTATCAGTCGGTTGCAGCACCTCTCGTATCCTGCCCTCCAGGGTATCGCAGGACTGGCTCTTCGCCAGACGTTCAGTGTATTGATCCCTTGTGACCGTCATGTTATGTTCTTCGTCATTCCTTTCTCGAGTTCACTTTGCTTTTGCCCGAGTCCCCGCTCCGCACCGAGGAGCAACGCGACATCTATGCGCGTCGCGTGGCGTCACCAGCCATATCTTTCGAGCGCGGAGCTCAATATAGTCTCGATGAGCTCTGGGTAGCTCCAGCCTGCAAGGCCTGCCATCAAGAATAGATCACTGTACACGGGCGAAAGTCCCGGGAGAGGATTTGCTTCGATGAAGTGGGGGCGATTGCTACTGTCTACCCGAAAGTCAAAGCGCGCCACGTCCCGGCATTGGAATACTCTGAAGAGCGTCAGGGCTGCCTTCTCGATAGCTTCGATGCATACGTCAGGGAGGGCTGGAGGGCATCGGTAGGTAACCAGCCTCTCCCAGTCACGTTTTACCTCCAGGGTGTACATGAAGTTGTCGCCATGGCCGCTGGTGGGTGCTATCTCCATGACTCCCACTACCCTGGGGCGGTCGTTTCCAACCACCCCAACGGTGACCTCTTTTCCAGCAACGAACTCCTCAACCATACCAGGCTGATGGTAGTCAGCAAGCACGGTTTCCACAGGCTGATGGAGGTCTGACCACCGCTTAACCAGGGAGGTGAGCCGGATGCCCTTGCTGGAGCCTTCGAACGCTGGCTTAACCACAACGGGTAACTTCAGTCCCCAGTCTTTGAAACAGATCATGTCCTCCATGCGCCTGACCACCTGATATTGAGGCGTGGCAACGCCGGCAGAAAGGGCTATTCGCTTGGCCAGGGGCTTGTCAAGGCAGAGGGCGAGAGTCAGCGGGTCCGACCCGGAGTAGGGGATACCCAACATCTCCAGGACGCTGGGGACCTGAGCCTCACGGCTGCGATAGGAACCCCTGCCTTCGGCGATGTTGAAGACGAAGTCTACGGTCTCCCTGCGAACATTATCGAGGAATGATACCCCACCCCCAAGGCTCACCACCTGATGCCCCAGCCTCTCTATGCTTGAGGCTAGAGCATCAATGGTACTTGGAGGGTCATACTCCTCAAACGCATCCTCTGCGCCGTCAGGATGAGCCTGCAAGTCTGGCTTCAGGTCGTAGCTCAACCCAATCTTCATTGCTGGACCACCATGGGGTTTTCACTCAAGGGCAACAAAAAAAGACCCCCCTTCCGAGGTCTCACCCAAGATACGTCTGGGTCCCAACCGCACGGGATTGGGCGGCCGAGAGCCTTCACCTGAACCAACTCATCATTATGGGTGATATTCAACTCCGTCTCTACCAGGATGTCAATACCCTCTGGCAGCGAATTCTGAGCGCATCCCACGCAGCAGGAGGGTCTGGCACTTCTATTTCGCCAGCCTGCTGTTTTCGCCATCTATTCGGAGCTGTTCCAGCTCTTCCCAACGTGCGTAGGCCTCAGCCAGCAGCTCCTTCACCGCCTCTAACCTGTCGTTCGTGGCGACAATGTCAGCCCTGTCCTTCTTGTAGAGTCCTGGGTCTCCCATGGTCTGGAACAGCTCATGCTGTTCCCTTTCGAGCCATTCAATGGTCTGGGGCAGTGCATCCAGCTCCTGTTGCTGCCTGAACCCAAGTTTCGGCCTTGCCCTGGGTGCCTGAACCGGTGGGGCGTCTTGTTTGTTGACAGATGCCTTGCTCGGTTTTGCCTCCTGGGGACGCTGACGCAGCCAGTCATCATACCCACCCGCGTACTTCTTCACGACGGAGCCGCCTTCAAAGACGAGGGTGCTCGTCACGATGTTGTTGATGAACGTCCTGTCATGGCTGACGAGGAGAATCGTCCCGGAGTAGTTCATCAAGAATCCCTTGTTGCACATTCCCGGGATCAAGTTGGGCTTGGATACGCCTCTCCTGGTATCGGGCGTTTATATCCTCATTCCTGGCTGATGCAGGTAAACGAAGCAGGCGGAAAGGATTGCTAAGAAAGGGCTCAGCAAGATGCTGAAACTCTTGCATGCTGTATTCGTGGGTCACGACGTTACCGATACTGTCGTTCACCAAAACTGCACCTCTTCACCAGCATTGGTGACATTAACTTATGCCGCAAATATAGCCTATTATCTTTTTACCGTCAATACTATTTTGTACAAAGTGTCTTGTTAGTAAGATGGGGTATATTGGGGCACTAAAAAGAAACGGCCCCTTCTTTTTGAAGGGGCCGTCGGGCCGGGGCTACTCACCCCGGCGATGTCTATCCCGATACATCGGGACTATAATAAGGCATGTGTCAAAACCTGTCAATCTTGCACACCTCCACTATCCCTGCTAAAATGCCCGTATCCAGGAGGAAATTAGATGGTAACTGTTACCGAGGTTGCCGACCGGATCTATCATATCAAAGGCGAAAATAAAACCCCTGACACCCGGGACCACATGGTCTCGTATGTTGTCAGGGGGCAGAGGGCGGCTCTTATCGAGACAGGGCCTACAAATAATGCTCCTCTTATAGAAGAGGGCCTCGAAAAGATGAAACTGGATTTAAAGGAGTTGGCTTATATTATTCCCACCCATATCCACATCGACCACGGGGGTGGGGTGGGCTGGTGGGCTAAAAAGCTACCTCAGGTAAAAATTGTCATCCATCCCCTGGGAGTGCCCCACATGATAGACCCTACCAGGCTCAATGCCAGCACAAAGCTAGCCTTCGGGGATGGTTTTGAATCCAGGTACGGGGCCATCCAGCCAGTGCCCCCCTCCCAGATACTAACAGCGTCAGACGGCGAGCTATTATCTCTTGGGGGAAGGGATCTGAAGATAATCTTCACACCCGGGCACGCTCTCCATCACATTTCCCTGTGGGACGCAAAAACCAGGGGGTTATT
>JACVQK010000075.1 GCA_015661155.1 Dehalococcoidia bacterium | reverse complement strand
ATGGTTCCCTTCGGCTTCGCTCAGGGTAAACTCGGCTCACCACGAGCGGGAAGAAGAACCGCTCATCCTGAGCTGGTCGAAGGATCACCCTGAACCTGTTGAAGGAAATGAGCGGGCGTATGGTGCCAACAAAAGTGGCAAGGTATCTCTTTTAAGACCTTGCGGTGAGGTGTGGAGGGACGCGTCTGCTAACCGGGAGGTTACTCCGTCGGCTCTATCAGGCCGTGGGTGACGGCATAGCGGATGAGGGCGGCCTTGTTGTGGAGCCCCAGCTTCTCCATGATGTGGTCCCGGTGGGTGCGCACCGTGTTGGGGCTGAGGACCAGCTCCTTGGCGATCTGGCCCGTAGTTTGGCCCGCGGCGATCAACCGCAGGACCTCCCTCTCCCTGGTGCTGAGGGTATCCTGGGGATTGTCACCGCCGTTCTCGGCGTAGCCCCGTTGAAGGTAGTCCGCCACCAGCTTGGATGCCATGGCAGGCTGGATGTACACATGGCCTTCGGCCACCCTCCTCACCGCGGTGAGGAGCTCATCCAGGTCTGTCTCCTTGAGGACGTAGCCCAGGGCCCCCGCCCGCAAGGCGCGGAACAGGTACTCGTCGCGGTCGTGGACGGTGAGGATGAGGACCGCCACGCTCAACCCCATGTCCCGAATGCGAGCGGTGGCGGTGATGCCGTCGCCGTCGGGCATGGTGATATCCATGAGCACCACATCGGGGGTGAGCTCCTGGGCCATACGCACCGCTTCCGCTCCGGTAGCGGCCTCACCGACTACCTCCATGTCCGGCCTGGTGTTCAGGACCCGGGCCAGCGCCTGGCGGAGCACGGTGTGGTCATCGGCCACGACTATGCGAATCACTCCTTCTCCTCCTCCCAGCGACCTGCGGGAACATACGCCGTCACCGTCGTGCCCTTCCCCGGCAGCGAGGATACGTGGAGCCGCCCTCCCAGGAGGTCCACGCGCTCCTTCATTCCGGCAAGACCGAGGCCGCGGCCCTGAAGAGGGCCGTCCTCTCCCGCCATCTGGCTGGCATCAAAGCCGACGCCATCGTCCCTGACCGTCAACATCACCCAGCCTCCCTCGGACTCCAGGCTGAGCCAGGCGTGGGAGGCCTGAGCGTGCTTGGCGATGTTGCTCATGGCCTCCTGTCCGATGCGAAAGAGGGCTACCTCCACGGGCTCCGGGAATCGCAGCTCTGGATGAGGGGCGTCCAGGGTGACATGGACTCCCTTGGGCTCCAGATAGGCCTCCGCGCACCACCTCAGCGCCGGGACCAGACCGGCGTCATCCAGCACCGAGGGGCGCAGCGCGTAGGCCAGACGGCGCGTCTCGGCCACCAGCCGACGCACCTCCTCTCGAACGCCCCGGAGCCCCTTCAGTGCCCTGTCCCTATCCTCCATCGCGTCCAGGGCCACCGCGTCCAGGATAACGCCGAGGGCTGTCAGCCCCTGGGCGGTCTCATCGTGCAGGTCTCGGGCTACCCGGCGGCGCTCCTCCTCCTGGGCTTGCATCAGGCGGGCCACCACGGTGCGAAGCTGCTGGGTCCGCTCCCGCACCTGGTCTGCCAGGCTGTCGTTCAGGTGGTCAAGGCTGGAGACCGTCTCGTGCAGCTGTTGCCGCATGGACTCCACCTCCCCAGGGCAACCACGGGACGGACCATCACCTGTTCGACGATCCAGCCCAGCCCCAGGACGATGAGGACGGCGATGCCGCCCAGGATGATGGCCTGCCTGCGGAGCTGTTGGGGCCAGTCCAAGAGGAGCCCCAGGGGCTCTTCCGCGACTAGGAAGAAGGGCGCATTCCCCAACGGTGCGACGGCGACGATGTGATCCGGGAGCTGTCCACCATGAGACTTATGGTGCACCGCGGCGCCGGTCTCCCCCCGCTCCAGAAAGCCCCTGATGTGGGCATAGTGTTCGGTCATGACCCCGAGGCGGGCATCTCCCCCTGAGCTTGCTACCACGAAGCCATCTGCCGCCACCAGCTCAATGCCGTAGGGGTGCCCATCCTCGCTTTTCTCTGGAGTGGAGAGGTATTCGACTGTGCCCAGTCCCACCGTGTCCACCACTATCACCATACCCTCATCTGAGGTGAGGAAGGGCAGTAGGGGAATCACCATCGCTGCAAAGGTCGCCTCTCCTTCCCTGGCAAAACGAGAAGGGATGACGATGGTGCGGCCCTCGGACATGGCCTGCTGGAGAACCTCTTGCGACGGTAGCGTCTCCCTGCGATCTGGGGTGTTCTGGGGCATTGCGGCCAGGAGCTCTCCCTTGGCATCAACCAGTCGGACGCTTCTCACCTGGAAGTACCCCAGGTTCTCGAAGTGTACCAGGTGCTCGTAGAGATAGGCCAGGGCTGGCGCTGCCAAGGCTGGGGAGGGTGCGCTGGGAAAGTGAACGTGTACATGGGAGCTGATGGAGTCAAACTGCTGGTCGAGGCCCCCGGCCATGGTGCTGGTAAGGTGAATCTGCTGGGAGAAGGCCTGACTCCTGGCCCTGTTGACAGCCTGGAGGCCCAGCACGGTGAAGGCGATGAGCAGCACCAGGAGAGCCACACCCAGGTACAGGGTGAGTCGCCAGCGCAGCCCCATCATGGCCCACCGAACCCGCAGCCCTCTCCCGCGGGGCTCTCCACGGGATGGCGCACCTTGACTGCTCACGGTCTCTCCCACGCTAGGCCCTGTTTCCTGGCAGCAGGCCCATTCGGACGGCGTATCTCATCAGCTCGGCGCGGCTGTGCAAATTGAGCTTCTCCATTATGTGCATCCTGTGGGTCTGCACGGTGTTGCTACTGAGCACCAGGCGCTCGGCGATCTCCTGGCTACTGTATCCCTCCCCCACGAGCCTGAGCACCTCCTTCTCTCGCTGGGTCAACGTCTCGTAGGTCGCCTCCTCCTCACCAGAGCTGACGCGGTGAAGGTAGTCCTCCACCAGGCGCAGGGCCATGGAGGGGTGGAGGAAAAGCCCCCCGCGCCTGATGGCCTCCAGGGCCGCCTTGAGCTCTGCCGAGGCTGCCTCCTTCAGCACGTAGCCGCTGGCTCCTGCTGCCAGGGCCTCAAAGAAGTGCTCGTCGGTGGAGTGGATGGTCAACATGAGCACCTTGACGCCGGGAATCTCCCGGGTTATCCGCCGGGCGGCCTCCAGGCCGTTCATCCTGGGCATGCCGACGTCCATTAGCACCACGTCGGGACGGAGCCGGTGTGCCATGTCCACGGCCTCCTCTCCATTGCTGGCCTCTCCCACCACCTCCACCTGTTCCCATGCCTCCAGAAGGGAGCGCAGCCCCTCTCGGAAGAGGACGTGGTCGTCGGCGAGGATGAGCCGGAGGGGTGTGGCTGAAATCGAGCTACCTGCCAAGGGGCACCTCCAGCTCCACTCGCGTTCCACCTCCGGGGCGGGAGTGGAGCGTCAAACGGCCTCCCACCAGGTCAGCCCGCTCCTCCATACCCACGATCCCGAGACCCCCGTGGGCACGGGCCTCCCCCACATCAAAGCCGATGCCGTCGTCTTCGACGGTGGCCCGCAGGGCGTATGGTGTGAAGTCCAGGGTGACGGTGACGTTGTGGGCCCGGGCGTGGTGAGCGGCGTTGTTTATGGCCTCTTGAAGGATGCGGAAGATGGCCGTCTCTACGGCGCTGTCCAGGGCTGGGACATCTCCAGGGCTGTGAAACTGCACCCGGATGCCTGCTTCCTCCAGGTGTGCTGTGGCATACCACCGTACCCCCGCCACCAGCCCCATGTCGTCCAGGGCCGCGGGCCGCAGGTCCTGGATCATGCGTCGTAGCTCGTGCAGGGTCTGGAGAGAGTAGCTGCTGGCTCGCTCCGCGAGCTGGCGGGACAACTCCATCTCCTGGGTCGCGGGCAGGCTCTGCTCCAGGGCTGTCAGGCTCAGCATGAGGGTTGCCATGGCCTGGGCTGCTCCGTCGTGCAGCTCCCGGGCCAGGCGCTTGCGCTCCTCTTCCTGGGCGGAGATGATGTTGCCCGTAAGCTGGTGGACCTGGGCGGTCCGAAGCCGCACTCGCTCCTCCATCTCCTGCTCCCAGCGCGTCCCCTCTTCTCGTGCCACGAGCAGCTGGCGACGCATGGACTCAAAGCTCCTCCCCAGCTCCCCTATCTCATCGCTCCGGGCGATGACGATGGGGCTGTCCATCTGTCCCTGGGCGATGGATGTGGTGGCCTCGGTCATGGCCTTCAATGGCTGGACTACCCGGCGGATGTAGAGCCACGCGCCCAGAGACGCCAGTATCAGGGCGGAGGACCCAAAAATGAGGAGCATGCCGCGCAGGCGCTGGGGGACAGCCAGGGCCACGTCTTTCTGCTCCTCCACAATGACGCCTCCGCCCATGGTTTCCAGAGGAGCGAAGGCCACCACGTGGTCTCCTCCTGGCATGGAGTGCACACTTACGCCCGGAGTACCCTGAGAGAGAAACTCTGACAGCAGTCTCAGGTGCTCTTCGTCCTCATCCGCTGCATCATACCCCCCAGGGCTGCTGGCCAGGACGTGGCCCTGGCTGTCCACCAGGGTGCTGCGGCTGCTTGAGCTCTGCTGAGGCAGGGGAACCAGCTCGCCCTCCATGTGGGACAGGTGCAGGTCTCCCTGTAGGACATTTCTCAGACTACCCTGGATGTCCTTCACCGGAACGGAGATCACCGCGACGGGAGGGTGGAGAGGGGATACGTGGGGCACGTGGGCCAGCACCGTCTCTCCTGTAGAGAGAACCCGGGCCACGTCCTCTCGCCCTGAGAGGTCTCCCCGGGGCGTTGGGTTTTCTCCAAGAGTAGCGTCCTCCTCCCAGAGCACCTGTCCCTGGGCATCCAGGAGACGCAGCATGTTAAAGCTCCCCATGATGTGGATGGCGCTGTGCAGGGCGGCGGTCTGCTCCTCAAGGGTTCCCACTTCCAGGATGGACATCGAACTTGCGCTCTCCAGCTGGTGGCGGCTGTGGCTTATCAGGTCGTCTACGGTTCTGGCGGATATGCGGGCGTGGGCCAGACGCTCCTGGAGGGCGGCGTCAGTGCTCTGATCCAGGGTCTGGGCGGCTATCAAGGCAAAAAGGCCAAAGAGCAACGCCAGCCCCAGCCCCAGCATCAGCGCGCTCTTCCACTGAAGGCTCAACGAGTGCCAGTACCTCAACATCCCCCTGGTATACCAGACTGTCCCGAACTGGGCGACCCTTAGGGCAATCTGGCTATATCCAACGTAATCACCACTCATATCCTAGCACATACACCAAGTCGCTGCCTACGCCAGCAGACGATGGTGGTGAAGGCAGGGCGCGAGTTGCGTAAGCTCGTGGGTACGAGGTTTGCAACAGGTCAGCCCTCCTGAGCGGCTTTCCCTGCCGCGCTTTTGGGGCAAACCGATGGTCTCCACCCCGATGCATCGGGGTGGAGACCATCGTATGGTTCGTTTACTGTGGCCTCCCAGGCCACTCGGCAACTCTACTTCGTCGGTAGGGTCTGAGCGTAGCCCAGCACGTCCACGGCGTCCTGGAGACTCCAGCCGTTGCCGATGGCGGAGGGCATGCCCGTGGCGGGCTGGCCGGCGCGTATCTTGTGGAGGGTCTCCCAGGGGTTGTCCTTGGCAACATCCCCTATGCCGTCCGTTCCGTCGAACAGTATCTGGCGGCCGTTGGCGCCGTGGCACAACGCGCAGGTGCTGTTGTAGAGGGTCTGGCCATTGCTGAGGTTGGCTCCTATAGTCGCCTTGGTGGCGTAGTTGATGTACAGGGTATCGTTGATGAGACCTTCGCTGAGGAAGTTCACCAGGGCAGCCAGGTTATCGGCCCCCATGGCGGAGAAGTTGTGGCGGTAGTCCAGGGAGCCCTACATCACGCCCATAAGCTCGTCCTTGGACATGGTGGCGCTGGCCTTGATGACCCCGGGGAAGCCGGTCTTGTGGGAGCCTTTGCTGTAGGCGCCGCCGATGCCCTTGTAGTCCCAGCCGTGGCACTCCTTGCAGCGGTAGGTATCGACGCCCGTCCGGACATTGGAGGTCTGGAGGGCCCATAGCGTCTGGTCACCGCCGGGCTGTGTAACCCCGGCCTCCTTCACCCACTTGTCATACAGCCTGCCGCCCTTGGCGATGCTCTCCGCCGTGGCAGGGGTGCCCGCCAGGGCCTGGTCTATCAGGGCCGATAGCTCGCTGTCGGAAGGCGACCCTCCGGGGAGCCCCTGGGCACCTCGCTCGCCGGGGTCACCCTTCTCGCCCTTTGCTCCCGTGGCCCCCTCACCCCCGGTGCAGGCAGCGGCGATAAGGCCAACTGCCACCACCAGCGCCATCATCCCCATGAGCCTCTTTATCATGCACAACCTCCTTCTTTCTCTACCCATTCTCTTCTGCCAAGAGTGTTCTGTCTGGACAAAGCGCCTCCCCTGCATTCTGTTTCCCAATATACGGTGCTTGATGGGACAGGACGACCTGCGTTGGGGTAGTCTTGACCCATACAAAAGGGTAGTACCACCATACCCAGGCGGATGGGTAGTCCATTAAGAGACCGGGCTGTAATCTGGGAAGGTTACTTCGTCTCTTCTGGAGAAGTAACGCCGTGACGCAGGGCCCAGGCCACCACCTGGGACCGGTTCTGCAAGTGAAGCTTCTCCAGGATGTGCGAGAGGTGGAACTTCACCGTGTTCCCGCTGATGAAGAGCATCGCGGCAACCTCTTTGTTGTGTTTGCCAGCCGCCACCAGGCGCAGAACATCCACTTCGCGGCCTGTCAGGACCTGATGCTGCGGCAGCTCCGAAGGGGCCCGGGCGCGGCGGGCAAACTCCTCCAGGATTTTCGTGGCCAGGTCTCGGGTGATAGGAGACTCACCCCGGGAGAGGCCGGCGATCAGGTCGAAGAACTCCTCGGAAGCCAGGTCCTTTACCAGGTACCCGTCCGCGCCGCTCTTGATGGCCTCGAAAAGGTCCTCAGAGTCATCCGAGACCGTCAGAATCACTACCTTGATCTCCGGCATCTGGGCCTTGAGCAGCCGGGTTGCCTCGAGGCCGCCCATGCCAGGCATGTTGATG
>JACVQK010000074.1 GCA_015661155.1 Dehalococcoidia bacterium | reverse complement strand
TGAGGGTCAGGGTCAGGCCGTCGCCGGAGAGCTCCCAACTCTTGGCCAGGTCCCCGATTATCGAGTTCATCCCCACCCACGGGTCATACCGCAGCAGCGAGCTGAAGACGCCGTAACACATCGGCCCAAATATGGCAGATGTACAGCCCGAGCCTGGCCGGAACTCGTTTGGACCCTGGGGCAATCCCAGTTTCATTATCCCGCCCCTCTGGGGCTCGCCCCACTCCGGCTTGTAACCCGGGAGTTGGGTGAGGCTGGAGGCGGACTGCCTGGGCGTTGCTGTGGGCGCTGCCGTGGCCGTGACCGTGGGCACCGCCGTGGCCGTGGGAACCAAGGTAGCCGTGGGCGTTGGCACTCCCGGCACCAGGGTAGCCGTGGCCGTGGGCACCAGAGTCGCCGTGGGTGCTGTGGTGGCCGTGGCAACGGGCGCGAGGGTGGCAGTGGGCGGCGAGGTGGGCGTCGCTTTCTCTCCCGCGCACGCCAAGCCCACTCCCAGCATGGCTATTACGAGTATCGGCAATATAGGCTTGCATATGGAACGCAACCGTAGCTTCATCCGGCACCTCCTGAAGGGATTGCCAGAAGACTAGCATGATATCCTACGTCTGTCAATGCATCCGTCGGCGCAGATCAACCCAGTATCAGAGGTCTGGACATGCTTCGTGGTTGGCTCGGAAATCATCTGGTGGTTCCTCTTTGGGGGCCAGGAGGGTAAGGGTTGACAGGCCTCCAGGAGCGTCGCATACTCGCTATGTTGCGTTGGGGCGCTGCTGAAGGCTCTGGCGCACGTCATATGGGGAGTCCCGGATAAAAACGAGGAGGTGTTGCAATGGCACTGGCAGAACCTTACGTGAGGACCCCGTTGCCTGGTTGGTCGCATACGGAGCTGCTGTACGAGACCATAGACAATGGGCGGATAGCGATCATAACCATGAACCGCCCGGAGCGATTGAACGCCATGGGTCCTGGAATGCGGTGGGAAGAGGCGTGGATCAACTTCGCCTCGGACGAGAATTGCTGGGTGGCCATCGTAACGGGGGTCGGAGACCGGGCCTTCTCCGCCGGGGCGGACCTGACGAGGGGTCGGGATGAGGGGGGTGCCACGGCCGGCACAGGTCAGCCACCCGCGGTGCGCCCCTTGCGCCGCATCGTAGAACCGATTGGCCCGTACCTGGGGTGCTGGAAGCCCACCATTGCCGCCATCAACGGCTACGCTATAGGCTTTGGCTTTGCCACGGCCCAGAACTGTACCTTCCGCATCGCAGCGGAGCACGCGGAGATGGGCATCGCCGAAGCCCGCTGGAACCAGGGTGGGGGCTTTGCAAGTTGGGTACCCAGGCTCATAGGATCGGGTCATGCCCTGGAGATCTGTATCATGGCCGACCGCAGGGTCTCTGCTCAGCGGGCCTACGAGATGGGCTTCGTCAATAAGGTGGTGCCCAAGGAGCAGCTCATGGATGAGGCCGTCGACTGGGCCAGGACCATCTGCGAAATGGCTCCCCGCGCGGTGCGCGACCTGAACGAGTTGATTCACACCTGCTGGAATATGAGCATCCCCGAGGCCATGGCTTTTGGCGCCGCCCTGACGCACAATCTCCAGGGCATGGAGGACTCCGTGGAGGGCCGCAGGGCCTTTGCCGAGAAGCGCAAGCCGGTGTTCAAGAACCGATAGCCCATACCAGAAGGGATTGGAACGGGCGGTCATCGCTCCTGGATGGCCAGGATGGAGAGTAAGGGCAGGAAGGAGGGGATTAAAGCAGGGCTGGTTAGCTGACCTTTTCCTTAGGATAACGACACGACAGACGTTATAGAGGAGTTTTGCCATGCGAGGCTTGGCTCCGATGCAATTGATGGATACGATGGCCTGATGGTAGGCGGACCGTTCTTTCATCGGGAGCGAGACGACGGCAGAGGGATGGAAGTCAACAGATCGAAGGGTTGACAGTCACAGGACGGGATGCTACATTTGGGGCAGTTCCTCAAGGAGGTGCAGGATGAGGTCGCCGTTGTCTTCTAATGCCAGGCCTATTCTGACGATACTCGTCGTGGCCATGCTGGGGGTGGGCCTGGCGTGCGCGGGCGAGAAGGCGACACCCACCTCGGTGCCTACGGCCGCCACTGCGCCCACGGCGACTCTGGTGCCCACGGCCACCGCTGCGCCCACAGCGACTCTGGTGCCCACGGCCACGGCTACGCTGGTGCCCACGGCCACGGCTACGCTGGTGCCTGGAGCGCCCACTCCCACAGCCACGGCGGTGCCCACAGTCACGGCCACGTCGGCACCCACGGCCACGTCGGCTCCGCTTACGTGGATGGAGAAGTACATGCAGAGCCAGTGGTATCAGCCGGCGTGGGGGAAGCCCCAGACGGGTGGTATCCTGAAGATGGGGACTCCCACAAGCCCGACCAACTGGACGAGTTGTACTCCTGCCCAGAACGCGCCGGACTGCGGCATGGTCTACAACCAGCTGCTACGATATGACGGGTGGATAGGGCCTCCGGGGGGGATAACCCCGGACCTGGCGAAGAGTTGGGAGTTCTCCAGCGATGGCCTTCGTCTAACCCTCAAGCTGCAGGAGGGGGTGAAGTTCCAGGACAACCCGAACATACCAGAGCGGTTGAGGAATGCGGACTTCACCTGTGAGGACGTGCAGGCCAGCCTTGAGCGTTACGTTCGGCCGCCCTCCACTGAGAAGCCGTCCACCACGGGCTTGAGGAATCTGGGGCACGTTAACAGCGTCTCCTGCCCCGACGGAGCCAAGGGCTACACCGCGGTGCTGAACCAGGATGTGCCGAAGGCCAAGACCCTGGACTCCCTGACCACGAACTTGCACATTTACGACAAGGATTGGATTGAGTGGCAGGTCAAGGAGCATTCGAAGGGGATGGACTATCCTTCCAACGAGGCCTTCCTGTGGAGCATGGGCACGGGGCCCATGGTGCCCCTGGAGTACTCTACGGACGTCACGGTGAAAGTGAGGCGGAACCCCACCTACTGGAGGGAGGGCCTGCCGTTGTTGGACGGCTTGGACGTCCACATCCTGAAGGACTCCACCACGAAGTTCGCAGCCCTGGCCACGGGCCAGATCAACTGGTTGGGTGCCGGCATCACCAGCCTGCTGCCTGGGCAGTTGGCGCAGGCGGAGCGGGACTTCAAGGACAAGATAGTTATCCACAGCGGCCTGCACAACTTCAGGAATGGAACAAGGCCCATCATGAACCATGCCCCCCTCGGGGACGTGCGAGTGAGAAAGGCCATAAATTTGGCGATAGACCGGGACGAGTGGCTGCTGTTCAAGAAGGCCGGTACTTACGTGACCTCGATACTCTCGGGTACCATGACACCCGGCACCTACTGGGCCACCCCGGAGGTGGAGTTGCGGACGTGGCCTGGCTATCGACAGCCCAAGGAACAGGACATCGCGGAGGCTAATCGGCTGCTGGACGAGGTGTTTGGGAAGGGGAAGCGGTTCAGCATCACGTGCACCTCCCGGAATTCGCAGGCGCACATGGACCAGTGCCTGTTCCTCAAAGACCAGGTGAAGAAGAAGCTGAACATCGAGATGGGCATCGAAACCCTTGAGGTGGCATTGGAGACCACCAGGATGGATGCTTGCCAGGTCGCCATAAGTGGGGCCACGGCGGGCAGTACGAATTCGGGGGACCCGGATGACCTGTTTCTCGGGCGATACCACAGGGTCTACGTGAGTGCATCCGTTACTAATTGCAATTTGGCCTATGCAGACCAGGTGGCTCAAGCGCAGCTAGAGGCGGAGTTCGACGCTCAGTCCAACGAGTTGGACCCGGTCAGGCGTCTAGCGATGGTTCGGGCCCTGGACTGGAAGCTGAACAACGAGCTGCACTACACTTGGACGTTAGGGTGGGCTGTCATCTTCTACGGCACCACGCCGAATGTGAAGGGGTACGTTCAAACGGACTTTATGTCTTCGACCGGTAACGTCTTCGAGAGGACGTGGCTGGCTAAATAGCCCGGCATCAGCGATAGAAGAAGGCCCCTCGCTCTGCGGTTCGTCCGCCGGGGAGGGGCCTTTTGCTGCCAGCTTGTCAGCAGCAGGACGGGTCCAGGGTCTCAGCTCAGCACATTGTCCTTTGCCAGGCGGGCGATCTCCGCCTCCGACATGCCCAGAAGCTCGCCCAGGACGTAGTTGTTGTCCGCACCGAATTCCGAGGGCAGCTTGTAGAAGGGCTGCGGGACACTGCTTGAGCGCCAGGGATGTGTCAAGTGCAGGTAGGGTTTTCCTTCCCTCTCTCCCAGGGGTATCAAGAACCCTCGCTCGTTCAGATGAGGGTCGTTCGCCAATCCCGCCATGTCCAGGATGGGGCCCGCGGCCACTCCCGCCTTCTGCAGGATGTGCATGGCCTCGTAGTCGGTACGCTGGAGAGTCCACTGGGTGATGAGCTTGTCCAGCTCCTCCTGGTGGTGCCACCGGCTCACGGGGTCGGCAAAGCGATCATCCTTTACCCACTCCGTATGGCCCGTAGCCTTGCAGAAAGCGCTCCACTCCTCCTCATTGGTAACGGCGATGGCCACCCACTTGTCGAACCCCCGGGACCGGTAGGCGCCGTGGGGGGCCATGGCTACATCCCGGTTCTCCTGGGGGCCGGCGTCCCGTCCGTTCACGGAGTAGTCCAGGAATGCCTCTGGCATGGAGGCTATGGCGTTCTCCGCCATGCACACCTGGATGTACTGGCCCTCTCCGGTCTCCTGGCGGCGGTGAAGGGCCGCCAGCATCGCCAGGACGAGGAGTAGCCCCGTGTAGTAGTCTAGCCACATGCCCCCCATTATTCCCGGTGTGTCGTCCTTGTGGCCCGCGAGATGAGACATGCCGGCGAAGTTCAGAACCTCGGCAAAGTAAGCTATGGCATCGCTCAAGGGCCCTGTGCGCCCCAGGCCCTGGCTGGAAAGCATGATGATGTCGGGCTTCACCCTCCGCAGCTCTTCGTAGCCCACACCCAGGCGCTCCATGACCCCCGTGGCGAAGTTCTCTATGACTATGTCGCTGGTCTTTACCAGGGACTTGGCCACCTCCACGCCCCGAGGGTCCTTCAGGTTAAGGGTCACGCTCTTCTTGCTGGTGTTGAGTCTGGCGAAGCCGGCCCCGTTGCGGGATTCGCCCTGGGTGCGGCTCTCGGTCTCGATCTTTATGACCTCAGCGCCCATCTGCGCCAGCATCATGGTCGCGAAGGGCCCCTGAATCACCTGGGTGAAGTCGGCCACCCTGATTCCTTCCAAAGGCAGTTTGCCCATTGTCACTCCTTCCCTTTCTTGACCAGGATAATACCTCTCTCTCCCTGCGGCTCAGATGGCGCCGAGCTGGCGCATCTTCACCATGTCCTCTTCGGAGTACCCCAGCCTGGCGCAGATGACGTTTTTGTTGTGCTGCCCCAGGGTTGGAGCGGGGCGCTCTATGCGCCAGGGGGTGGCGGAGAA
>JACVQK010000023.1 GCA_015661155.1 Dehalococcoidia bacterium | reverse complement strand
CAAAGGCTGAGGACAGAGCCGTTGCCAAGGCTCAAGGACAGAAGGCTCAGGCATAGCAGGATAGGCTTTTGATGCTACCACTAGATAGCAAATAGAACCATGACTCCCACCCTCTTGACCCGCGGCCGCCAGGGGCGTATATTATTAGACTGACCAGTCGGTCTAATCGCCTGAAGCAGGGGACGTGCAGCTTCGTGGGGAGTGCAGAGACAGTGACCACACCATCGGCTCCACCAGCCATCCGCTTCAGAGACCAGGGCCTGGCCCCCGTCTGGGAGAGGGTGCAGGCGGGCCAGCGCCTCTCCGCCCAGGACGGTCTGGCCTGTCTCCAGACTCACGACCTCCTGGCCCTGGGCCAGATGGCCGACTACGTCAAGCGCAAGCTGTGGGGAGACAGGGTCTTCTTCGTGTTCAACCGCCAGATAAACCCCACCAACCTCTGCGTTCTCTCCTGCACCTTCTGCGACTTCGCCAGGAAGAAGGGCGATGCCGGCGCTTATGAGATGACCATAGATGAAATCCTCTCCAGGCTTGACCCGGAGATGCACGAGGTTCACATAACTGGGGGGCATCATCCCGATTGGCCCTTGGAGAGGTACGAGGGGATCATCCGGAGCATCCACGAGGCCTTCCCCGGCATTCGCATCAAGGCGTGGACGGCCTCGGAGATCGACTACTTCTGCAAGCGGTTTAAAATGACGCCGGAGGAGGTGTTGGCGCGGATGAAGGCCGCGGGCCTGGACTCCATGCCCGGAGGAGGTGCCGAGGTCTTCTCCGAGCGGGTCCGAAGTGCCCTTTTCCCCGGCAAGAACACCGCCGGGAGGTGGCTTGACATCCATCGCATCGCCCACAGGATGGGCATTGCCTCCAACGCCACCCTCCTCTACGGCCACATCGAGACCTGCGAGGAGCGGATAGCGCACATGGTGCTCCTCCGGGAGCTCCAGGACGAGGCGCCGGGGTTTTTGGCCTTCATCCCCCTGGAGTACCAGGTGGGGGATACGCACCTGGTGTCCCGCCAGGCGTCGGTCATGGATGACCTGAAGACCATCGCCACATCCCGCCTGATGCTGGACAACTTTCCTCATATCAAGGCCTACTGGGTTATGATGGGGGAGGAGACCGCGTCCATTGCCCTGAGCTTCGGGGCCAGCGACCTGGATGGCACCATTGGCGAGGAGCGCATCGCCCATGCCGCCAGGGCGGCCAGCCCCGTGGGCCTGGCTCGGGAGCGGATGCTGCGCCTTATCCGGGACGCCGGCAAGGTCCCTGTGGAGCGGGATGCTCTCTACCATGAGGTCCATGTCTACGATGATTAGGGTGGGGCAGATTCCGTATCTGAACTGCGAGCCTTTCTTCCACGGGCTTGCCCCGGAGGGCATCCAGCTCTGCCCCATGCATCCCAGCGCTATGGGGCCTTTGGCCCAGGCCCAGGAGCTGGACGCGGCTCCCTTCTCCCTTGTCCAGGGCTTTGACCTGGAGGACACCTATGAGCCTCTGGGAGACATGGGCATCGCCGTCAAGGGGCCTGTCAAGAGCATCCTCCTGTACTCCACCGTGCCGGTACAGGAACTTTCGGACGCCGTAATAGGCGTCACCGGGGAGTCGGCCACGGCATCCCAGCTGCTGAGGCTCATCCTGGAGCGACGTTTTCGGGTCCAGGTGCGGGAGTACGCCGGCCTGGACTCCTCCCGCCTGGATGCCCTTCTTCTTATTGGAGATAAGGCCCTTCAAACCCACGACCGGGTGGATGGCTTCCCGCACCGGTACGACCTGGCGGAGGAGTGGCTGCGCTGGAGGGGCCTGCCCTTCGTGTTTGCCCTGTGGATGGTGCGCCGCTCCCTGGAGCCGGGCCTCAAGGAGATGCTGGCCGGGAGGCTGAGGAGAAATTTGGCGGAGAACATGGCCCGCAACCTGAGGGCCATTGCCGATAAACGCCCAGATTTGGGCATGACGGCCCAGCAGGTCGCCGACTACCTGCGGGTCTTCCGGTACGTCTTGAGCGGGGAGGACTTCCAGGCCATCGAGGCTTTCAAGAGCGACTGGCGCTCTCTTGGCGCGGCCAGGGAGGCGGCTCTATGACCATGATGGGTGTGGTGGCCAAAGTGCTCTCCGGCGAAAGGGTCACTCCGGAGGAGGGGCTGGCTCTTCTGAAAGATGCCAACCTGCTGGAGCTGGGAAGCCTGGCCCAGGAGGTGCGCTACCGGCACAACCCCGACCCCATCGTCACCTTTGTTATAGATACAAGTCTCAACTACACCAACCTCTGCGACGCCTTCTGCACCTTCTGTGCCTTCTATCGCACGGAGGGGGATGCTGACGCCTACACCTGCACCGTGGAGCAGGTCATGGATATGGTGGGCCAGGCGGCGGCCCAGGGCGTGACCACGGTGCTGCTCCAGGGAGGTCTCAACCCCAGCCTGCCTCTGGAGTATTACGAAGAGCTGGTGCGCTGTAGCCGCCAGCGCTATCCTCACATTCAGCCCCACTTCTTCTCCGCGCCGGAGATAAGCAAGATGTCCCAGGTCTCGGAGTTGCCGGTGGCGGAGGTGCTGCGCCGCTTGAAGGAGGTGGGACTCTCCACCCTTCCAGGCGGGGGCGCCGAGGTCCTCTCCAACCGGGTGAAGCGCCGCATCAGCCGCGTGTGGCCCAAGGGACGGGTGGACCAGTGGTTGGAGGTGCACCGGGAGGCCCACAGGCTGGGGTACCGCACCACCGCCACCATGATGTACGGGCACCTGGAGCAACCAGAGGACATCATCGAGCACCTGGAGTACACCCGCTCCCTTCAGGACGAGGCCCTGTCCGAGGGCGTCTCCGGCTTCACCGCCTTCGTCCCCTGGAGCTACAAGCGGGAGAACACCGCCCTGGGCAAGCGGGTGAAGGTGGAGCAGGGCCCCAACCCGTATTTGCGCATGATAGCCCTGGCCCGCATATACCTGGACAACGTCCAGCACATCCAGGCGTCCTGGTTCTCCGAGGGGAAGAAGACCGGCGAGGTGGCCCTCCACTTCGGGGCCGACGACTTCGGGGGTACGCTGTTCGAGGAGAAGGTGATGCAGGAGGCCGGCTTCTACAGCCGCACGACCACCGAGGAGGTGCTGGCCATGATAAGGGAGGCTGGCTTCACTCCAGCCCAGCGCACCACGAAGTACGACATCCTGCGGGTGTTCGAGTAGCAGGGCGTGCCCTGCACCCACATTTAGTCCGTAGGGTGGGTGTAGCGCAGCGAAACCCACCGCCCAAAACACACCACAGCCAAGAGGTGGGTTTCACCCACCTTACTTACTGGGATAGCGGTCCCCAAGAACGCCCGCAGGAAGGGTCAGGAGGCCACGAACTTGGCTACGTCCAGGTTGAACTTCTCCCGCGCCCGTTTGTCGATATCCCAAGCGTGATTTATCAGGAATACTGCTTCTTCCAGTGCTTGATTCAGCTCGAGGCTGATCTTGTCTCCAAGCTTGCGGGGCGTGTCCTTCACGCGGGACAGAAACACCCGATTGACAATTCCACGGTTGTGCACGAGCAGGTTCCTAGTGGCAGTTATGCGCACGGCCCTGGTGAGGTCTTCCGCAGACGTGAAGAGCCCGAAGCCAAGGGACTCTTCTAGGTCTTCAGACAGCCTGTCCAGCCCTAGATAGGACATCTCCTGCACTCTGCGCTCAGCCTCTGCACCGATGAAGTCTGTCATTGTCGAATAGCTCAAGACAGTTTCTAGCCTGACCGTTCTGCTCGACTTCAGCGTTTCTGGTCTCTTCTGGAAGATTAATGCCAGAAGAGCGGCAACGTAGGTTTCGAAGTCTTCAACCGATCGACAGAACACGAGACTGGCGAGCAGGGGCTCTTTCTGTTTGAGTGCGTTTCCCAACCCGCGTCCCTCCTCTCGTTGACGATTCAGGAGGTCTATTCGGTCGTCGGTGAGATCGAACAGTTCTTTAGCATCGCTGAGTTGCTCATTGAGCCCCAAGAATGCATCTGCTATACGCCGCGCGGCCTCATCACTCGCATAGACCGCCTGGCCAATGATGTCGATCAAGTCCAATAGTTCCTTCTGACTATCGTGGAAGGCTTGAGCAGCAGATGTAAGAGGCACTGGTACGCCCACCTCGTTGGTACAGCAACAAATTCTCAGCCAGCTTACCGTAATCATATGTCTTGCGTGAAAGCCTTGCAAGGGAATCAGGCATGAGTCAGCCCTTCCTCGTGCAGATACGGACGGGAAAGCGGCCTCTGCCGCAATCGCTGAGGGCCAAGGTGGAAGCCCTACGGGCTTATCATCTGCTTATCGGCGATAAGCACGACAACACCTGGCGCGGAACTCACGAAACAGGTGACTAATTGGTGGGCCAGCGTGGATTCGAACCCTCTGGTTCCATCGATTCGCGCGCTTGCCTTGTGCCTCCGGCGGTAACGCCGCTTCTCACCGTTAGCCCGGCGTTTCAGAAAGTCACGGCCTTTTCAGCACCGTATCATGCTCCCCCACATTGCGCATGAAGATGGTCTCTCCGGCCATCTCAAAAGTCATGCGCAGTCTCCTTGAAGGGCGAGCTTCCCAGATGTCCTTCCCGCCTTCCATCTTCTTGACACGGAGACTGGGGTACTTGGGGTTATCGCCCAATAGGGCGAGTGCCTTGCGGACGCTCCGTTTTTCGGCCCTGGTGAGCCTCTCATATGCCTGTTCAAACTGCTCGGTGAAGAGGATTTCCAAAGCTATGCTTTGTCCTCAAGATGCTTCACTGCGTCAGCGGCTGACTTGAACGTCTTCACCCGGCCAGCTTTAATATCCGCGTCTGCCTTGCGTTCCCCCTTTTGCCACTCCTCAGTCCAGAAGTAAGCCTGGCTGGCGTCCACGAGCTTCTTCGGCGTCAACACTATGCGCCCCTCCTTGTCGAGCTTGACCTCAACAAAATCGCCGGGCTGCATGTTGGTCTTTATCCTGATCTCCTTGGGAAGAGTGATCTGCCCGCCACTGGTTAGCTTTGTTAGACTACCCATCGAAGTCTCCTCCATTATTGGCTCATTGAATCATTGTTCAATGAAATCTTACCACATACGCTTTGCCGGGACAAGAGAAAAGCAGCTTGCCTGGTGCTTCCGGCGGTAACGCCGCGCTCTATGGGTAGCGACGCCGCGAGGCCAATCCAGACCTGTCGGGACGACACCCTCCCCCCATCCTACGCCAGCGCCTTCAGGTCCTCCATCTGGCGCGCCATCCAGTGGATAACGTCCTCTCGCTCCACCTCCTGGGCGAGGATACTGGCGCGCCTCTCCCTCTCCTCCACCGACGCCGTGATGGCCTGGTACATGGCCTGGGCAGTGCCCTCCACATCCGCGGGGGCTACGCCTATCGCCCCCTCCTGGAGCTGGGCATACGCCCCTGCCGTTTCGGAGAGAATGAGGATACCGCCCCGGGTGTTCACCACAGGCCCCTCCTTGGCCACCAGGTTCATGCCATCGATGACGGAGTTCACCAGAAGAACGTCGTACAGCTTCATCGCGGCCATGGCCTGGGTGTAGTTGTTCTCGTAGAACACCGTTACCGGCTGCCACCCCTCCCGGCCAAAGGTCTGGTTTATCTCCCCAACCAGGGCATCCACCTCCTCAAGGTACCTCTGATACTGCCGTATGTGGGTGCGAGAGGGAACAAGGAAAGCGAGAAACTTGACCTTCCCGTGGAGCTCGGGACAACGCGATAGCAGGAGCTGATAGGCATGGAAACCCCTTACGATGTTCTTATTGGGCTCCAGGCGGTCTACCCTGACGATGGTCTTCTCCCCCAACAGGGGCCTGAGCTTCTTCTCATGCTCCAGGGCCCTGGGGGAGTCGGCGATTCTCCTCATCTCCTCTACGTCTATGGAAAGGGGATAGCACCGAACTGCCGTCTCCCGGCCATTGAGGCGGACAGTGCAATTGGTATGGTCAACCTGGGCACCCTCCAGGAACATCTCACAGCTCTGGAGGAAGCTCCGCACGTCCCGGGAGGTCTGGAAACCCACGATGTCGCAGGCACACAGGCCCTCACAGATGGCGCGCCGCATGAAAGAGGGGATTATCTGCCAGTAGCCGGCATCGGGCCAGGGAATGTGGATGAAGTGCTGGATGAGCGCCTCCGGCAGGGCACTGCGAATCATGCCTGGTGTCAGGTAGAGGTGGTAGTCGTGGAGCATCACGTAGGGGGGGCGCACGCTATGTTTGGCCTCCTCCACGATGGCATCAGCAAAGGCCTGGTTAACGGGAACGTACCCCGTATTCCACGCATCGTAGACGGTATCGTCCACGTTGGGTGTGTAGGCAGAGCTCCACATGTAGTGCTGCAAGAACCAGAGCAGGGGGTTGCAGAATACGTTGTAGAACTTGTGGTACATCCGCCTGGGGGTCACGACGTACCTGAGAGAAAGATGCTGCCCCGGAAGGGGAGACCTGATCCTGCCCCCCTCTGCTTGCTGAGCGGCGCGGCGGTCACCCTCTCCCATGGCGCTGGCCACCCACGCGAAATCCACAGAGCTGGTCAGGGTGCTGAGGGCAGTGACCACGCCACCGCTGCCGCGACCGGCCTGCAACTGGCCGTCAGGGGAGATGTGGTACTCCACCGGCCCTCGGTTGCTGGCGAGGATGAGCCGACGGTCCCTCAGCATCTCGCTGCACTGCTCCAGAAGTCGGGCGCTCTTTCTCTCCCCGGAAAAGGCAGCTCTCATCATCCCTCAGAAATGAGGCGTTCTCGCTTTCTCCCCTGAACGACCTCAGTCTTCCCATTTGTGAGGCGGCGCACCCCGCGGAGAGGGCCGCCGTCTCGGGTTGGTTTTGGAAGGAAGATGACCAATGCACACCGAGCAGCCCAGCTTCGGAAGCAGCAGCCAACTGCGCCCGAACATTAGCATAGCCCTCATGGGGTTGTCAAGGAAAGCGAGGAGCGAGGGCAGGGGGTGAGGTATACGCCCTTGGAGAGAACGCTATCAATGTACCTTGGTTCAGGTGACGCGACACCAGCATCCCTGGTCTACTGTAGCTGAGTGACGATATCGATGATCCCCTGGCTGATGAGCTTCACCGCAATGGCGACCAGGAGCAGATAGGCTACCTTGGAAAAAGCCAGTAGACCCCCCTTACCAAGGAAGTTGGCTATGCCCTGGGAGTATCGGAACACAACCCACGCCACAATCAGGTAGTGGTTCAGTTTGAAGTTGACAGTCCAGGGCAATAGCTGTTAGCCTTAACGTATGGCTGACCGCTCACGCAAACAAAAGCGCCCTAGAGACACAAACGTCCGCGCCAAGTCCACTGTAGCACTGGCTACGGGTGAGGAACTAGAGAAAGTTCTAGGGCAACCCCAAGTCTCTGAACCCACACCAGAGGAACGCCACGCGGCTGCTGTAGCCCTTGGACGAATGGGTGGTAAGAAGGGTGGCAAGGCACGGGCTGCCAAAATGACGCCAGAGGAACGGCGAGAAAGCGCACGGAAGGCGGCTCAGGCTAGATGGCATCCAAGTGGAGAATTTAGTAGTTGACAGTAAATCCGTACACAGCTATAATGCTCTCAGAGTAAATTATTTGTGGTAGTTGGAGGGCAATAGTAAAATGGTATTTGGGTTTACTGACCGCTCGCGTTACACCAAGATATTCTCTGAGGATGTCCCGTACGAAGTCGCGCTGAGGATCCCGCGTATCATTCAGCAAGCTACTGAGGAAGCCTTTAGGAAAGATGCCGAGCTATTGCCCGGAGTTCGGAGAGACATGTTCCCTCTGTATAGACGGGCATATGTTGAGACTGGCGTCCATCATCTGAGCAGTCGCTTTGCTGTCAGTACCCAAGAGAAACCGAACAAGGCAGGGAACTATAGCCACGTTGAACTTGTAGCTGGGCGTGTTGTTATTGTTCCTGCTGCGGTTGAGAGCCAAGACGATAAACCAAGACAAGCTGCCTATAGGGATTCCTTAGCGGAGAATCCACAGATGGCGCTGCCAGGTTTTGAGCAATTGTCGGATGGTATTGGTGATGCCCTTCTGGCCGTAGTTCTCTACGGTCCTTCCAGCTATTACCCCAGGTCGAGGGACGAGGCTCGTCCAGGCTTTGTCGTTGTTCGATTTCCCTATGCCGACTGGTCGAACTTTGCCCCAGGCCGTATTGACCTACTTTCCCATCTGGCAATTGCCCAGCGAAAGGAGCGATTGCCGAGGGATATCGCCCTCTGGCCTGAAGAACAAGCTATGTGAGCGGAGTAGCTATGAATAGATTTATTGGGAGCAAACTTAGAGAAGCGAGAGAGGCGAGGAATCTCACTGCACTTTCCTTGGCTGATTTGGCTGGGGTATCCCCCTCGGCCATTTCCCGTTTCGAGCATGGCGACATTGCACCCAACCTTGATACGCAATCCAGACTTGCCCAGGTCTTAAACCTTCCGTTGACGTTCTTTTTTCAAAAGGACAATGAACAGTCATTGGCTGGCAAAATATTCTTCCGCTCCCTAGCCTCTTCCACGAAGGCAGCACGCAGCAAAGAACGGCGTCGCCTGCAATGGCATGTAACCATCTCAGAGTACGTGCGAACTTTCGCTAGTTTACCCAATCCCGATATTCCTGATTGGGAGTTCCCCGACAACCCCAGACATTTGAGTGAGCGTGAGATCGAAAAGGCAGCTTTCGAATTGAGGAAGTATTGGGCTTTAGGGACGAATCCAGTCCCTAATATGGTAGAACTGCTAGAGGATAAAGGCATTGTCGTCGCCCGGTATCGTTTTGAAGATGATACATTGGACGCCTATTCTGCCTGGTGTACCGATGGCCCTCATATAGTGCTAGGTGCTGACAAGAGGTCAGCCGTGCGTTCCCGATTTGATGCTGCTCATGAGTTGGGTCACCTTGTGCTTCATCGTTCTATCGACACAGAAACGCTGAACAACAGAGACACGTTGCGGAGGGTTGAGCAAGATGCTCATTATTTTGCTGGGGCATTCCTGTTACCTGAAGAACCATTTGCCAGTAGCATCATGATACCGACGCTAGATTGGCTGTTGTCCCTGAAATGGACTTGGAGAGTCTCAGTATCAGCTATGGTGATGCGATTGAAGGCGCTAGACCTAGTATCGCCAGATGAACTACGCAGATTGATGAAAGCAATCGGTAGCAGGCGGTGGAGTAAGTGGGAACCTTATGATAGCGACATCCCCATAGAGGAACCCTCTTTGTTAAGAGCTGCGTTAGAACTAGGGTTGACCAGAGGACGAGTGAGTCTCGCTGGGATTAGAACCCTATTGCCTTACGCCACTACTGATATCGAGCAATTGGCAGGACTCCCCGATGGTTATCTTGCCAGTGGAAGCAATCCAAGGGTGTCCCTCAAAGATGACGACCACCAAGGCAAAATAATTCAGTTTCCATATTGACAATGCGTAAGCGATATGGTATACTTAGTTCAGTATGAACAAGTTATCCAAAGAGCGACGCGTACAGGTCGTTAAGGCCCTGGTGGAAGGCAACAGCATCAACGGCATCGTCCGGATGAACGGCGTTTCAAAGAACACGGTGTTGAAGCTCCTGGCCGACCTTGGCTCTGCCTGCCTGGACTATCAGGACGTTACACTCCGCAATCTCAATCTCCGCTACATCCAGTGCGACGAGATTTGGGAGTTCTGTTATGCCAAGGAAAAGAATGTGCCAGAGGAACACAAGGGCGAGTTTGGATACGGAGATGTCTGGACATGGACAGCCATAGACTCAGAGACCAAGCTAGTACCCTGCTGGCATGTTGGCAAGCGGGATGGACGAGACGCATGGTACTTCATATCGAATCTTCGCTCCCGACTGGCTAATCGAGTCCAGGTCACTACTGATGGACACAAGGCATACCTACAGGCCATAGAGGGTGTATTCGGGAGCGAAGTAGACTACGCCATGTTGGTCAAGATTTACGGTGCTACTGAGCCTGAGCGTGAAGCTGGACGCAGATATAGCCCTGCTGAGTGCGTGGGTACTGAAACCACAGTAATCCAGGGAAAGCCCGATAAAGAGCACATCTCTACCAGCTATGTAGAGCGTCAGAATCTTACCATGAGGACAAGCATGAGGCGCTTTACCAGGCTCACAAATGGGTTCAGCAAGAAGCTAGAGAACCACATGCACGCCATATCCCTACATTTCATGTTCTACAACTTCGCTAGGCCACATAAGACCCTCAGCAAGCCCTACCTTACTACTCCTGCGATGGCTGCTGGCCTAACTGACCGAATCTGGACAATCGAAGATATAGTTTCGCTCCTGGGGGATTCAAGCTGAACCACTACCGAATCTCGAGACCTACCCCAGATATGCTTGACACATCTTGAGTTCCGTGTTAGATTTCCCTTAATTTTCAAGGCTTCTCTCGAAGGGGAGGAAGAGGCCCGCTAGCTCAATTGGTAGAGCAGCTGACTCTTAATCAGCGGGTTACAGGTTCGAGCCCTGTGCGGGTCATCGCGAAGAGAGCGGGGAAGTGTCGGAACTGGCAGACGAGCATGACTTAGGATCATGTGCCGTTAAGGCGTAGGAGTTCGAGTCTCCTCTTCCCCAGGAGCAGCGGTCTGGCTCCGGGCTGGTGGTCGGAGGAGGGGGGCGCTTGGATGTCGTTCCAGAGAGGGCAAAGGGCGATCTAGTAAAGTCCGAGGTATAGACGGAGGGAAAGTGGGCAAGCTTCTGGATGTCAAAGACCTGGCCACGTATTTCTTCACGCCGGAGGGGGTGGTGAAGGCGGTAGATGGAATTACCTACGACCTGAATGAAGGGGAGACCCTGGGACTGGTGGGGGAGAGCGGTTGCGGCAAGAGCGTCAGTGCCCTGTCCGTTATGAGGCTCATCGCAAAGCCCGGGAAAATCGCGGCTGGGGAGGTGATTTTCAACGGGCAGAACCTGCTGGAACTGAGTGACGACGAGATGCGGCACGTTCGTGGCAAGGACATAGCCATGATTTTCCAGGAGCCCATGACCTCCCTGAATCCCGTCCTCACCATCGGGACCCAGCTCATAGAACCCCTGATGCTGCACCTGCACATGGACAAGCAGGCGGCGCTCAATCGAGCCGCGGAGTTGCTTGAGATGGTCGGGATACCAGAGGCCAAACCCCGGCTGGCTGACTATCCCCACCAGTACAGCGGGGGCATGCGCCAGAGGGTCATGATAGCCATGGGCCTCAGCTGTAACCCCAAGATACTCATAGCCGACGAGCCGACCACAGCCCTGGACGTGACCATCCAGGCCCAGATTCTGGAGCTGATCCAGCGGTTGAACAAGGAGTTGGGGACGTCAGTGCTGATTATCACCCACAACCTGGGAGTGGTGGCCCGCTACGCGGACCGGGTCAACGTAATGTACGCCGGCAAGATCATCGAGAGGGGCTCCTCCCGGGATATCTACAAGCACCCGAGGCATCCGTACACCCTGGGCCTGCTGGCCTCTGTGCCGCGGCTGGACGAGAGCGTCAAAGAGAAGTTGATACCCATCGAGGGGTTCCCTCCAGACCTGATAGAGTTGCCCAAGGGGTGCAGCTTCATGGCCCGATGTAGATACGCCATTGACCGGTGTGCCACCGAAATCCCCCCGCTAATGGCAGTGTCCGAAGGTCACACTTCGGCCTGCTGGATATGGGAGAAACTGGGTGCAGAGGAGCGTGGGTAACATGCAGCAGGAAGAGATACTGGTAGACGTGAAAAACCTGGTGAAGTACTTCCCCGTGAAAAAGGGGATAATAATCCAGAAGAAAATCGCCGATGTCAAGGCGGTGGACGACGTCAGCTTCTCCATCCGCAGAGGCGAGACCATGGGACTGGTGGGGGAGAGCGGTTGCGGCAAGACCACTGTGGGGCGCACCATTCTGCAGCTGTACCGTCCCACCTCAGGGCAGGTCTTCTTCGAAGGGGTCGACCTGGCGAAGCTCAAGGAAAAACAGCTTCGGCCCATTCGCCGCAGGATGCAGATGACCTTTCAGGACCCCTACGGCTCCCTGAACCCTCGGATGAGCGCGGGGAACATCGTGGGGGAGCCCCTCATCGTGCACAAGATGACTAAAAACCGCGCGGAGTACAGGGAACAGGTAGCAGAGCTCCTCATGACGGTGGGGTTGAACCCCTACATGTCCGACAGGTTCCCCCACGAGTTCAGTGGAGGGCAGCGACAGCGCATCGGAGTTGGCCGGGCCCTGGCGGTGAGGCCCAGCTTCATCGTCTGCGACGAGCCCATATCCGCCCTGGACGTGTCCATCCAGGCCCAGCTCATAAACCTCCTGGAGCAGCTTCAAGAGCAGTTCGGCCTGACCTACCTCTTCATCGCCCACGACCTCTCGGTGGTGCGTCACATCAGCGACCGGGTTACGGTGATGTATCTGGGCAAGATCGCCGAGATCACAGGCCGGAATGAGCTGTACGAGAACCCGCTACACCCCTACACCAAGGCCCTGCTCTCCGCGGTCCCCATCCCCGACCCCGTTGTGGAGAGCCAGAGGGAGCGTATTGTTCTCCAGGGCGATGTGCCCAGTCCCCTTCATCCCCCCTCGGGATGCGTGTTCCATCCCAGGTGCCCCATAGCCATAGAGGAGTGCAGCCAGAGGAAGCCGGAGCTTAGGCTGGTATCCCCTGACCATTGGGCGGCCTGCATACGCATCTAACCTGAGGCCAGACAAGCCACAGACAGGGAAGGGGGAGCTATAAGCTCCCCCTTCCCTTTGCTCCGGCGTCTGCTGCCAGGATGCTCTCCTTGGGCAGTCGGCAAAGGGAGCGCACCAGGAACCTCCCACCCGATGTGCACCCTGCTGGACGAGCGCCTTCGCTTGAGAGAAATCCACCCCTGTGCTACCATGGGCTTGACATGGACGCCAGTCGAATTCGTAACTTCTGCATCATAGCCCACATAGACCACGGCAAATCCACCCTGGCAGACCGCCTCCTGGAGATCACGGGCACCGTGAGCGCGCGGGAGATGACGGACCAGTTCATGGACCAGATGGACCTGGAGCGGGAGCGGGGCATCACCATCAAAGGCAAGGCCGTGCGGATGGCCTACACCGCCAGCGACGGGGAGTACCAGCTCAACCTCATCGACACGCCGGGGCACGTGGACTTCAGCTACGAGGTATCCCGCGCTCTGGCCGCCTGCGAGGGGGCCCTCCTGATAGTGGACGCCAGTCAGGGAATCCAGGCCCAGACCCTGGCCAACGTGTATCTGGCTATGGAGCACGACCTGACCATCATCCCCGTGGTGAACAAGATAGACCTTCCCGTGGCCCAGCCCCAGAGGGTTTCCCAGGAGCTACAGCAGGCCTTTGGTTTCAAGGAGGATGAGATACTCTTCGTCTCCGCCAAGGATGGCAGGGGAGTACCCGACCTCATCGAGGCCATCATCCAGAGGGTTCCTCCCCCGGAGGGTGCCTCCGAGCCTCTGCGGGCCCTGGTCTTCGACTCCGCCTACGACCCCTACAAGGGGGTGGTGGCCTACGTCCGCCTCTTCAGCGGCTCCGTCGAAAAGGGAGCCGATGTCCTGATGATGTCCGCCGGCTCCCGGTGCGAGGTCCTGGAGGTGGGGGTCTTCCGTCCCCGTCTGACGGAGGTGGAGAGGCTTCACGCGGGCGAGGTGGGATATATAGCCACCGGGCTGAAAACCGTTCGGGAGTGCAGGGTGGGAGATACCATCACCCTCTCAGACAGGCCCGCCACGGAGCCCATGCCCGGCTACCGACCCCTGAAGCCCATGGTCTTCGCAGGGCTCTACCCGGCGGAGGGGGAGAACTACGGGGACCTGCGGAGTGCCATGGAGAAGCTACAGCTCAGCGATGCCGCCCTTAGCTATGAGCTGGAGACCAGCGCCGCCCTGGGCTTCGGTTTCAGGTGTGGCTTTCTGGGGCTGCTTCACATGGAGATTGTCCAGGAGCGCCTGGAGCGGGAGTACGGGCTGAACCTGCTCTTCACCGCTCCCAGCGTCGCCTACCAGGTGGCCCTGGTAAAGGGGACGGAGGTAGTGGTGGACAGTCCGGCCAAGCTTCCCCCTGTCCAGGATATCGCCGAGATGAGGGAGCCGTGGCTCTCCCTGAGCATCGTCATGCCGGCCAGGTACATCGGCACAGCCATGGAGCTGGTCACCGAGCGGCGGGGAGAGTTCAAGCGGATGGAGTACCTTCAGGGGACGGGGGCCTCCGATGAGGATAACAGCGTCTCCTCAGAGGCACGGGTGCTCATGGAGTGCCAGGCGCCGCTATCCGAGGTGCTGGTGGACTTCTACGACCAGCTCAAGTCCCGCACCCAGGGGTACGCCTCCATGGACTACTCCCTCTCCCACTACCGGGCAGCGCCCCTGGTGAAGCTGGAGCTGATGGTGAACAACCAGGTGGTGGACGCCCTCTCCCTCATCACCCACCGGGACAGGGCCTACCAGCTTGGGAAGTCCCTGGTGGGGAAGCTGAAGACCCTGATACCCCGTCAGCTCTTCGAGATACCCATCCAGGCGGCAGCGGGCAACCGCATCATCGCCCGCGAGACCATCCGGGCGCTCCGCAAGAACGTGATTGCCAAGTGCTACGGCGGCGACATCACCCGCAAGCGCAAGCTGCTGGAGAAGCAGGCCGAGGGGAAGAAGCGCATGAAGCGGGTCGGGAACGTGGAGATACCCCAGGAGGCCTTCCTGGCTCTCCTCAAGCTGGATCGGTAGATTGACCGCCAGACGGTATGTCCGAACCCTGAATGGGGAGCGAAATCTATCCGTATAAGTCGCAATAAACGTCCGCTTGTTTGCCAACCAGAATCTCGCCCAGACCATAGCTGATTTCCGGCCGTTTTCTGACCCCATTGTTTGCTTCCTTTTCTCGCGCCAGCAGGTATGCAAACTGGACCTCTGCCAAGATGACAAAGGTGAGACATTGGGCACTGACTTCGGACCCCATTGAACCTGTTCTTTGAGCAATAGGCTTCGAAGGTGATTCGCGAACGGTGAATTTGCCAAAATGGCACCTCCGGCAAGTGCGACCTCGGCATCCCCTCCTCAGATCATCGACTCGCTGACCAGATGTCCGTCTCTCCCGCTGCAACTGTGCTCAAGCTCACTTGTTATTATACGTCTTGACGACGAGGCCCCAGGATCGCCCTGGGACCTCTGCCTAATGCCGGTTAGTTCCGCTCTTTGCCACAACCGTAAGAAAATTGCCACAACCCCAATGCCCGTCATGCTTCACCGATATGCTCAAAATTCAACTGACATTCGGGTGAAGCTGGACCGGCAGCAGGAGGACGTCTACTCCAATACGGCGCGTATCTGGCTCTGTTGCGGACCGGGGACAGAGTCGACGGCGACAGGGTCGCTCCGACGACGCCGGACAGCGCGAGTGGCGGAGAAGGCGTCCTCTACCCTGGCCTGCGCTCCTTCATCACCCCCTTACGCCGGCACCGCCAACGTTACGGGGCTTCCGACAATACCGGCCTGGGCCGCGATAATCGCTGCATGGGTGCGGCTGCGCGCTCCCAGCTTGCCGATTACGTTTTGGATGTGTTTCTTGGTCGTATCCAAGGAGATGCCGAGAGCTTCGCTGACCGTCTTGTTCGTGTCTCCGTTGGCCATGAGCCTGAGCACATCGACCTCCCTGGGGCTGAGGTGGGCAGCCTCAGCCGTGCGCTCTGCAAGCGTCTTTCGGCCGTTTTGAATCAGGGCGTCCACGGCCTTGCGCAGCAGTTCCGTCTTCATCTGCGTGCCACCCTCGACCACGCGATAGATGCTCTCCAGCAGCGCTTTCGGGGCCATCTCTTTGAGAAAGATATACCCCCCCGCTCCCGCGTGGATGGCATCAATGACATGGGAATCGTTGTCGGACTCCGTTAGCACCAGGACCGAGACCCCTGGGAATTCCTCCTTGACCAGCCTCGTCGCTTGCACGCCATCCACCTCGCTGTTCCGAGTCTCGGTCAAGACGATATCGACGGGTCGCCCCCGGGCAGATTGCTCTCTCATCTGCAGAAGAGCTGCATGTCCATTCGTAACCTCTCCGACCGCTTCGAGTCCCTTGTCCGTAGCCAGAATAGCTTGCAGGCCCACCCGGGTAACCGGACTGAAGCCGATCAACAGGATTCTGAGAGTCCCCCTCTCTACGGGCTCCTTCACCATGTAGCTACCTCCTTGCTGATATCCTTAAGCGCAATTACTCCCCCCCCCTAAGTGCCATATTACCCCCCCCAAAATTTTGTCAATAGTTCCCTTTGCAACCCTTGAACAGATTAGCCGCTCGGCACCAACAGCCCAGTCCAATACCCCCCTAAGCGGCTTCTGGCCCCTGAATCCAGGATAGATACTTACGGTGGCTAGGTAGTCCACCTCAGTTCGTGCTGTGGGGGGATTGCCAGCGTTGTATCTACTGAGGAGGGTTTGAAATGAAACGGAATACCATGCGCTGGCTCACTGTATCCCTGATCTTGGTACTTGCCATGATACTTGTGTCAGCTTGTAGCAAGGCCACACCAACATCGACTGCTCGTCCTATATCCACGGCAACGTCGATTCCCACACCTACACCCACACCTACACCCACACCTACACCCACCCCTATACCCACCCCGGACACCACCGCACCCATGGTACCCCGGACACCACCGCACCCATGGTGAGTTCCACCCTCTTTGCTACCGGCGCCACAGGTGTGGCCGTCAACACCAAGTTTGCCCCCACCTTCAGTGAGGCGATGGACCCCTTGACCGTCACCTCTGCCACATTTACGGTGACAGGGCCTGGCGGGACTCCCGTAGTTGGCACCATCGTTTACACTGGTGTGACTGCGGTCTTCACGCCGGCAGCCAATCTCGCGGCCAGCACCACCTATACCGCCACGGTGACCACCGGGGCCAGGGACCTGGCGGGCAACGCAATGGCAAGCCCCTATGTCTGGAGCTGGACAACGGGTGCAACCCCGGACACCACCGCACCCATGGTGAGTTCCACCCTCTTTGCTACCGGCGCCACAGGTGTGGCCGTCAACACCAAGTTTGCCCCCACCTTCAGTGAG
>JACVQK010000022.1:5934-51035 GCA_015661155.1 Dehalococcoidia bacterium | reverse complement strand
GGCTGAGGACAGAGCCGTTGCCAAGGCTCAAGGACAGAAGGCTCAGGCATAGCAGGATAGGCTTTTGATGCTACCACTAGATAGCAAATAGAACCGGGTTCTGTTTGACTTTTGCTGGCTGTCTTCATATAGTAGTCCTTCAGGGAGAGTCCCCTTTTCAGGGGGTGGAAAGGCTTGCAAGACTGTGCTATCATTACCACTAGCTTCCCCTTGAGGGAAGTTGTATTATGTTGTCAGGATAGGGGCGAGATGCCCGAGTAGCGCAATGGTAGCGCAACCGATTTGTAATCGGTAGGTTGGTGGGTTCGAATCCCCTCTCGGGCTGTGGAAGCTGGGGAGGTTGATTCAGTATCATGAGGAGGGGCTTGGCATGCCCTTTCCGCAAGTGATAGAATCTAAGCGCCCTGGAGGGGTGGGTGAGCGGCTAATACCACCAGACTGTAAATCTGGCGCCCGGAAGGGCTTCGTAGGTTCGAATCCTACCCCCTCCACCAGAGAGGGATTAAAAAGGGGAAAACGAGGCCCACATAGCTCAGCGGTAGAGCACGTTCTTGGTAAGAACGGGGTCACCGGTTCAAGTCCGGTTGTGGGCTCCATGTGAGGAGACTTAAGGAGGTAGAGAACTATGTCTAAGAGAAGATTCGAGCGGACCAAACCCCATGCAAACGTAGGGACCATAGGACATGTGGACCACGGGAAGACCAGTCTTACCTCGGCCATAACCCTGGTGCTGAGTAAGAACAGCACCACTCAGTTCAGAGCCTTCGACACCATCGACAACGCTCCAGAAGAGAAGGCCAGAGGGCTTACCATTGCCATCCAGCACGTGGAGTACGAAACGGAGAATAGGCATTACGCCCATGTGGACTGCCCCGGCCACGCCGACTACATCAAGAACATGATCACCGGCGCTGCCCAGATGGACGGCGCCATCCTGGTGGTGAGCGCCCCCGATGGCCCCATGCCCCAGACCCGGGAGCACATCCTGTTGGCTCGCCAGGTGCAGGTGCCCAGCATTGTGGTCGCTCTCAACAAGGTAGATGCCATGGAGGACCCCGAGCTGCTGGAGCTGGTGGAGATGGAGGTAAGGGAGCTGCTCACCAGATACGAGTTCCCTGGGGACGACATCCCCATCCGGCGGGTGAGCGCCACCAAGGCTCTTGAGTGCGGGTGTGGGGAGAGGTCCTGCGAGTGGTGTGGCAAGATTCTGGCGCTCATGGATGCCGTGGATGAGTTCATCCCCATCCCGCAGCGTCCCCGGGAGTTGCCCTTCCTCCTGCCCATCGAAGACGTCTTTGGCATCAAGGGAAGGGGCACGGTGGTAACGGGTCGCATAGAGAGAGGCGTGGTCAAGACGGGAGACGAGGTGGAGATTGTGGGAATGGGAACGACCCGAAAGGCGGTGGTTACAGGGGTGGAGATGTTCCACAAGACCCTGGACGAGGGAGAGCCCGGAGATGCCGTTGGCTGCCTGCTGCGAGGCATTGAGCGGGAGGACGTGGAGAGAGGACAGGTCCTGGCCAAGGCGGGGTCCATCAAACCCCATTCCGTGGCCGAAGCCGAGGTGTATGTTTTGAGCAAAGAAGAGGGGGGTCGTCACACGCCCTTCTTCAATGGCTACAAGCCCCAGTTCTACATCCGCACCACCGACGTCACCGGCGAGATCACCCTTCCTGCAGGGGTGGAGATGATCATGCCCGGAGACAACGTGAAGATGGGGATAAAGCTGATGAGTCCGGTGGCCATGGAAAACGGTCTGCGCTTTGCCATTAGAGAGGGTGGGCGGACCGTGGGAGCAGGCGTGGTCACCAAGATGGAAGATTAAGGAAAATGGCTAAGAAAAAGGGGGAGGCCCGTCCCATTATTACCCTGGCTTGCGGCGATTGCCGGGAGCGTAACTACACCACCGTGAAGAACCAGCGTAGTGACCCGCAGCGCCTGGAGCTTTCCAAGTACTGCCCGCGTTGCCGTCAGCACAAGACCCATCGGGAGATAAGGTAGAGAGCCGTGGCCAAAGCACCCGTGAGGCGGACCCTGCGGCAGGCAGGCTCTGAGTTGGCTGGGGGAGCCCAGAGCCCTCAGTTCTTCCGCGAGACCATTGCCGAGCTCAAGAAGGTGGTCTGGCCCACCAGGGAGCAGGCCACTCGCCTTGCCGTTCTGGTCATAGTCATCTCACTCTCTGTGGGCGTCTTCCTGGGGCTCATAGATATGGCCTTCGGCCAGCTCTTCAGACTGTTGATATAGGAGTGGAGGTCATCTTCCTTTGATACCCATGAGCACAACTGGTGAAAAAGAGACCCGCTGGTACATCATTCACACCTACTCCGGCCAGGAGGAACGGGTGAAGAAGAACCTGGAACAGCGGGTCGCGACCATGGACGTAAAGGACAGGATATTCCGGATTGTCGTTCCCACTGAGGAGGAGATAGAGATCAGGGAAGGAAAACGGCGGTCCGTGCGCCGAAAGGTATTTCCTGGATACATTCTGATCCAGATGGCTATGGATGATAGCAGCTGGCACGTGGTGCGGAACACCCCGGGGGTTACCGGTTTCGTGTCGGCGGAGGACGAGCGGGAACGAAGGCCCAAACCCGTGCCCCTGGAGGAGCACGAGGTGGAGGCTATACTCAAGCAGATGGAGTCCGAAGCCCCAAGGGTAAAGGTCGGTCTAACCATGGGCCAGAGCGTGCGTATCACCGATGGTCCCTTCACAGACTTCATGGGAGTGGTTGATCAGGTCATGTCCGATCGGGGCAAGGTTAGAATCCTGGTCTCCTTCTTTGGCAGAGAGACCCCCGTGGAGTTGGATTTCCTCCAGGTGGAGAAGCTTTAGGAGGCTCTCTTGGCTAAAAAAATACGTGCCATAGTTAAACTCCAGATACCCGCGGGCAAGGCAACCCCCGCGCCTCCTGTCGGTCCGGCGCTGGGCCAGCACGGCGTGAACATCATGGCCTTCGTCAAGGACTACAACGAGCAGACCGCCTCCCGGGAGGGCACCATCGTCCCGGTGCATATCACCATCTACCAGGACCGGTCCTTCAGCTTTGTCACCAAGACGCCTCCTGCCTCTGACCTGATACGAAGGGCCGCGGGGGTGGAGAAGGGGAGCACCGCTGCCAAGAGGCAGCAGGTGGGTGCCATCTCCAGGGAGGCAGTGCGAGAGATCGCCCAGCAGAAGCTGGCGGACCTCAACGCCCCCGATGTGGAGGCAGCCATGAAGATTGTCGAGGGAACGGCCAAGAGCATGGGCATTGAGATTACAGGATAAGAGAGGCAGCGAGCCATGGTAAAGCGGGGGAAGAACTATCTGGAGGCGGCCAAGGCGGTAGAGAAGGATAAGACCTACTCTCCTGCGGAGGCGGTGGAACTGGCCAAGCAAATGGCCAGGGCCAAGTTTGATGAGACGGTGGAGCTCCATCTGCGCACCGCCTCAGACCCTCGCCACGCCGACCAGCTGGTGCGGGGGGTAGTCCTCATGCCCCATGGCCTGGGGAGGAACATCCGGGTCCTGGTTTTCGCCCTGGGTGAGGGGGCGACCCTTGCCAGGGCTGCGGGAGCGGACTACGTGGGGGACGAGGATATGGCGAAAAAGATTGAGGAGGGCTGGCTGGAGTTCGACGTGGCCATAGCCACTCCCGACATCATGGGCCGAATAGGCCGCCTGGGGCGCATTCTTGGGCGGAAGGGCCTGATGCCCAACCCCAGAGGGGGCACCGTGGTGCAACCTCAAGACCTCCGCCGAGCCATCGAGGAGGCCAAGAAGGGAAGAGTGGAGTTCCGCCTGGACCGCACGGCCATCATTCACGTGCCTGTGGGCAAGGTGAGCTTCGACAGCGAGAAGCTGGTGGAAAACCTGGCTGCCATGGTGGACTCGGTAGTGAAGGCCCGCCCCTCGGCAGTAAAGGGCCAGTTTATACAGACGGCGTACCTCACCACTACTATGGGACCCAGTATCAAGCTAGACGTTTCCAGGATGGTGTCTGTGAGAGCCTGATGAAGGCGTTGCCGTAGATAGCGGGTGGCCGTTCGGCCTTAAAGGATAGCAGGTGCCCGCCGAGGCAGGAAGCAAAGGACCCTTCCCCGTCACTGGGGTGGTTTGGGCTCCCCAGCGTTCTGGCTCGGGGAGCCCAAGCTTGTGAAAGGAGCATCGTGCCTACTCCCCAAAAGGAAAAGCAGGTAGAGGAGATAAAAGAGAGGCTGGGCCGGAGCACCATAGCCGTTGCCATCGGGTACCAGGGCCTTACCGGTTCGGTGGTGACGGGGCTGAGGAGGCATCTTAGGGAACAGGGGGTGGAGTACAAGGTGGTCAAGAACACCCTGGCCCTCAGAGCTGCCCGGGAGCTGGGAAGGGAGAAGATAGTCAGCGTGCTGAAAGGCCCCACGGCCATGGCCTTTGGCTATGGAGACGAGGTCGCTGTGGCCAGGGCCATCAGCAGCTATGTTAGCTCCACCCGAATACCCCTGGTAATCCATGGGGCCATGATGGGTTCCACCGTCCTTACGGCGGAGCAGGTTGGAAGCCTGGCTTTGCTGCCCCCGAGGGATGAGCTGGTGGCCAGACTGATAGGGCAGATGCAAGCGCCCATGGCGGGGCTGGTGAATGCCCTCAACGGTATTCTGAAGGGCTTCGTTGTCGTCTTGCAACGTCGGGTAGAGCAGTTGGAGCCGAAGAGCTAGCAGGCTGTCTGTCTAATCAAAGAGATTCGCAAGGGAGGATAGAGTATGAACAAGGAAGAGGTGCTTGAGGCCGTCAAAGGGATGTCGGTGCTGGAGCTGGCGGAGCTGGTGAAGATGCTGGAAAAGGCGTTTGGCGTGAGCGCGGCGACCATGACCATGGTGGCTGCCCCCGCGGGTGGAGCCACGGCATCGGCTCCTGTAGAGGTAGAGGAGAAGACGGAGTTCGACGTCATCCTCAAGGAGATAGGGCCCAACAAGATCAACGTCATCAAGGGCGTCCGAGAGGTCACCACCCTGGGTCTCAAGGAGGCCAAGGACCTGGTAGAGAGCGCCCCCAAGGCTGTCAAGGAGGCGGTCTCCAAGGAGGAAGCCGCCCGGATCAAGGAGAAGCTGGAAGCCGCCGGGGCTGTTGTATCCATCATCTAGCGTCGCGTCAGGCTATTAGCAGGCTGATGAAAGAGGGGGAGTGCAGAGGGGGCGAAGCCCCTTCTGACGGGGGTCTGGGGGTGTCCCCCAGATTCCTTTTCCTCCCCCTCTCCCTTAGCAAGGGAGAGGGGGACACAGGGGGTGAGGGTTTTCCGAACAGCTTCTGGGAGGAGCCATGAGCCGCCGCAAGGACCAGGAGCGGTTTCAGGCGATGAGGCGCCTTGATCCCGACTATCACGGTTTTCGTGGATATGGAGGGGAGCCTGATCGGGGTAAGGCCCCTCTCCAGGCCGTGATCTGCACCCTTTGCGGTCGCACTCGCAACGTCCCTCTGGGTATAGCCCTGGAGCAGGGGGACAGCTATGTCTGCTCCAGCTGCCGCGAGACTTGAGAGGTCAAACCATAGCAGGCCGATGAAAAATGGAGGAGTGCAGAGGGGAGGGCTCCCATCCAGTGGATGGGAATCCCTTTGCCGAGGGTCTGGGGGTGTTCCCCAGACTGGGCTTGGCCCAGACCCACACCTCACGAGCCGTAGAACATGGTCAGACCAGGGCAGCGACAGTTGAGTGTGGGTGCAGGGCTCCCCCTGCCTTCCCCCTTCCTGGCCAGGAAGGGGGAAGGCAGGGGGATGGTCGTCCCGACGTGTCGGGATTCAACACCATGATAGGGGCCACCTACGGTGGAAGGGCCATCGCCGTCGTGGCGGCGATCTGGGGAAATGACTGAAGGCAAGGGGCCGGTAGAGTACCACCTGATGATCCGGGACCTCCCCGCGGCGGAGCGGCCCCGGGAGCGGCTTCGCAGCTACGGGCCGTCTTACCTGAGCAACTCGGAGCTCCTGGCCATCATCCTGCGCACCGGCACCCCTTCCGAGAGCGTCCTCGGCCTGAGCACTCGTCTGCTGTCCCAGTTTGGCGGGCTGGCGGGGCTGGCCCGGGCCAGCTACGATGAGCTGTGTAGCATTCACGGCTGTGGCGAGGCCAAGACGGCCCAGGTTCAGGCGGCCTTCGAGCTGGGCCGACGCCTTCTCTCCCTCCAAGAGAACGAGCGGGCCGTCATCCGCTCTCCCCAGGACGTGGCCAATCTGCTCCAGGGAGAGATGGCCTTTCTGGAGCAGGAGCACCTGCGGGTCGTGCTGCTCAACACCAGAAACCAGGTCCTGGCCATTCCCCAGGTGTACCGGGGAAACGTGAGCTCCGCGGTCATCCGGGCGGGAGAGGTGTTCAGGGAGGCGGTGCGCGCCAACGCCACGGCCATCATCGTGGTGCACAATCATCCCTCAGGAGACCCCACGCCCAGCCAGGAAGATGTGCGGGTCACGGAGCAGCTCATAGAGGCCGGCAAGCTCCTGGACATCGAGGTGCTGGACCACGTCATAGTGGCCCAGAGCGGTTTTTTGAGTCTGAAGGAGAAGGGCCTGGGGTTCAAGTAACCGACGACCTGAGCTTGGCTCAAGGTAGACAGGTCTGGGAGGCAACGGTGGCTGACAAGCTCTGCGCCAAGTGCGGCGCGCTAAACGTGGCTAATGCCAGCTCCTGCTCCGCGTGTGGGGCGCAGGAGCTCAGGGAGGGGAGCTTCCTACGGCTGAGCATGGGCCGGGTCGTTCTGCTATCGGTATTGGCCTCCGGGCTGTATTTCTTCTACTGGCTCTACCTCACATGGAAGCATCTTCAAAGCGAGACCAGGGAGGTTCACCATCCTTTCTGGCACGCCCTCACCCTCTTCGTCCCCGTTTACGGGCTGTTCCGCCTCCACAAACACGTGCGTGTGATCCAGGGGTTGGCCCTGGGAGTCGGGGTTGAGACGTCCCTTGCCCCCGGCCTGGCCGTGGTGCTGGTGGCCCTTAACATGGTGTTGGGCCTGGGCTCGACGCGAGTAGAAAGCCTGACAGGGCTGCTGCTACTTAACATAATAAGCCTGGCTCTGACCACCACCGTGATTGCCTGGTCTCAGGATGGCCTCAATCGGTACTGGAGCAGAGCCAGGGGAACGGCCCTTCGGGATGCTTCCATGAGAGCAGGGGAGAGGGTCATTATCCTGGTGGGGATTGCCCTCTGGATCAACGTCCTTTGGACGTATTTATCGGCTTAGCAGGCTGATGAAAAAGGGGGAGTGCAGAGGGGCGAAGCCCCTTTGCCAGGAGTCTGGGGGTGTCCCCCAGACTGGGCATGGCCCAGACCCACATCTCACAGACCCTGAATTCGGCTCGCCCATGAATGCCTCTGAGGAGTGTGGGTGCAGGGCTCGCCCTGCCTGGCTAGGAAGGGGGCCAGGGGGATGGTCGAAAGGGTTTTTCAACACCCTGTTAGCGGCTACCGTCGGGACCATCGCCAGGAAAGACGCCGGTAGCTGGGAAACACGGGCTGTCCCGTGGCCTTCAGGTATAGCGCTATAGCCAGCACCCCGGCTGCGAATCCCCCTATGTGGGCCCAGTAGGCGACGCCCCCGGTCTGGGCCATGGGCCCCAGAGACCCCACTCCGCTGAAGAACTGCAAGACGAACCAGAACCCCAGCAGGAAGAGCGCCGGCACCCGCACAACGGTGATGAAGTAGAGCATCACCAGGGTGTTGATGCGGCTGTAGGGGAACAGCAGCAGGTATGCTCCCAATACCCCCGCGATGGCTCCGCTGGCCCCGATGTTGGGCACCTGGCTGTCCATGTTGACGGCCACCTGGGTCCATGTGGCGGCTACCCCGCACGCCAGGTAGAACAGCAGGTATTTCACGTGGCCCAGCCGGTCCTCCACGTTGTCGCCGAAGACCCACAGGTAGAGCATGTTCCCGGCGAAGTGCATGACTCCTCCGTGGATGAACATGGCGCTGAACACGGTGCCCCAGGCCGGGATCGGCGACTCTATGTTGAGCGTCGTGGCAGGGCCCAGGAAAAGCACGGCGAAATCCTGCCCCTGGGCAAGCTCGGCGGGGATCAGGCCCCACCGGTAGAAAAACTGGGTCGTCGCCACGCCGCCCAGGGTGATCTCGTAGATGAACACCAGGGCGTTCAGGGCGATCAGCCCCGCAGTCACATAGGGGCGGCTTCGTCGGTGTACGTCGGGGTCTGACAGAGGAATCATGGCGTACCGTTTTTGGCTAGAGGCCGTGGATGGGGAAGATGCGACTCTCTATCTCCTTGACGCTCTCCTCGGCGAAACGGCGGGCCTCCCTTAGCACTCCTGGGTCTACGGAGGGGACATCCTGGTCGCGGAGGACTTTCAGTCCGTATAGCTCCTGATAGCTCAAGGGAATCTCGTCGGGCCACTCTTCTCCGAGCATTACGCCGAAATCCAGGGTCCACCCCCGGGCCACCGCGGCGATGTCGTATCCTCCTCCCCCAAAGGCCAGCCAGCGAGGAGCCAGTTGGCCCAGCTCCGCCGTCACCCGGGCGTGCCCCTGAACCGTGAGGGCCAGCTGGGTGATGGGGTCTCGAAAGTGGGTGTCCATGCCCAGCTGGGTGGCAATGACATCGGCCTTGAAGGCTCGCACCAGGGGAGGGACCACCTGGGAGAAGGCCCACAGATACGTCTCATCGTCTGTGTAGGGGTACAGGGGCAGGTTTACGGAGAAGCCGGTGCCAGCTCCATGTCCCATCTCCCTTACGAAGCCGGTGCCGGGAAACAGGTACGTGCCGGACTCGTGAAGGGATATGGTCAGCACCTGGTCGGAGTCGTAGAAGGCGTGCTGCACCCCATCCCCGTGGTGGGCGTCGATATCCACGTAGGCCACCCGAAGGCCCCGGCTCACCAGGGAGTTTATGGCGATGACGGGGTCGTTGAAGATGCAGAAGCCGGAGGCGTGGTCGGGCATGGCGTGGTGAAGCCCTCCGGAGCAGCTGAAGGCCACGTCCGCCTCTCCCCGCAATAGCAGCTCCGTCGCGGTGAGGGAGGCCCCGGTGGACCAGACGGAGGCCTCGTACATGCCCGAGAAGACGGGGTTATCGCCGCGCTCGCTGAAGCCGTACCGGGCGGGGTTGTACTCCTTCTCCTCGCGGCTCAGGCTCTGCACCGCCCGGAGGTACTCCAGGGTGTGAAAGGTCAGCACCTCCTCTTCCGTGGCCTGGCGTGGAGCCACCACGGCGGCGCCGGGGCGCGCAAAGGCCCCGTAGGACTCCAGGAGCTCATAGGTGTAGCGGAGCCGGGTGGGAACCATGACGTGGTCCTCTCGAAGGACGTGGCGGGACAGGACATCGTGGTAGATGAAGGCGGCGCGGCGGCTCATTGCGGCTCTCCTCTCACCCTGGTCAGTGTCCTGAATCAGAAATGCCTGGCATAATACGCCATCCTTCGACAAGCTCAGGATGAGCGGGTTTCAGAGTCCGCTCATGGTGAGCCTGTCGAACCACGAGCGGGGTTGCCCAATGTGGAGTAGATTGTGCAGCGAACTTCAGGGACGCACCCTGCTATATCCAGCGCTTCCACTTGAAGAGGACGAGCATTGCCCCTCCAAGGAGCACCATGCTTGCCATGAGAATGGGGAAGACGATGTTTTCATTCTGGTAGGGTAAAGGGATGTTCTGGGCATAGATCCCGGAGACGACGATGAGAGGCAGCATGATGGTGGTAATGACGGTGAGGGTGCGCATGACCTCGTTGATGTGATGGGAGGTGAGGGAGTCGTGGCTCTCGCTCAGGTTCTCCATGACCTCCTTGAGCTCTTCCAATCCCACCCATATGCGCCGGATATGGTCTGCTAGGTCTCCGAAGTACACGTCCGGGTCCACCTTGAGGAGGGGGAACTCCTTCTCCTCCAGCAGCTCCAGAACGCCTATTTGAGTGCGGATTATGCGCCGGTACGAGATTATGTCCCGCCGGAGTATGGAAAGCTCTCGCACCGTTTCCCGGAGGCTTCCCTCGAACACCTGCTCCTCTACGGCGTCCACTTTCCGGCTGATGGCGTTGAGGATGGGGAAGCAGTAGTCCACCAGGCCATCCAGGATGTGGTAGAGGAGCCGTCCTGAGCTGTGGCTCATGTACCTGTGACGTGAATCCTCACTCTCCTGGCACTCCCCGAAGAACTTTGTCAGGGGACCCAGGTTCCCCTGGTGCACCGTCACCACGTACCTGGCCCCCACGAAGACGCTCACCTGGCTGGGGGTGGTGATGCGGACCTTCTTGTTGAAAATGGGGAAGTGAAGCACCAGGAACACGTAGTCCTGGTACTTGTCCAGCTTGGGGAGCTGCACCCAGCTAAGGCAGTCCTCCAGGTGCAGTGGGTGAAAGGGGTAGTTCTTCTGTAGGAACTTCATCTCCGCCTTGGACGGGTCTTCGATGTCCAGCCACGTAAGGCCGTTGTACTCCAGGGAATGGATATGAAGCTCCCGCTGGGCTATAGTCGTGTCTGCCATAAGGAGAGCCTTTCTCGAAGCCAAACTGACATGGCGTTAATTCTACCACAAGTCGATAGCCCACGGGTCAATAGCTGCAAAAGAGCCTGTTTGGCTAAAAGCGTGGTGCATCCGTTGCCCCAGATATATAATGGCTGGGATAGCGCTTGAGGAGGCATGAGATAGACGCCAAGCATCTGGAAGACCTTCTTCTACAAGTGCAGCGGGGCCAGATGGAGGTGAGGGAGGCGGTGGAGAGGCTGCGCATTCTTCCCTATGAGGACATGGGATTCGCCAAGATAGACCACCACCGGGCCCTCCGCAATGGCTTTCCCGAGGTGGTATACGCTCCTGGGAAAAGCCCGGAGCAGCTAGCCCATATTGCCCAGAGGATTGTGGAGACCTCTTCCAGGGTGCTCATCACCAGGGCAGGCCCCGAGGCGTATGCCCGGGTTAGAGAGGCCCTGCCGGATGCCCGCTACAGCGAGCTGGCCAGGGCCATCGTTGTAAACCGGGGGGAGAAGAAGGCCCCGCCAGTGTCGGGGGTGCTGATAGCGGCCGCAGGCACCGCCGATTTGCCGGTGGCGGAGGAGGCCGCCGTCACCGCGGAGCTGATGGGGAACGAGGTGGAGAGAATCTGGGACGTGGGCATTGCAGGGGTGCACCGGCTGCTGGAGCACCTGCCGAACTTGCGGAAGGCCCGGGTCATCGTCGGCGTGGCGGGGATGGAAGGCGCGCTTCCCAGCTTGATAGGCGGGCTGGTGTCGGTGCCCGTTATCGCCGTGCCCACCAGCGTGGGATACGGCGCCAGCCTTCAGGGGCTTGCGGCTCTCCTGGCGATGCTCAACGCCTGTAGCCCCGGCATAGCGGTGGTCAATATCGATAACGGTTTCGGCGCCGGCTACCTGGCGGGGATGATCAACCTCTCCGCGGCTGGCGCTTCAAGGGAGTAGGCAGGCTGATGAGAAATGGGGAGTGCAGAGGGGCAAAGCCCCTTTGACAGGGGTCTGGGGGTGTCCCCCAGACTGGGCTTAGCCCAGACCCATACCTTACGAACCGTAGAACAAGGTCAGACCAGGGCAGCGACAGTTGAGTGTGGGTGCAGGGCGTGCCCTGGCCCCCTTCCTGGCCAGGAAGGGGGCCAGGGGGATGGTCGAAAGGGTTTCTCCGCACCCTGCTCGATACCAGATGCCCGCGGTGCCCCTACTTCAACGTTTCGATGTAGGCGATGATCGCGTCTATCTCACCGTCTGTGAGAGTGAAAGTCGGCATGACGTTGGGCGGGAACCCCTGGGCCACCTTGGCGCCGGGGCTCCGGACGGACTCTAACAGATATGCATCGTCCACGGTCACTGTGCTGCCGTCTTGAAGCGCGTGGCTGTGCCCGTAAAGGCCCTTCCAGGAGGGGCCCACGCGAGCGCTGCCATCGGTGCTGTGGCACCCCAGACAACCCTTCGCCTGGGCCAGTTGCCGGCCGCTCTCAGCGTTGCTGGCCTCCTCCGTTGGAGTCGCGATGGGCGTGGTGGCCTCACGGGTCGCGGTAGCGGTAGGCGTGATGGCTTTGGTCTCTCCGCCCCCGCCGCAGGCCAGGCCCACCATCGCTATGGCTACCAGTACAAGAAGCAAAACCGCAGGCTTCTTCATTTTCTCTCCTCCTGGGTTTGGCGTCGAACAAATAAGGTCACCTGTAGGGGTGATGAAAAACCCTTCCGACCATCCCCCTGTCCCCCTTCCTGGCCAGGAAGGGGGTGGGAATTGTATCTGGGGGACACCCCCAGACCCCCGCCAAAGGGGCTTCGCCCCTCTGGACACCCCTCTTTCAGCAACCTGTTAAGGGTGCGCCTCGGAAGCCGTTTACGACGGGAACCTCGCCATGGCTCACAGGATGGTCATCATCAAGACCCACCGATGTCTATCCACTTCTCAGGGATAAACACGGCTTTAGCTTACCCTCTTGATCTCCAGGGTCTCTCCGGGAGCCAGAGCGACTCGCCGGACCTCGATCCTGAGCTTGAGGAGCCAGTACCCCACGGTGGCCTTGCTAATGCCCAACTCGCCCGCAGTGGCGGAGAGCCCTTTCTCGTTGACCATTTCAGGAAGGAGCCGCTCCAGGGGCCGCTGGTAAAGCTCCTCTACCTGGACCATCTTCTTGCTTTTGCGGGCCATGGCTGAACCCCCTCTATTCCTAATACAGTCAAACGCTAGCATTATATTCAACACTTGTCAACACCTTTGTTAATCGCTATCTTAAACGATTCTTAAACAAAGTTAAGGAGAAATTCATAAGAGTTTAACGCACAATCCGATGTACTCTAACGCACAACCCAAAATACTCTGAGAATCGAGAGTCGATCTGCCTGGAACGTGCCTCCAGGAGCTCTGGGAATCCCTTTGGCGGGGGTCTGGGGGTGTTCCCCACTGGGTATGGCCCAGACCCACATCCCACAGACCCTGAATTCGGCTCGTCTATGAATGCCTTCGGGAAGTGCGGGTGCAGAGCCTGCCGAGGGAGCTCGCCCTGCTGAAACCCGAGGTTTGACTCAGATGCGAGCTAAAAGTACAATGGGCCCCTGGGCCTGACAGAGGATCAAGAATGGCCATGTCCGATCAACGACTGAACGAAAAGACCCTTGGCGACCTTCAACAACCCAACACGGAGGGTGAGCACGGGCATGATCTCCGTGCTGCCAGCCGGAGAAGGCTTTGGATTACCATGGCCCTGACCGGCAGCTACATGCTGGTGGAGGTTGTTGGAGGCCTGATGGCCAATAGCCTGGCCCTACTGGCCGATGCTGGTCACATGGTCGCCGACGCCGCGGCCATTGGCCTGGCGCTGTTCGCCATGTGGATGGCAGGGCGGCCTGCGTCCTCAAGGCACACCTTCGGCTTTCAGCGGGCTGAGATAGTTGCTGCATCCCTCAGTGCGTTGAGCCTGGTGCTTGTCGCGGGGTGGATTTTCCTGGAGGCCTACCGCCGCTTTCAGACGCCCTCCGAGGTGCAGGGCCTCATGACGCTCAGCATTGGATCAGTTGGGCTGCTGGTCAACGTCCTGGCAGCGATGGTGCTCAAGCATTCCGCCGCGGGGAGCTTGAATGTTGAAGCCGCTTTCCTGCACGTCGTGAGCGATCTTCTGGGGTCCATTGGCGTTGTGGTGGCGGGCTTGTTGATCATGGCCTTTGGCTGGTTCGTTGCAGACCCGGTCTTTGGAGCCATCATCGGGCTTCTCATCATGCTGAGCTCCGGCAGACTGCTTTGGAAAGTGCTGCGGGTGCTGCTGGAGGGAACCCCCTCCAGCCTGGACTTACAGCGTCTGTGTCAACGCCTGGAGCAGGTTGAGAGCGTGACCGGTGTGCACGATATCCATGCCTGGTCAATTACAACCGGCTACGAGGTGTTCAGCGCCCACGTCACGGCGGATGTGCCCAACGTGGAGGATGCCAGCCGTCTCCTCCAGCACCTGCGGGATGTGGCTGCTCAGGAGTTCGGGATCACGCATATCACGATTCAGCTTGAAAGCTCCTCGGAGGGATGCGAAGAGTCCCACCACGTAGCTCATCCGGCCTGAGCTGCTCGGCGGCTCACGGCGTGCCTCGGAGACCTCACCATCCTATAGGGCAAATGGTGGAGCATCACATCCACCGTGAGGCACGGAACCCTGGAAGCGGTCTTGTTGACAAGGTCATGTCCCTCTCCATACAATGGCGGAGATGCGTGGCTTACCATGACCGTTGTTCAGCAGCTATACGACCTTCTGGAAGTCGACGAAGGCATAGAGCGGTGTAAGCAGGCCGTCGCCTCCGTCGAGTCCGCTCTCATGGACAACCGCCTCCTTCTTCAGTCTCAGCAGATGGTGGAAGAGGCTCGCTTGACTCTGAAGAGACAGGAAGTGGAGCGCAGAGACCTGGAGCTCACCGTGGAGTCCTCTCAGGGCAAGGCGGCCTTGGTGCAAGAGAAGCTCTACGGGGGAAGGGTGCGCAATCCCAAGGAGCTGGAGAACCTGCAAGCGGAGCTGAACATCCTCAGAGGGCAGCAAAGGGAGCAAGAGGGGGAGCTGCTGCAACTCCTGGAGGCCATCGAAGGGACACAGGAGAGCCTGGGCAATCTGGAGAACACCCTCAAGGAGGTTGAGACCACGTGGAGGAGGGAGCATGACCGCCTGCTGGTGGAGAGAGAGCGTCTGCGCGGTGATCTGGCCCTGCTGGAGGAGCGGCGGCAGCGTCTCTCTTCCCTTGTGAGCCCGGGGCCTCTGGGTCTCTACAACACCCTTCGTTCCGCCCGCCTGGGTCTGGCGGTGGTCAAAGTGGAAAGAGGCATATGCCAGGGTTGCCGCATCACTCTGCCCACCAGGGTGGTGCAGATGGCCCGCACCTCGCCAACGCCGGTGCAGTGCCCCAGTTGCAGTCGAATACTGTACATAAGCTGAGCACCCAGAGTCCTTCTCCCGCTTCTGCAAGCGGTATAGTCACCAGCCAGTCGCGACCTTTGAGGAGCACATCCCCGAGGAGGACGGACGCCGCCAGTACCAGCTAATGGTGGAGTACCTGGGGCAATCGCAGAGGGAGTTTCTGGTCGCTGTCGCAGGCCCCCAGCATCTGGGGCATACCCTGGAGTCCTCCGTGGGCCGAATCCTGGAGCTGGACGCCCTGGGAGCCAGGGTCCTCTGTTTCGATGAGGAGATGCCTGATCCCTTGCTGCAAGCTCTGAAGCGCTGGGGTAGTGGGAGCGGAGCCAAAGGGGAGCGGATCAAGAAGGCCATGCTATCCAGGGCCATGCGGGGAGAGGGATTGGGCAAACCCCCCTTTGGATACAGGATTGGCCCGGATGGCAAACTGGAGGTGGTATCCGAAGAGACCGCCACGGTGCAACGGATATTCAACCTGTACACTCAAGATGACATGGGCATGAGGCTCATAGTGCGCCACCTGAATGAGCGAGAGGTCCCCACTCGAAGCGGGGGGGGATGGAGCATAGTCACGGTTAGAGACGTTCTTCGCAACCGTGCCTATCTTGGTACGTACGCCCGTTTTGGCATGAGGGTTCCCCGTAGCCACCAGGCCATCATCGACTCCGCGGAGTTCAACCTGGCTCAGAAGAAGATGACCCAGAGGAGAACGCCGCGAACACCTCATCCTGGGGAGTCGTTTCTCCTATCAGGCCTGGCCTTCTGCTCCTCCTGCGGCAACAGGATGATAGGGGTGAGCCGACGCCAGGGATGGAGCCACAAGGACGGCTCCCGGGTGGTCGGCCAGTATCGCTACTACCAGTGCCAGTCTCGGACCAACCAGGGTATGTGCCGCTACCATACCTGGCGCTCTGAAGTCCTGGAGCGAGCTGTCCTGGATCAGGCCTGGGAGGCCCTGGAGCAGGGAAGGATAGAGCTTCGCCTGGATGAGGCTGCCTCTCAGCGCCGCTCTGACGCCGAGGGGAAGGTAAAACTTCTGGAGCGTCGGTTCCTGAAAGCCGTGGAGGCGACCGCTGCCGGCAGCATCTCCGTGGGACGCCTGCGCCTCATCTTTGAGGAGTTGGGTGCCCACAGGTCTGCTCTTGAGGACAGCCTGTTGTCCCCTGACCCTGGGTTAGAGGCCATGGCTCGCGGAGGTGAATTCCTTCTACAGGGCTGGGACTCGCTGGATAGGGACACCCTGGGCTACCTTCTCCGTGCCCTGGTCTCCCACGTCTCGGTGGGGGATGACTCTGTGCTCCTGACCCTGAAAGAGAAGGAGTAGCTGCTCCCTTTGACCCTCGCCGCCGCTGATGTTACACTGGGTTTGTGTTGATAGGCAGGCTGGGCGGTCGCTTCCGCTTGCGCGGGGGAGGAAAGTCCGAGCTCCACTGGGCAGGGTGCTGGCTAACGGCCAGGCGGGGTAACCCGACGGAAAGTGCCACAGAAATTACACCGCCCCGATTTATCGGGGTAAGGGTGAAATGGTGAGGTAAGAGCTCACCGCTCCGGTGGTGACATCGGAGGCAGGGTAAACCCCACCCGGAGCAAGGCCAAATAGGGGGACAAAGGGAGAGCCCGTCCCGTCCCCGGGTTGGCCGCTAGAGGCTTCGAGCAATCGGAGTCCCAGATAGATGGTCGCCGTCCCGACTATGTCGGGATACAGAACTCGGCTTACAGGCCTGCCTATCAACCGCGACTTTTGACTTATTAGGGAGAGCCTAAGAAGCGTTTAGGTACAATCCTTTTCCCCTCCCCTGATAGTAGACGGGTTGGCGGTGAGCTATGGCAGAACAATCAGAGTTGGATTGTGGATGGGACTCAATTGATAAAGCGCGCAAGGCTTGGGATGCAGCACGCGAAAAAGCTCTCGCTCCTTCATTAACAAATCCTCATACGCTTGAAGATCTGGATAAATGGCGGGAAGCGATAGACGCTGAAGGGAAAGCGCGTGATGAGTTCATACGTACTCTGAACTCTAACGCGACTAGGAAGAGGCGCAGTAACCTTATGTGAAGTGGGTTTGTTTGTCATGGGCGGGGGTGTTCTTGAATTCTGGTATGATCATTCGCTCTCTGTTTATACTAACCACACTGTCAACTCTACTGCTGATCGCATGTAGGGAGACTCAATTGCCTGCAACAGAGGCCGACGCCATCGCGTACGTGAAGAGCAGGTTACATCCCTATGAATACGATCCCGGGTTAACTGGAATATCCTTTGCTGAGCACAACGAGACGGTCGAGTCCTGTCGCCTATTCCTTAAGTGGGCGTCATGGAGCGCGTACAAATACATGACAACAAATGGTCAAGAGACCTGGAGTGTCACAGGTGTAGTATATTATCCTCAGCCCCGCTATCTCAGTGACCTAGAAACATTGACTGAACTCCTAAAGGCGCGGGGTGAGACCACCTGGCTGATAACAGACAAGGGTCATGTTGGCTCACTGGGACTTTCAAGCTGTGACTCTAGGTGACGAAGTCGTAACTCATTTCATGCTGTTAATCCATATCTTATAACTTGTTCTCGCCTTAGAGAATGCATTTGATACGGTAATGCACATAGCCTATAGAAGGAGGCAACCAAGTTGTCAAAGATAGAGGAACGAATCAGACTGTCGCTTACGTTACTGTGTAACAAACTAGAGAGAGGCGGGCCTTCAGATGAGGAGCGCTCTAAATTCCAGGACGTTCTGGCGGCAGCCATAGATGAGGCTATTCGCGAGGCCTTTGCACAACACCAATCAACAACCCATGCTCGATAACAGCGTATCGGCGTGATGATGCAATTTCATATCCGCATATCAAGGCAATGTTAGGTAAATAGATAATTACATTCAGTAATTAACCCATCGGCTCATTTGTGCGGACGCTTCTGTTGCACAGCTATGTTCTCTGACCACCTCAGCGAAGAGATAATCAGGGACAGCCTTTCCACGGCCCTTCTGGGCTGCCGCGTGGCTTACTTTCGCACCGCCACCTCCACCATGGATGAGGCCAGGAAGGCGGCCCTGGAGAGCGCCCCGGAGGGAACCCTGGTGCTGGCCGAGGAGCAGACCGGGGGTAAGGGGCGTTTTCAAAGGAGGTGGGTATCCCCCCCGGGAGTGAACCTCTACCTCTCCCTCATCCTTCGGCCCCAGCCCAGTGCACTATTCCAACTGGGCATGGTGGCCTCCCTGGCCCTCGCCCGGGGCTTACACCGCCTCGCCCCAGGGTCTCTCCATCCCACCATCAAGTGGCCCAACGACGTGCGTCTTGGAGGGAAGAAGGTTGGAGGCATCCTGATAGATAGCTCTCTGGAGGTGGATGGCGGGGGCTTCTCTATCGTGGGAGTGGGGGTCAACGTCAACCTGGACCCGGGGGAGTATCCCGACATCAGGGACATCGCCACCAGCGTGCGGCAGGAGTTGGGACATCCCATTTCCCGACTGAGGTTGCTGGGGATGCTCCTGGAGGAGATGGAGCAACTTTACATAAGGATACAGGGGGGTGACTCTGTTCGGGGGGAGTGGTCGGCTCTCCTGGACACCCTGGGCCGCCAGGTCCGGGTAGCCGTAGGGGGGCAGGTGTACGAAGGGTACGCGCAGGACGTGGATGAGGAGGGCAGCCTGATTCTGCTTCGGCCCGATGGCTCCCTCTGGAGCCTCGCGGCTGGGGAGGTCACCCTTCAGGTCTGAGCAGGGCCCGCCCTGCCTTCATCCTGCGACCCCGGCGCTCCGCCAGCGGAGCCACCGGCCGTGGATCAGCACCACCATCGCGGGCATGACCACCAGGGCGGCGATGATGGAGAACCCGATGTTTATGGCCGTCACCAGGCCGAAGTCCTGAAGGATGGGGAAATCGGTGGCCGCCAGCAGGGCACCGAACCCCGCCATGGCGGTGACACCCGAGGCGATAATCGCCCTTCCTATGCTCATCACGGCCTCCACCATGGCATCCTCTGAGGAGATGCCCCGTTCCAGGGCCTCGTAGTAGCGGGCCAGGACCAGAATCCCGAACTCGGCTCCGATGCCGACGACCAGCGCCCCTATGGTGGCGGTCAGGGGGCTGAAGTCTATGCCCGCCGCCCACATGAGTCCGGAGGCCCACCCAACGATGAGAACCATGGGCGCTGTGGCAAAGAGCGCCTTCAACGGGTTCAGGCGGTACAGCAGGAGCAGGCCGCCGAAGATGATGGCTATGCTCAGGATGGTTATCCGCAGGCGGCCGCTGGTCAGGGCGTCGAACACCTCGGCCATGACCAGGGGGAAGCCGCTGACGGTGACGGTGGCCCCGGCCGGAGGGTCTGCCACCGCATCCTCCAGCGCCTTTGCCAGGTCGTCCATCTCGCCGATCTCAACCCCTGTCAGCATCAGGGACACGTTGGCGGCACTGTAGGTGTCGTTGACCACCGATGTGGGCAGGGTCTCGCCGTATGTACGTCGGACGGCGTCGGCGTAGGAACTTACCTGGACGACCACGCCGGGGAAGGCGTCAAGGAGGCGGGGCTTTAGCCCGTCCACCCACCGGACGATGTCCGGCCGGGCCACGTTGTCCGCCTCCACAATCAAATTGAAGCTGGTCATGCCTCCGCCAGCCCTCTGGAGCGTCAGCAGGCCCCGCACCGCCGGGATGTTGGGCGAGAGGAACTGCTCCTGGCTCGTCTTGACGCCGATTTCGCCGTCCACCAGGAAGCCCCCAACGGTCAGCAAAACCGCCAGGGGGAGAACGATCAGGGGATGCCGTACCACCCAGTGTCCCATGCCCTGTAGCAGCCGCTGGATGCCGTCGGATTCCCCTTCCGGGCTGGCGGGGTCTTTGGTGCCTCCGACGGTGAGAGCCACGCGGCGACGGTAGTGCCAGAAGAGCACCGTGGGGACCACCAGGAAGGCTCCAGCCCAGGCGGCGACTACGCCGAACATGAGGGTGAGGGCGAAGTCCCGGATGATGGGGGTGGAGGAGGTGAGCAGCCCCAGCCCACCCAGGATCACGGCGATGACCGCCAGGCCGGTGGCCGAGCCGATGTGGCGCAGGCTTATGGCAAGGGCCGCCGCAGCGGAGTGGGAGCGGCGGAACTCCTCGTCGTAGCGGTTGTGGAACTGGATGCCGTAGTCAACGCCCAGGCCGACGATGATGGGAAACACCGTAAGGGAGCCGATGGAGAGGGCCTGCCCGGCCCATCCCATGGCTCCGAAGGCGTAGATGGTGCCGACGAAAACGCTCCCCAGGGCCAGCCACCGCCAGTAGAACCGACTTCGCACGGGGAAAAGGACAGCCAGGACGACTAGCATGAGCACCATGGCAACCAGGAGGGTGGTTCTCAGGCTGGACACCATGGCGTCCTCCAGCGCGGAGGAGACGGCGGGAAAGCCTGTGACCAGGGTCGAGACGCCGGTGAAGCCCGCAGCGGCCCTGGCCGCTTCTATGGCATTGCTGATCTCCATCTGCTCTTTCGGGTCCAGGTCCGAGGCGAGGGTCACCACGAACAGGGCGTTGGAACCCTGGGGGAACAGGGGAGCGAAGGAGCCTCGAACAGCCCCAGTGCTGGGGTCCAGAAGGGCCGCCCGGACAGCAGCCGTGTCGGATATGGAGGCGCTCCCTCCTCCCTGGCCCAGCGCCTGGCGGATGGCATCCACGGGGTTGACCACCGAGGCTATGCGCGAGTCCCCCCGCAGGGTTTCCGCCACCCGGTCCAGGGCGCGAAGGTTGTCCGGTTGAAGGAGGGGGTCGATGCCCTCCGCCGAGACGAGGAGCACCACCTGGCTGGATCCAAAGTTATCGTTCAGCTTCAGGAGCTTGCGATAGGCCTCGCTTTCGGTGTTCACCATGGTGCTCACACCGCTGGACATCTCGATACGGCTGGCCCCCACCACGCCAAGGACGACAAGGATGATGATAGCGACTGCCACGAGCCTCGTATGGCCGGCTATGAAGTGGCCTATCCTCTCAAACAATGACTGCATGGGAAAACTCCTTTGCGGTTCTATGAATGTTGTGCGTCTTTCGGGGTAGCACATCACACCTTACATTGCCTGTGCCTCAAGTAAGCGAGGTCGGGTCCACATCCACCGTCCAGCCTCGGGGCATGGGCACCTTGTCCAGGAGGGAGCGAGGGTCCTGCCCCCTGAGAATCACGTGCCATCGGTGGTGCCCCCTCAGGCGGGGAGGATAGGCCGGCGCTGGGCCAAGGATGTCCACGTTGGTGAGTCCCCAGGCGTCCCGCTGTCGCTTCAGCTCTCCTCCCAGGCGCACTGCCTCCCTCTGGCACAGGGCCTGGTTGGTGTGCAGGTACACCAGGTGGATGAGCCGGCCAAAGGGAGGTAGCTCCTGCTCCCGGCGGTAGGCCATCTCACTCTTGTAGAAGGACTTGTAGTCCTGAGCGGCGGCGGCGGCCACAGCGTAGTGGTCAGGGGTGTAGGTCTGGACTATCACCCGCCCTCCCAGAGGCCCTCTGCCCGTGCGACCCGCCACCTGGCACAGAAGCTGGAACACCCGCTCCCCGGCGCGAAAGTCCGGGAGAAAAAGGCCTATATCGGCGCACAGCACTCCCACCAGGGTGACGTTGGGGAAGTGAAGGCCCCTGGCTATCATCTGGGTTCCTACCAGGACCTGGGCCTCGCCCTGGAGGAAGAGCTCCATGGTCCTCTCATGGGCACCCCTGGCAGAGGCGGCGTCCCTGTCCCAGCGAAGGGCCTTCACTCCTGGGAAGGCTCGCTGGACATCCTCCATGGCACGCTGGGTGCCCAGGCCCAGATAGCGTATCCGAGGCCCCTGACACTGGGGGCAGAGTCGTGGGGGAATCAGGCGATAGTTGCAGCGGTGGCAGAGAAGTCGTTCCTCCTGGGCGTGATAGGTCAGGGGGAGGTCGCAGCGGCGGCACCTGAGGGTGTGGCCGCAGTCCCGGCACTGCACCAGGCTGCTGCTGCCCCGGCGGTTCAGGTACAGCATCACCTGTTCCCCTGCCTGGAGGGTCTGCTCCATGGCCCTCCTCAGGTCTCGGCTGAAGATGCTCCGGTTCCCTTCCTTCAACTCGGCGCGGAGGTCAACTACCTGGACCGAGGGCAGGGCCGTGCTGAGGGATGGCTCTCCGCCAGGCGTGGAGACGATGCGCTGGGGCAGCTCCAGCAGTTGAAACCGCCCATGGAGGGCCTGGCTATAGGAGACCAGGTCGGGAGTGGCGCTCCCCAGGATGACCACAGCCCCGGTTAGCTCTGCCAGCTTCAGGGCTACATCCCGGGCATGGTAGCGGGGCGCGGTATCCTGCTGCTTGTAGGCCCCCTCGTGCTCTTCGTCGAGGACGATGAGCCCCAGGTCGGGCTGGGGGGCGAAGACGGAGCTGCGGGAGCCTATGACCACGCCGTACTCTCCCTCTCGGATGCGCCACCACTGGTCGAAGTGCTCCCCGGGTGAGAGGCCGCTGTGCAGCACCGCCACCTGGCCTGGGAAGCGACGGCTGAACCTCTCTATGGTCTGGGGGGTGAGGGACAGCTCGGGCACCATCACAATGCCCCTTTTGCCTCTCCTCAGGGCATGGGCCAGGGCATGCAGATACACCTCCGTTTTTCCGCTGCCGGTGATGCCCTGGAGGAGGAATACCTGGGAGGATGGGGAGTCTATCGCCTCTTCTATTCGCTCTACGCAGTGTCTCTGGTCACGGGTAAGGATTGGGGGGCTGTCAGGAGGAAAGGTCTTGCCCCTCAGAGGGTCGCGCTCCAGGCGGAGAAGAGTGCGGCGTATCAGGTTTTTGGCCTCCAGGCTCTTTATTGCCGAGGGGCCGAACTCTTTTTGGGCCGCGGCAAGGGGAGCAGGGGTACCCCGTTGCGCCATGTAACGCAGGAGGGTGGCCCACCTGGGGGCCGTGGGCACCAGGAGGCGAGCCGCCCTCTCCTCTGCCTCAGAGGGAGACAGAGTCAGCTCCAGATAGGTGGCGTACTTGGGGCCGACCCGGGGTTTCTGCCACTGCCACGACGCCTCGATGACTCCCCGGCGCACCAGTGAGCTGATGGCGACGTCTATCCTGGGGCCCAGGGCCTTGAGCAGCGCTCCTCGCTCGACCCTTCCCCGGGAGGCGATGTAGCCCAACGCCCTGCCCTGAGCGGGTGTCAGCTTTAGCTCAGAAGGGGAATGCGTCAGGGAGAGATAGCAAAGGGCTCGCGAGGGAAGGCCCGGGGGCGTCATCAACGCCGAGCAGTCAAACAGGGGAGCCATGTAGTAGCGGCTGACCCATCGCGCTAGAGCCAGCTGGTGGGTCGAAAGGATGGGTTGTGGGTGCGTTATGCCGATGATGTCCCGGGTCTCTGCTACCTGAGGCTCATGGGTGAGCTGAAAGACAACCCCCGGCAGAACCCGAGGCCCAAAGGGCACCTGTACCAGGTGACCTGGGGAGAGGGCCATGGCAAGAGGGACGGAGTAGGTGAAGGTACGGTCGTATCCCGTGGGGGCATCAACGGCCACCTCGGCGTACCTCATCATCTCAATCATCTCACGAGACAACCGCGTCCAGGCAGAAGCAGAGGGATACCACGGCCCTTATGGCCTGGTGGAGCTTCTGTCCTCCCTGATACGAGCAGCCCGACCGGAGAGGCCTCGAAGGTAGTAGAGCCGGGAGTGCCCAACCCGGCCACGGCGCAAGACCTCCACGGCATCCACCATAGGGGAGAGGAGGGGGAAGGTGCGCTCGACCCCTACGCTGTGGGCGACGCGCCGCACCGTAAAGGTGGCTCCCTGGCCAGCGCCCCGCTTGCGAATGACAACTCCCTGAAACGCCTGGAGCCGCTCCCGGTCGCCTTCCTTTGTTCGGATGGAGACCTTGACCGTATCTCCGGGTCGAAACTCCTGGATTTTGGGATTGGTGGTGAGAGGTATAACGGTATCTATGTCCATTGAAGTGTCCTTTGGCGCTGGCTCGACGAATCGCGAGTAGTATTGTACAGGTCATGGCTCCGGAGGGCAAGGGGGCAGGGCGTGCCCTGCACCCATACTCCTCAGAGGCGTCTGTAGGCAAGCCGCATTCAGGGTCTGTCGCGCGAAGCTCGCCCTGGGCAGCATAGCAGGCTGCTGGAAAAGGGGGGTGCAGTCCCGACCCCGACTTGTCGGGGGGATTGCCGGTCCTTCCGAGAAACTTCCTCTCGGGTGAACGCTTCTTCGCTAGCGGACCTCACTGGGGAGAGGGAAAGAGCTGTCCTCTGGGTGGTAGCAGGCCGATAGTTGCGGGGAGGGCTTCCCATCTCTGGCTTTTCAGTGTATGCTGGGGCTGCTTCCCAGAGGGTGTGGGTCGCAGATACAGCATGGCGCTTGTCACGCCGCAAGACTAGAGCAAGGAGGGGAAAGATGTCCCAAGACGGAAAACCGGATGTCATCTACGAGAAGTTTCCCGAGAAACACTACGCCATCATCACCATGAACCGCCCAGAGCGGTTGAACGCGAGCGGTGGCGACCTTCCTCGCCTCCTGGATGAGGCCTTTGGGGACTTCAGCGCCGACTCCAGCATGTTCGTGGGGATCCTCACAGGGGTGGGCCGCGCATTTTCCGCCGGCATGGACCTGCGGGACCGGGCCGACAGGGACGCCGCCATCGCAGAGGCCAAAGCCAAGCACCAGCGGGGGGAGATTACCCAGGCGGAGCTGGACAAAGAGGTTGCAGCCGTCAACTCCCGGACGAACTACATCCGCAGACACCCGGGAACCCTGTCCGACAACCCCAAGCCCTTCATCGCCGCGGTCAACGGCCTGGCTATGGGCGGCGGCACCGAGCGGGCCTGTGACTGCGACATCCGCATCGCCTCCAAGAACGCCTATTTTGCTCTGAGCGAGGTACGGCGGGGCATTATGCCTGGCTCTGGAATCCACTGGGCACCCCGCCTCATGCCCATCGGCCACGCCGCCTTGATGCTCTATGCCGGCCAGAACATGACCGCCGAAGAGGCCTGTCGCATCGGCTTTGTCCAGGAGGTGGTGGAGCCGGACCGCCTCATGCCCCGGGCCATCGAAATAGCCGAGCAGATTGGCGCCAACGCCCCCCTGGCCGTCCAGGGGACGAAGAGGATGCTCCAGTACTGGCGTCAGATGGGCATAACCGGGTCCCTACAGCTCCAGGCGGGGATCAACCTTCATCTGAATACCACGGAGGACTCTAAGGAGGGCCCTCGCGCCTTCGCCGAGAAGCGCGCCCCGGTCTGGAAAGGCCGCTAAGAGCGGTCTAGGCAAGGGGAAACAGCGGCGCTCGCCTCGGTAGCGGTGTTTCCTTAAGGGGGGTGGCTGGTCGCAAACCGGCCACCCCCCTGGCTTTCCCCTTCTGCCTGCCCAGGACAACCCCCTCCTGGGGCGTCTCAGCGAAATCGAGGTTTCAACGCTGATGTCCAGCCACGCCTCGCAACAAAGCAATGCGGATTAGCAGGCTGCGGAAAAAGGGGGAGTACAGAGGGGCGAAGCCTCTTTGTCGGGGGTCTGGGGGTGTCCCCCAGATATAAACTCTTCCCCCTTCCTGGCTAGGAAGGGGGCCAGGGGGATGGTCGAAGGAGTTTTTCAGCACCCTGTTAGATTGTGGTAATGACACGCCCTTCGTGGTCCACCTGCAGCAGGGGAAGTTCCAGCTTCTGAAGTCCGGACTCCACCGCGGCCCGGTCTCCCACCACCAGAATGGCTAATCGGTCCAGATCGATCCATTCGCGGGCAACGCGTCGAACATCGGCCAGGGAGACGTCCTCGTACCGGGACGGTGCGGTGCGATAGTAATCGTCGGGCAGATCGAAGGCCACAAGCCGGGCAAGCTGCTCCAGCGTCTGCGACGGCGTCTCGAAGGCCGAAGGAAGCTGGCGAAGCAGAGAGGTGCGGGCGTCGTCGAGCTCAGGGGTCTCCACCGGCCTGCTCCCGGCGATCTCTCGGAACTCCTTCAGGGTCTCTCGGACGGACTCCGAAGTCACCGCTGTTTGAACGGCGCCCCCGGCCTGCACAAGGGACCCGTTTCGGTACCAGTCGATGGAGCACCGATAACCGTAGCTGTATCCCTTATCCTGCCGCAGGTTCAAGTTCAGCCGTGACGTGAACTGGCCTCCGAATAGGGAGTCCAGCAGTGTGATGGCGAAATAGTCAGGATGATGACGCGGCACGCTCACCGCGCTCAGGCGTATCACGGACTGGGCCGTCCCCGGCTTGTCCAGAAGAAAAAGAGTTGTGGCACTCAGATGTGTCGACGGTGGCGTCGCCACCATGTCGGCGGGCGCTCCATTCGGCCTCCAACTCCCCAGGTGTTGCTCCGCCAGCTTCACCACCTCGTTGAGGGAGGTGTCGCCGGCCACCATAAGGGTGGTATTCCTGGGGCCGAACCAGCTTTGATAAAACTCGACCATCTGCTCACGCGACATGGCTGTGACGGAGCTTTCGGTGCCAATGATGGGATGGCCATGAGGCGATCCGCCGCCCAACAACAGGGCCGGGCCGACGGTTGCCGCCAGGCTGGCGGCATCGTCTCGCTGGCGACGGATGTTCGTCAATCGCTCCCGGCGAAGGCGTTCCAACTCTTGCGCAGGGAAGGTTGCGCGCTGCATCAGGTCCGCCACCAACTCTAAAGCCTTCGGCCAGTATCGAGAGAGCGCCTCTGTGGCGAACACGGTATGCTCTCGGCCGGGCCCGGCGGAGAGCCGGCTGCCGATGAACTCGAACTCATCCGCGACCTGGCTGCTGGTACGGCTGCGAGTGCCTTCCTGGAGCATCGCCGTGGTGAAGGCGGCCAGGCCGGGTTGGGCCGCCAAATCCGCCACAGCACCCGCGGTGATCACGAGGCCAAAGGCCACCAGGGGGACACTGTGGTTCTCTACCACCAGAACCTCCAGGCCGTTGGGCAAGCGCTGGCGCTGCGGTACAGGCGACAAGAAGGTTCCTGTCGCCGATGGCTGAGGCTCCACTGCCCGGTCTGTCGGTGAAAAGACGTGGGCTTCCGAGGCCTGGGGCAGCACAAGAAGCTGCACATTGGTGTCCCGTAGATACGCCTCTGCGACCCGCTGGATGTCCTCCGGCTGCACGGTGAGGTATCTGTCCAGGTCGTGATTGATCAAGCCAGGGTCCCCTGCAAAGACGTTGAAGGAGTTCAGCCGATTGGCCCGTCCCGAGAAACCGCCAACGCTCGCCATCTGCCGAACCAGGCGCGACTCCACGTGGTTCTTCGCTCTGGCCAGCTCTTCCGACGTGGGCGCATGGGCGCGCAGCCGCTCGATCTCTGCCAGGGCCGCCTCTTCGACCTCGCGGGACGAATGCCCAGCCGCGACCGTCAGTTCCACCTGGAAATCTCCGGCGAGGGTCGCCGGGCTGTGATGGGCGCTGACGTTCTGGGCAATCTTGCCCTCGTAGACCAGGGCACGATGAAGGCGGGAGCTACGGCCGTCGCCCATGAGGAAGGCCAACAGGCTCAGAGCGGGCTCGTCCGGGTGGAACCGGGGTACGGCGGGCCAGACGATGTAGGAGCGCGCCAGGGTCACTCGATCGTACATCGTGCGGCGCACCCCGCCCTTCAGAGATGAGGCCATGGCATGACGGTGCGGAACACGTTCTCCAGGGGCAATGTCCCAGAAATACCCCTCGACCAGCTCGCGGGCGCGGTCGGGCTGGATGTCCCCGGCGATGCAAAGGCTGGCATTGGTGGGCGTGTAAAACCGCCGGAAGAAGGCCTCTACGTCCTCGAGGGACGCCGCATCCAGGTCCTCGGTGTAACCGATGGTAGGCCAGTGGTAGGGGTGAGGCAGCGGGTAGGTGGCCTCTTGCAGGAGGATATCCGCCATGCCATAGGGGCGGTTCTCATAGCTCTGTCGCCTTTCATTCTTCACCACGTCGCGCTGGATGTCGAAGCGGCGCTGGTCCAGGGCGTCCAGCAGGAATCCCATGCGGTCCGCCTCCAGCCACAGAGCCAACTCCAGGTGGCTGGAAGGAAGGTTCTCCCAGTAGTTGGTCCGGTCCAGGGTGGTGGAACCGTTCAGGTTCGCCCCGATCTTCTGGAGCGGCTCGAAGAAGCTCCGATTGTGGTTCTTTGACCCCTCGAACATGACGTGCTCAAAGAGGTGCGCGAAACCGGTCTTGCCCGGTTCTTCATCGCAGGAGCCAACGTGGTACCAGAGGTTGACAGACACCAGAGGCAGTGAGCTGTCCTGGTGCAGGATCACGTCGAGGCCGTTGGGCAACGTGAACTTCTCGAAAATTACAGAGTTCATCCCTTCACCTCTAAGAGCATAAGATGACACGGCGTATCCCCTCAGTGAGAGCAATGCTGGATTGCACGTCAGGAATTGGTGTTATAATGGGGTCATTATCCGACGTGCGGGCGGGACATGCAAGGAGCGCGATTATGGCAAAGAACCGGTTGTTGATAGCGGTTGTCTCTGTGGTAGGAGCGCTGCTGCTCTTGGGTACGGCCACGGCCTTTGCTGGGGATGCGAGCCTGCCCTCCGACCTCAAGCTTTTGCCGCGAACCAAGCTCGCCGTGTTTGCGCTCATTGCCAAAGACATCGGAATCAAGCCCAGGGAGTTGCTGAAGGAGCTTGGCGGCTCGTCTATTGCCGCCGTGGCCCAGGCGCATGGCGTCGCTCCCGCGGCCATTGAGCAGGACCTGGTGCAGAGGGTGAGCGACCGCCTGCAACACGCTGTGCAAAAGGGGAAGATCACCCAGGCCCAGGCGGACCAGGCGCTGGCCAACGCGAGGACACAGATTGGCCAGGTCTTGCACAAGACCTGGCCAAAGCACCTTGACGGAAGGTTGCAGCGGTTGCTGGGCGCGGCACGCCAGGCATCTGAACGGTAGTCTGTTCAAGGTGGACAGGAGGGCCAAGCGATGCCTGGCCCTCCTGTTTGCTCGTAGCAGGGTGGTATTGGCAACAAGCTCCCTTGACCATCCTCCCGCACCCTCTTTCACCCTTGAGAAGCGTAGACCCCTGCCACACATTCCGTTGACACCTAATCTGCCCAGGCGTTTCCTGAGGCGCTGTGGTTCCAGGCCACAGGGATCGGTGGCACATGGAGAGGAGAACATTGAGTAACAGAGGTGTTGGTGCTCCTCCATCGGGGGGCATTCCCGGTGGTTGGGGAGAGGGTGGACCCAGAGGTATGGGCCAGGGGTCCCTGATGCTGACGAAGGCGATGTTTGTCTCGCTGGCTAACAGGGACTACCTTCTTGTTTGGCTGAGCAACCTGGGGGCCGTGTTCGCGATGCAGATGCAGATGGTGGCGCGCGGCTGGATGATCTACGACATGACCAAATCGGCCATAGCCCTTGCCTGGGTGACCCTCTCCTTCATGGCTCCCACCCTTGTCTTCTCGTTGCTTGGTGGCGTCATGGCAGACCGGCTTCGGAAGAAGTGGGTGATGATCGGCACCGTGGGCCTCAATGCCTTGGCTTCCCTTGTCCTGGGCACCATCATCATCACCGACAACGTCACCTTCACCCATTTCATCCTCTTCGGCTTGTTCAACGGGACGGTCATGGCTCTGAGTATGCCCGCGCGTCAGGCCATCATTCCTGGCATTGTGGGTGGAACGAATCTGGTCAACGCCATGGCCCTGAGCACCGCCAGCATGAACCTCTCCCGGATTCTGGCACCGGCATTTGCAGGGGTGCTCATTTCACTGGTGGCAGGAGGGGACAGGACCTCTGCTCTGGGTGTGGGAGTGGTCTTCTATATTGTCACCCTTTTCTCCATACTATCCGTGGTCACGCTGCTCCTGCTGCGCCACGAAGGCCGCACGGTAATGACGCAGCGGCGCGGCATGGTTGGAGATATTGGAAACGGACTGAAGTACGTGGCAGGGAACTCCGCGATAATGGGCCTTCTGCTCATGGGGTTCATGCCTCTGCTCTTTGGCATGCCTCTTCAGTTCCTCTTGCCCGTATTCAACTCTGAAGTTCTGCGCCGAGGTCCTGAGGGCCTGGGACTGCTGATGGCCTCCATGGGTGTTGGGGCGCTCATCGGGTCGCTGGTCATGGCGGGCCTGGGCGATGTGCGCCGCAAGGGCCTCATAATGCTGGCCTCCGCCGTGACCTGGGCCATCTTCACGGGCATGTTCGCCCTCTCCACAAACCTGGCTTGGGCGCTGCCCTTGCTGGCCATGGTGGGTTGTAGCAGCACCGCCTACATGGCCATGAACATGTCTCTGGTGCAGCTCGCTGTGTCGGAGGAGATGCGGGGCCGCGTCATGAGCCTGTCCATGATGACCTTTGGCCTGATGCCCCTTGGGGTGTTCCCCACCAGCATCCTGTCAGAGAGGTTTGGAATAGGGTTTGCCTTGCTGGTGGGAGCTGTGGGGCTGGGGCTTATGACACTGATAGCAGGTGTCGCATTGCCATCCATCCGGCGCATAGACATGGGACACGAGCCGCTTGCTCAACCCGTGAGTTTCACAGGGCACCCTGGCAGCACGGTGCCTGGGCAGGCGGACAAGGCTGCGAAGGAGTAGTTGGAAAGGTACGGACTTCGCACCTACACGCCGGGAGAATCCGTTGTGCCAGGCTCCCCGACCACCTTTTCCAGCAAGGCCCTGAACTGCCCCTCCCCAATGCTCTCTCTGAGCCTCGCAATGTTACGGCCCACTGTCTTCGCATCGGGACTCTCTATCTCGCCCAGTATGCCAAGGCTCTGCACCAGGTACTTCAGGGCAGTCTCATGCTCCCCAAGGTCTCCGTAGGCGTTGCCCAGGTTCCCAAGGGCGGTTCCTTCCCCCCTCCTGTCGCCTATCTCCCTGGAGATGGCCAGGGCCTGCTGGTAGTAGTCGATGGCTCCCCGGGCATCCCCCATCCTCAGGTGGTTGCTGCCCAGCTCTCCCAGCACCCACCCTTCTCTCTCGCGGTTCCCCAGGGCCCTCGCAGCCCCCAGGGCCGCCTGTAGCACCAGCTCGTCCTGGGACCACATGCCCCTGATGTCCAGATAGTTTTCTATCCTCTGGGCAGCTTCCATCACCTCTTGCCACGCCTCCACCACCTCCTGGGCATACCGAGAGCCTGCCAGAAACCGCCCTGCCCTCTGATGGAGGGGAGCCGCATCCTCCACCTTCCCCATGGCATATCCCCTGACCACAGAGTGCATGGTGAATACGTCCAGTGTGGCTCCATCATCGGCCGTCGCCTCGCCTCTGTCCAGCAGGTGGTGCTCCAGCAGCTCCGTGAGTCCCTGCCTCCAGTCCGCGATGTCCCCGGCCATGGCCTCCACACCATCCTCCCTTGGCGGAGCCTCAAAGACAGAGAGACGGGTCAGTATCGCCCCTGCCGTGCTCCCCAGGGCGTCGTAGGACGTGTTCAACGTCGCCACGATGCTCCTCTCCTCCCCGGGCGTCCTCGGGTCATCAAGGGTCCTGGCCATGTTCACCCACAGCCTCTGCTGTAGCGAGGTCAGGTCACTCAACCGCTCCTTTCGGGCCAGGGATGCCGCAATCTCTATGGCCAGGGGGTGGCCGTCCAGCAGCTCTGGGCCGCAGATTGCGGTCACGTCTCGCATCTGTGCATCCGTGAGCGCCTTCAACCCCCAGTGGCGAGAGAAGAGGAAGACCGCCGGGCCGAGGGCCAGGCGCAATAGGAGCACCTCCTCCTCCCCATCAAGGTTGAGCCTCCTCCGGCAGGTCAGCAGAAGCCGCCCTGCCGGACTGGGGCTTATGCTGCTCAGCAGGTGCCTGAAGGAGCCATCATCCCTCAGCCCATCCACGTTATCCACCACCAGGAGTAGCCGACGGCGCTCCAGGTGTTCCAGGACGACCTGCTCCTGGACCTGCTGGCTGACCCGGTCGAACTCCTGGATACCCAGGGCCGCGCCTACGGCGCTGAGGAGCTGGGTGTAGGGCACTTCCTTGGCTGAAACCCAGAAGACACCGTCCGGGAAGTAGTCCCTATCCCAGTGCCAGAAGGCGCTCTCGACCGTCGCGGCCGTCTTGCCAATGCCCCCGATGCCGGTGGCAGTCACGAAGCGGCGTCGCTCCAGCGGTTCCCTCAGCGCAGTGGCCAGGCGCACCATGTCGTCTCCACGGCCAACAAGCTCGGTTGGCCTGAGATGGGACGCCGAGGGGAGATTCCCAGGAGGCCCGGCCCTCTCCACCGCTGGCGAAGTGGCCCTCCTCTGCTCGTCACGCGCGAGGCTCCAGGGGTCGCCCTGCACGTAGAGGACGGGTATCGCCCAGTCCAGGGATGGTAGAGACCTGTCTCCGCTCAGCACCCGCCGGGCTATCCCCACCGCTTCGTCCAGAGGAGTGCCTCTGGACAGGGCACGGTAGAGCTCTTTTGAGAAGCGGTGCGCCGTTATCACGGGCACCGAGTACTGCATAGCCACCACCGCGGGGACACCCGCCCTGAGGAGCGCCTGCGCCGTGCCTTGAGAGGCACCGGCCACATCCCCCGCTCCAGACAAGCAGGCACCCAATACCACCAGCCTGACGCCAGAGCCTGCAAGCTGGCGCGCAAACTCCTGGGCCTGGACGTGGTTCGTTCCGCCATACTCGTTCTCAAGGGCCAAGGCCCCTCCTCCCTGGGGATGGTAGCTGCCGTGGGCCACCACGTGCACCACGTGGGGTTTATCCTCTCCCAGGGCACGTATCAGCGCGGGAAAGGTGGGCTCTCGCTCCAGTCGCACCTCGACCTGCCCCCCGGAGAGACCCTCCTCCAGGGACCTCATGGCCTCCTCTCGTCCGTAGCGGAGCTGGTCCCACGGCTCTGCCAGGGTGGCAAGCACCTTCAGGGGCGCCGAGACCGTGGCGGGCCTCGCCCCTCCACCACCGCTCAGCCGGCGGAGCATGGTGAAGTGTGGCCTCAGCGCCAGGAACTCCCCTCTCTCCGGGACACTTGGGTCGAGCAGGTACTCCCAGGGGAGCGCCGCCCACCGGGAGACCACCGGGTCTGGCTCTTGTGGTTTCAGGGCGAACTCCAGGACCAGACGCAGCCCTTCGCTGGCATCTCGCGCCAGGCGATAGGCATCGATGAACTCCTGGCTGGAAAAGAGAAGGCCAAAGAGACGCTTCCCGAGACGACGAGCTATTCCTGTTTTGTCACCACCCTGCGCAAGGTGCTCGACCAGCCTCTGCTTGACCTCATCGCTCACACCGGAGGAGTCGGTGTCCAGAGCCAGGCAGGCGATGTCCAGGGAGAACTCCTCGTCTGAAGGCCAATGGGGAAGCTCGGTTTGCCTGAGATCGCCTCTTGGCGTCCTCAGGATGATGGGTCCGGAAGCGAAGGTTATGCACAGGATACCTGTTGTAGCCACGACAGCTCCCGTCTCTTGGCTGCTTCTTGGCTTGTCCCCATGATATGTCCGGCGGGGCATTTCAGCAAGGACTTGCATCCGGCGGGCCTGCTCAGGTTGTGACCAGGAGCGTTCGAAGGGACGCGCCAAACTCCTGGAGCTGCCATGCGCGCACCTCAGGTGCTGCCAGCTCGGCGTCCAGCGTACTCGTCTGCCCGGCAAGGCGTTCCAGGCTGACCGTAGGCCATAGGAGGGATGGGTCCATGGACAGCCGCTCCCCCAGGGCGGAACGCCAGGCCTTCAGCATTTGCAGGCGGGCCATCTGCTCCTGGGTTGGCCTGTCCCGCCGCTGCGCTGGGGGCGGCCTGTGGAACGGCGGTGCGCTTATTCCCTCCTGGATCGCCCGTTGGAGCGATGGGCCAAACCGTTGGAGGCCCGCAGTACCAAGGCCGGGCGTTTGGGCCAAATCAGCCTCTGGCTGGGCGGCGAGATAGACGAGGGTGGCATCCCCCAGGATGCGGAAGTGGGGCCTGCCCTGGCGCAGCGCTTCCAGGTCTCGAAAGGCGAACAGGGCGCGCAGGACGGCCAGCCCGCGCGGGCTGAGGTCCCGGCTCCCCTTGACGCCAAGGAATGCCAGCTCGGTATCAGGTGGCTCATAGCGGATTCTCTCCAGAAGCGTGAACTCCTCGGCGACCCACCCGGCGCGGCCTAGCAGCCGCAGCCGCTTGTCCAGCTCATCGCGGAGGGCCATCAGGTGGCGGACGTCAGCGGCGGCATACTCCCGCGCCTCTCGGCTCAACGGCCTTCGGCCCCAGTCCGATCGCTGCAGGCGTTTCTCCTTGTTCAGCTTGACGCCGAGCAGCTCCTCGGCAAGAGCCGCCAGTCCCAACTGCATCATTCCTGCGAACCGCGCCGCCAGGTTGGTGTCGTAGATGTTGGACACACGGAACCCCCAGGCCCGATCCAGGCTCCGCACATCGTAATCAGCAGCATGAAGTATCTTCTGGACGCCAGGGCTGGCCAGCAGCCCCTTCAAAGGCAGCACTTCGCTGAAGGCCAAGGGATCGACGATCACCACGGCGCGGCTCGTCGCAATCTGCACCAGACATAGCTGCTCTGGATAGTGGAAGAAGCTGTTGGACTCGGTATCCAACGCGATGGCAGGCTCTCGATGCATGGCCTCCACGGCGGCGACAAGCTGATCGCCGCTGGTGACGGTCTGCACCGGAAGGGTCGTCATTTGGGTCATGGCAAGAGCGTCAACTTCCGCGGGCCTACATGAGAGACAAGAGTGCGGAGCGTCTCCTGCTTGGCACTGGCTCTGAGGACAAGGCCGTGGACACCTGGTCCCTGGGCTGCCGGATGCCAGGCCATGTCCTCAGCTCAGCACCTTGTCCTTTGCCAGGCGGGTGATCTCCGCCTCCGACATGCCCAGAAGCTCGCCCAGGACGTAGCTGTTGTCCTCGCCAATGGGTGGGACCAGCTTGTAGAAGGGTTGCGGGACATCGCTCAGGCGAAAGGGCTGAACCACGTGCACGTAGGGCCCTCCTTCCATCTCTCCCAGGGGTATGTAGCAGCCCCGCTCGTTCAGATGGGGGTCGTTCGCCAGTCCTGCGCCGTCCAGGATGGGGCCCGCGGGCACTCCGACCTTCTGCAGGATGTGCATGGCCTCGTAGTCGGTACGTTGGAGGGTCCACTGAGTGATGAGCCTGTCCAGCTCCTCCTGGTGGTGCCACCGGCTCACGGGGTCGGCAAAGCGCTCATCCTTTGCCCACTCCGTATGGCCCGTAGCTTTGCAGAAAGCGCTCCACTCCTTCTCATTGGTGACGGCGATGGCCACCCACTTGTCGAACCCCTGGGACCGGTAGACGCCGTGGGGAGCCATGGCTATGTCCCCGTTCTCCTGGGGGCCGGCGTCCCGTCCGTTCACGGAGCAGTCCAGCACCAACTCCGGCATGGCGGCTATGACGTTCTCTGCCATGCAGGCCTGGATGTACTGGCCCTCTCCGGTCGAATTACGATGGCGAAGGGCCGTTACCATCGCAAAGACGAGGAGCATTCCCGTGAGGTGGTCTGCCCACATGGCCCCTACCATTCCCGGCCTGCCGTTCTTATAACCGGTGAGATTGGAGAGGCCGGCGAAATTCTGGACCTCGGCATAGAGGGCTATGGCATCCTTGAAGGTCCCTGTACTCCCCAGGCCGGTGCTGGATACCATGATGATGTCGGGCTTCACCTTTCGCAGCGCTTCGTAGCCCAGCCCCAGGCGCTCCATGACCCCCGTTGCAAAGTTCTCTATGACTATGTCGCTGATCTTCACCAGGGACTTGGCCACCTCCAGGCCCCGGGGGTCCTTCAGGTTAAGGGTCATGCTCCTCTTGCTGCAGTTGAGCCTGGCGAAGCCGGCAGAGTTGCGGGCCTCGTCCTGGTTACGGCTCTCGGTCTCGATCTTTATGACCTCAGCGCCCATCTGAGCCAGCATCTGGGTCGCGTAGGGCCCCTGGACCACCTGGGTAAAGTCGGCCACCCTGACTCCGTCCAACGGCAGTTTGTCCACTATCGCACCTCCCGTTTCTTTACTTGGGTCGCGTCATCCCAATGAGGACCCATTAAGCTCATCCTCTCCAAGGGCATACATACCTCGCCCCCTGGCCCCCTCTCCTGCAGGAGAGGGGGGGTATAGAGTATCTGGGGGACACCCCCAGACCCCCGGCGGGGGCTTCGCCCCCTGCACCCCCATATGTTGCCCTAATGTCCTCTTCGGAGTACCCCAGCCTGGCGCAGATGACGTTTTTGTTGTGCTGCCCCAGGGTTGGAGCGGGGCGCTCTATGCGCCAGGGGGTGGCGGAGAAGCTGTAGGGGGGGCCTGGAGCCCTGAACGTGCCTATCTGGGGATGATTCATCTCCACAAAGGTTCCCCGCTCTGCGTAATGGCGGTGGGCCAGCACCTCCTCCATGGTGTTCATGGGAAGGCAGGGAACGTGGTTCTCCACCTGGAGGATCTGATAGAGCTCCTCCCTGGTGTAATCCCTGGACCACTCCTCGATGAGGGGGAGGATAGCATCCATGTTTTCTCTGCGGGACTGTCGATCTTTGAATATCTCCAACGCCGCCCACTCGGGGTAGCCCATCGCTTTCACCGTGGACTGCCATGCGGTCTCGCTCCGATGGGGCTGAATAGTGTAATAGCCATCCTTGGCCTGAACGGGCTTCCTGCTGCCCACCCCGCGGCCCATGCCTGCTATCCTGGTGGGGGTCTCTCCCCTGTTGGTATAGGAAATGACAGATGCGGCAATGGCTGTTACCAGAGGCTCCTGCTCCGAGACGTCCACATGCTGGCCCCGGCCGGTGAAATCTCTAGCCATCAGGGCGAACATGGTGGCCGAGGCCCCAGTGATTCCGGCCATAACGTCTGCCTGGTGGCCCGGCGCCTTCAGAGGAGGGTGGTTGTCCGGGTCCTCAACCTCGCCGGGGGTTGTGTAGCCTATCCCTCCAATGTGCCAGGAGATCAGGTTTGTGCCCTTGTAGTCCCGGTAGGGGCCGGTCTGCCCGAAGGGGGTGATGGAGGTGACGATGAGCCGGGGGTTTATGCCAGACAGGGACTTGTAGTCCAGCCCCAGCCTCTTCATCAACTTGGGCGGGTTGCTCTCCACCAGGACGTCGGCGTCCCGAAGCAGCTCCTTGAAGAGCTTCTTGCCCAAAGTGCTCTTCACGTCCAGGGTGATACCCTGCTTGTTGGTGTTCAGGTAGGCGAAGAGGAGGCTTCGCTCCGGATGAGGGTCGTCCTTGGGGAAGGGGCCATACCTCCTGGCGGGGTCGCCCTTGCCCGACTCCTCGACCTTGATGACCTCGGCTCCCATATCTGCCATGAGCTTGGCGCAGTAGGGAGCTGCGATGAAGCCCCCAAGCTCCACGACCCTTAGCTCTGAAAGCGCGGTTTTTGCCATGTTCTACTCCTTTCATGGATGGCCGCGGTTGGACTTATCCCCATGCCCCTGCTCGCGGCCCACTTCTCAGGGGCATCCTCTCTTGCCAGCGACCCATCCTTCTACTGACAAGCCAGTAGCAAGAGGCCCCTCCCCGGCGGATGAACCGCAGAGCGAGGGGCCTCATTCTCTGCTGATGCCAAGCTATTTAGCCAGCCAGGTCCTCTCGAAGATGGAGTAGGTGAACACCGGGAAGCCCGCCAGGGTGTACCCCTTCACATCCGGCGTGGTGCCGTAGACGAGCACTATCCACCCAAAGTGGATTTCCTCCATCATCTCCAGGGTCAGCTTCTTGTCTATGGCCCGGACTATCTCCGCCCGCTTCGCCCGGTCCTGCTCGCTCGTCTCCGCCTCTAACATCGCCTGTATCTCCGCCTGCAGCACGGGCTCGGCGGATGTTATCCCCTCCAGGTTGCACTTACCGCTAGTGACCTTCGGGTAGAGCCAGCTGTATTTGATAATCGTGGAATCCGGGTCCGCCTCCGTGGTCGACAGCACGTTCCCCTGCATATCGTAGTTGCACACGTCGAGGAGGGGGGTCCACGCCGCAACCTCCATGGCATTCATGGTCACGCCTATGCCCAGGTTCTTCTTCACCTGGTCCGCAAAGAACAGGCAACTGTCCATGTAGTTCTGGTTGTTCCTGGTCTGGCAGGTGGTGTTGAACCGCTTCCCCTTTCCGAACACCTCATCCAGCAGCCGGTTCGCCTCTGCGATGTCCTGGTCCTTGGGCTGCCGGATGCCGGGCCACGTCCGGAGCACCTCCTCGGGGGTGCCCCAGTAGAAATCCGGGTAAGGCTCCATGTAGCCCACCAGCCTCGCCATCGGGCGAGTCCCGGCCGTCTTGAACAGCAGCCAGTCGTCCCGGTTTATCGCCAGGTTGATGGCCTGCCTCACCCGCCGGTCGTTGTAGGGTGCCCGGCCCAGGTTGAACCTCGCTCCCATGGGGAAGGTGTGGAGGGTCGAGTGGAGCACTATCTTACCCTTGAAGTCCCGCTCCGCCTGCTCCACCTGACCAGGCAGCATGCTGGAACTGCCGGAGCCAAACCAGTGAATCTGGCCTGTGGCCAGAGCTGTGAACCGGGTGGTGAAGTCCTTCAGGTAGTAGCTGTCCATGCCGTCCAGGAGGGGCAGGCCCTCCCGGAAGTAGCCGGGGTTCCGGCGCAGCTTCGCTATGACGTCCGGTTGGAACTCCAGGGGCACCATGGGCCCCGTGCCCGTACCCAGCAGGTAGCTCACGGGCGTGGCCGCGTTCAGCTCATCGAAGTGGTTGGCAACGTACCACTCGATCCACTCCTTGTCCAGCATGGACACGTCCTTGGTCAGATTCCCCAGGGTCTTGGCCAGCACCCGGTTCAGGCTTATCACCACGGTGTAGCCCTTGGCCCCATCGGGGCAGGAGACGCCGGTGACGTGCTGCAGATTCGGGTCCGGGGTGCGCTTCGGCTCCGGCGGGCGCACCACATACTCAATGGAAGCCTGCACGTCCTCACAGGTGAAGTCCGCATTCCGCAACCCCTCCGGTATCACGGGGTTAGCATGGAACTTCACCCCCTCCTCCAGCTTGAGAGTCAGGGTCAGGCCGTTGCTGGAGAACTCCCAGCTCTTGGCCAGGTCTCCGATTATCGATCCCATCCCTATCCACGGGTCATACCGCAGAAGCTGGTTGTAGATGGAGCTGCAAAACGTTCCACCCAGGGCAGACACGCAGGACGGTCGAAAGGCGCTGGTGGGGCTTGGATTCCCCAGCTTGATTATCCCACCCCTCTGGGGCTGTCCCCACTCCGGCTTGTACCCCGGGAGCTGGGTGAGGGTGGCGGCAGACTGCCTGGGCGTGACCGTGGGCGCCGCCGTGGCCGTGGCCGTGGGAATAGTGGTGGCTGTGGGCACCAACGTCGCCGTGGGCGTGGGCTCCCCCGGCACTAGGGTGGCCGTGGCCGTGGGCACCAGAGTCGCCGTGGGCGCTGTGGTGGCCGTGGCCGTGGGCGCGGGAGCAAGGGTGGCCGTGGGCGGCGAGGTGGGTGTCGCCTTCTCTCCCGCGCACGCCAGGCCCACTCCCAGCATGGCTACGACGAGAATAGTCAGCATCGGCTTGAATCCTGAAGATAACCGTTGTTTCATGTCGCACCTCCCCAGTGAACTGTCGCAATACTAGCGCTGCATCCTGGGTCTGTCAAGGCATACGTTGGCTTAGAGCAGCATATTCTTTCAGCACTCTGCTAGTTGAAGATGTGAAGGGCCATGAGAAGGGCTGCAATGGACTTGGCGTCCTCAATCCCTCCGGAGCGGATCAGGTCTGGCACCTGGGTCAGGGGAACCGGCACCACCTCGATGCTCTCATCCTCGTCGGGAGCAAGAGCGCTCCGGCGCAGCTCCGAGGCCAGGTAGGCATGCATGTACTCGGTGCAGAAGCCGGGGGTTGTCCAGAAACCTCCCATGGGCTGAAGCTTTCCCGCGATGAAGCCGGTCTCCTCCTGGAGCTCCCGCAGGGCTCCCTCTTCGGGGGCTTCGCCCTCATCCAGACCCCCGGCTGGGGCCTCCAGGAGGGTTTTTCCCGCCGCCTTACGGTACTGCCGCACCAGGAGCACGCGCCCCATGGGGTCTACCGGTACGATGACCACCGCATGGCCGTGCTCAACGATCTCCCGCAGGGATGTCCCGCCCTTGGGAAGCCTGACCGTGTCCACCCTGACGCCGATGACCCTTCCCCTGTATATCCGGCGGCTCTCTACGGTGGGTTCCTCTTGCACGGCGCTCCTCAGGGAAGGGGTGGCGTCCTGGGGCCAGTGGAGCGAGCGTCGGGGCTAAGGCGCTCTGTCAGAGCAGCGTAGAAGTGGTTGGGTGGCTGCGAGCGCAAGAACCGGGCGATGTACGGGCTTCTCTTTACCTCGACGGTTTCCCCTGGCTCCAGGGCCAGGTCCGTGCGCCCGTCTACGCTGAGCACCGCCTGGTAGTCTGAGCGAATAGTGACCTCCACCACCGAGTTTGGAGGAAGCACCAGGGCCGTCCCCAGACCCAGGTGAGTTGCCAGGGGGTTGAGGAGCAGGTCCCGGGACTGGGGGTGAAGTATGGGCCCTCCCGCAGATATGGAGTACCCCGTGCTCCCCGTAGCGGTGGCCACGATTACCGCGTCGGCCCGATAGGTGGTGAGGAGAGCACCATCTATCCGGACCTCCAGATGCACCAGGCGAGAAACGGAGGCGCGACCCACCACCACGTCGTTCAGGGCCTGAAAGGGAAGTGCCGCCGCGTCCCCTGCCCTTTCGGAGACCACCCTGGCCTGGAGCATGGTGCGCTCCTCCAGCCGTGCCTGGCCGCTCAGGTACTCTCCTATCCTGCTGAGGGCCTCGTCGGCCCCCAGCTCGGTCATGAATCCAACTCTCCCCAGATTGACTCCCAGCAGGGGTATTCCCCTGGGAGCCGCCAGTTGAGCAGCCCTGAGGATGGTGCCATCCCCTCCTACGGTTATGATGAGGGACGTGGAGAGAGGCGGCCCTTGCTCCTCCACTTCGGCTGTGGGGAGGACCCATGAGGGCCTCTCTGATCCCAGCTTCTCCGCCAGCTGATGAGCTAACAGCTTGGCCCGGGGTATGCCGGGATTGTACACTATGCCAATGCTACCGGGGCCGCTCATCACACCCGCTTCCCTCGTAGAGGCGCATCCTGGGCCGCTTCCCAGGGCAAACGCCCGTGGCGGCCAGTAAAGGCAGTCTAGCATCGGGCTAATGGCGTGTCAACGAAGGGTGTTCTTGGGAGTCCCCAAGTCAACGCCCTGGCTCAGAATCGCCTCCGCTCCCGTCCGTGGCCTCAGGGGCTTTGAGAACCCGCGGCGTCTGCGTTATGGGCTCCAACGTTGGGATATCCTTCTCGCTGGCCCCTCCCAGGTCCTTGATTTTCCTGGCCCAGGGAAGCCACCTGGTTTCAAGGGAACCAACCGCTTTGTTATAGGAGTCAAGAGCCTTGTCCAGTCCGCCACCAACGTCATTCAAGTAACCCGTAAGGATTCTCGTTCTGTCGTACAACTCCCTTGCCGTGTCGCCGATCAGTTTGGCGTTTTGAGCCAGCTGCGTCTCTTGCCATCCGTAGGCTACTGCCTTGAGCAGGGCCACCAGCGTGGTAGGTGTGGCGACAACGATTCTTTTCTCCATCCCTTCCTCAATCAGGGATGGGTAGCGTTCTACCGCAGCAGCAAGGAAGGGTTCACCTGGGATGAACATTACGACGAAATCAGGCGTGGATTCCAGCTGACCCATATACGACTTGGATGCGAGGCCGTTCATGTGGTCACGTATCTGACGAGAGTGGCGCTCCATGGCCCTTTGGCGATCCTCCTCAGCAGTCGCCTCGATAGCCTGAAGGTAAGCCTCCAGAGAAACCTTGGCATCCACAACTATCTGATGACGGCCGCTGGGCAGGTAGACAACCATATCTGGTCTCAGGCGGCCATCCTCTCCTGAAAAAGATACTTGCTCCCGAAAATCGCAATGATCAACCATGCCAGCCAGCTCAGCCACTCTACGCAAAGTCAGCTCTCCCCAGCGGCCTCGCACCTGGGGTGTTCGGAGAGCGTTGACCAGATTACCCGTCTCTTTTTGAAGCTGTTGGTGGGTCTCTGCAATGGACCTCAGCTGTGTCTCAAGACCCCCTTCAACCCTCTGGCGACGTTCCTCTATTGACTGGATTTGCTTTTCGTACCTCTGTAGGCTCTCTTGGAGGGGTTTCACAACGCCTTCTATAGCCTGCTCACGTTTCCCCAGATCGCCCTTCGCGCCCTCCATCACCGTTTCCAGGGTCTGTTTGGCAAGCGCGAGAAACATCTCGTTGTTATCTCTCAGAGCATCGGCAGCCACGGCCTTGAAAGTGTCAGATGACGTGGGAGCCGCACCCCTGCGAATATTCGTCAAGAACCAGACTGCTGCACCGCCAACGACGAGACCTGCTACAAGAAGGACAATCTCGCTCATCACACCCGCTTCCCTCGTAGAGGTGCATCCTGGGCCGCTTCGTAGGGCAAACGCCCGTGGAGGCCAAGCAGAGGCAGTCTAGCATCGGGCCTATGTCGTGTCAACGAAGGGTCACGGGAGGAGGACAGCCACCGCTCTCTCCGCCAGGGAGATGAGGGGCCCGGGAAAGATGCCCAGGGCCAGGATGCCCAGGCCGGTGATGTAGAGGGCAGCCTGGGGAGCGTATGCCACGGGGAGCCGCTCCTCCGAGGCCGGTGGCATCATGTACATCACCCTGACCACCTTCAGATAGTAGTAGGCGGAGATGACGCTGTTCACCACCCCCACTATGGCCAGCCACACCAGGTCGCTCCTCACCGCGGCGCTGAATATGTACAGCTTGCCCATGAAGCCCGCCGCGGGGGGTATGCCCGTGAGAGAGACCATGGAGAAGGCCAGGACCAGGGCCAGGAGCGGGGCCCGCCGCCCCATGCCGGCGTAGCTGCTTATGAGGTCACTGCCGGTGGAGCTGGAGGCGGCGATGACGGCGAAGAAGGCGGCCAGGTTGGTGGCGGCGTAGGCCACCAGGTAAAAGAGCACGCTGCTGGGGCCGGTGGCGAGTTCACCCGGTGGACTTGATGTTGCTCTGGGTAATGGCCACCAGGTTGCCCACGGTCATGGAGAGGACGCTCAGCGCGGCGAAAAGGGCACCCCAGTCCAGGCTCAGGTCGCCGAAGGCCAGGTAGAACACCCTGAGGATAACGGCAAAACCCGCCGCCTTGCTGCCCACGGAGAGGTACGCCGTGATGGGAGTGGGCGCTCCCTCGTACACGTCGGGGACCCACATCTGGAAGGGCACCGCCGCGATCTTGAATCCAAACCCAGCCACCATCATGATGACACCCAGAAACAGGGCGTAGCTGCCAAAGGGCACGCTGGCGTCCAGGGAGACGCGAAGCTGCTCCAGAATCTCCGGCAGCTGGGTTGTCCCCGTGAAGCCAAAGGTCAGGGCCATACCGTACAGGAGCACCGCCGAGCTCATGGCGCTGAGCAGCAGGAACTTGATGCCCGCCTCGCTGGAGCGGGAGTCCCGCATAAAGGCCGCCAGGGCAGCCAGGGGTAGGGCCGTAAGCTCCAGGGCGATGTAGATGGATATGAGCTCCGTGGTCGCCGCCAGGAGCATCATCCCCGCGGCGGAGAACAGCATCAGGGCGTAGTACTCTCCCTGGAAGTGCCTGAAGCGGGAGACGTAGTCCACCGAGGAGAGCACCACCAGGGCCACGATGCCCATGATGAGGAACTTGAAAAACAGGCTGAAGTAGTCTACCGCCAGGGTGTTGTAGATGCCTACCATCTGACCGTCCGGCTCCCCGCCCAGGTCTCTCCAGAGAGCTATACTAAACGCCAGAGGAACGGCCAGACCCACCACGGACAGGGTCGCGAGCAGACCCTTTCGCCCTGTCGCCAGGTCCATGAGGATCACCACTACCCCCAAAGCGGCCAGGGACAGCTCCGGGGAGAGGAGGTATACGTCATGCAGGGTCATATCCGTCCCACCTCTAAGGCCCTGCCGCCGTTTGCAGGGAGTTGACTATAGGCTCAAGCCCCGTTTTGAACACCTCGGTCAGGATGGCGGGGTAGATGCCGACGACCATGATGGCTATGACCAGGGCCGCTATGGGCAACACCTCTACCAGGGTGGCATCCCCCACCTGGGCGAAGCGCTGCAACGGTGGGCCGAAGAGGGCTCGCTGGAGCATCCACAGAATGTACCCGGCGGTGATGACGATGCCGAAGACCGCCAGGGCCGTGGCCCAGCCCCATACCGGGAAGGTGCCCAGGAACACCACCACCTCGGAGACGAACCCCGCGGTGCTGGGTAGCCCCAGGGAGGCCAGGCCGGCCACGACCATCGCCGTGGCGATGAGGGGCATCCGGGTGGCCAGGCCGCCCATGTCGGGTATGTGACGGGTGTGGGCCTTATCGTAGACCAGGCCCACCAGCAGGAACAGGAGCCCGGTGATGGTGCCGTGGGTGAACATCTGCATGGCGGCCCCCGTCAGCCCCACGGAGGATACGGCCCCCTTCACCCCCACTACGGAGGAGATGCCCAGGAGCACGTACCCCATGTGGCTGATGCTGCTGAAGGCGATGAGCCGCTTCAGGTCCGTCTGCCGCAGGGTCACTATGGCCCCGTAGAGCACGCTGATGACAGCCAGGATGGCCAGCAGCCAGGCGTAGTCCTGGGCCATCTTCGGGAACATCCCCACGGCGATGCGGATCATCCCATACCCCCCCATCTTCAGCAGGACCCCCGCCAGCATCACGCTCACCGCGGTGGGGGCATCGGTGTGGGCGTCGGGGAGCCAGGTGTGGAGGGGCCACACGGGCAGCTTCACCGCAAAGGCGGCGAACAGGAAGGCGAAGATGGCCCCGGCGGGAAGGATAAGCCGCGCCCCCTCTATCTTCGAGGGCAGGTCTACCATGCTGAAGGTGTCCACGGAGAAGAAGAGGGCCAGGATGCCCACCAGCATGAAGGCGCTGCCCGAAAGGGTGAAGATGACGAACTTCATGGCGGAGTAGTCTTTTCTCCCGCTGCCCCATATGGAGATGAGGAAGTACATGGGCAGTAGCTCCAGCTCCCAGAAGATGAAGAAGAGGATGAAGTCCAGGGATACGAACACCCCCGTCACCGCGGTCTGGAGAATAAGCAGCCACATGAAGTACTCCCGGACCCGCACCCGGACGCTCCACGAGGCGAAGACGGCGCACATCCCCAGGAGCGCCGTCAGGAGCACCAGGGGCACGCTGAGGCCGTCTATTCCCAGGTGGTACTGAACGCTCAGGGGGGGTATCCAGCTCTCGTACCGCTCCACCAGCTCCATGCTCCCGACGCGGCGGTAGTCCTCCACCCTGAAGAGGACAAAGGCGGCTATGGCCAGGGCCAGCTCGGCCACCGTTACCGCGGCGGCCCACAGGCGAATACGCCTCTCCTCCCTGAGTAGAAGAGCGATGACCAGGGCCCCTGCCAGGGGGAGGAAAACTATGGCTGAAAGCACCAGATACCTCCGGGTGAGTGTCTCACTTCCATATCAGAAACGCCGCAAGAATGACGAGGATGCCCACCGAGAT
>JACVQK010000022.1:0-5926 GCA_015661155.1 Dehalococcoidia bacterium | reverse complement strand
CCGCGCCGTAGGCCTGCACCTGCCCCGTCTCCAGCTGGGCGATGACTCGCCCCAGGTTACGACCCAGGAAAGCGATACCGTCCCCCGTGCGGTCTACGATGTTCCTGTCAATCCAGTCCAGGCCCTGGGCTACTCCGACGTAGAAGAACCGGCGGACAATCCACTCCTCGTATGCCTCATCCATGTAGTACTTGCGGTACACTGTCTGGTGCACCAGCCTCACCCTCGCTGCAACCCACTCCGAGGACACCCATCGGGTGCAGCACATCAGATAGGCCAGGCCGATCCCCGCCAGGGCTACCAGGGTGGAGCCAGAGGCCACGGTGTAGCTGAAGGCCGGGGCGTGCACCTCCACCAGGGCTACTCTGTCCAGAAGCTCCGTTAGCCAGTGGGTGGGGACCACGCCCACACCCCAGGCGGCATTGGGGGGGTTGGCCAGGAAGCCGGAGAGCACCGAGGGCACGGCCAGAACAATCATGGGCAGGGCCATCACCCAGGGGGACTCCGCCAGGTGCGCCCCGTGCCCTGGGGCCTGGGTCCCCTGCTCCGCCGCGACTCCGCCGCGAAACTCCCCGTGGAAGGTCATAAAGAGGGCGCGGAAGATGTAGAAGGCGGTCATAAACGCCGCCACCAGGGCCATCCAGAAGAGCACGGGGCCTATTGTCCCGCCGCGTGCCCAGGCCTCCGTCAGAATCTCGTCCTTGCTCCAGAACCCCGAAAGGGGGAATATCCCCGATATGCTCAGGGCAGCGATGAGAAAGGTGGCATATGTCCAGGGCATGGGCCTCCTGAGGCCCCCCATGTGCCGCATGTCAAAGGTTCCCGAGGCGTGGTTGACGCTGCCCGCGCCCAGGAACAGGAGGGCCTTGAAGAAGGCGTGGTTGAAGAGGTGAAAAATGGCCGCGCCGTAGGCCCCTACCCCCAGGGCTAGCATCATGTATCCCAGCTGGCTTATGGTGGAGTAGGCCAGCACCCGCTTGACGTCGTTCATCACCAGCCCCATGGTGGCCGCGAAGATGGCGGTGAAACCACCGATGACGGCCACGGCGTTGGCCGCGGTGGTGGAGACCTCGAAGAGCGGGAAGAAGCGGGCCACCAGGAAGACCCCCGCGGCCACCATGGTCGCCGCATGGATCAGGGCGCTGACCGGGGTGGGGCCCTCCATGGCGTCGGGGCATGGCCCCGGCGAAGATGCCCAGGGCAATCCATGTGATGACTCCGCTCGCGAGGAGACCGGCCCTGGCGGCGAAGTTGACCGAGGCGATGTCCAGGGGGTTGGCCTCCAACTCGTGAGCACCGAAGACCCCAGCGTTTGCAGTGAACACGTCGCCATGAAAGAACAGATACAAAATAGCCAGCAGAAAGCCCACGTCCCCCAGCCGGGTGACGATGAAGGCCTTTTTCGCCGCCGCCGCCGCCGCGGGCCGGTGGTACCAGAAGCCGATGAGGAGGTAGGAGCAGAGGCCCACCAGCTCCCAGAAGACGTATAGCTGGAGCACGCTCCGCGCCAGCACCAGACCCAGCATGGAAGCGGTGAAGAGGGACATGTAGGCGAAGTAGCGGGAGTAGCCGGGGTCACCCTTCATGTACCCCTGGGAGTAGACCTGGACCGCCAGGTTCACCCCCGTGACCACCACCAGCATGATGGCGGTGAGGGGGTCCATGAGAATCCCCAGGCTTATCTCCAGGTTGCCTATGGTGAGCCAAGGGTGGGGTTGCCACTCTATCGGCCCCTCGTGGCTCCAGACAGACCACAGCGCCCACAGAGAGAGGGCGAAGGCGGCGCCGATGGCGAGGATGGTGAGGTAGCCGCTGTATCGGGCGTGCCGGTTATAGAAGGGCCTGATGAAGAGAGCGATAGCTACAAATGAAGCGAGAGGCAGAAAGAGTATCGCCCAGGCCGCTCCCTCGTTTATCATTCCTCTACGCTACTCCCTTCCATGAACTAGTCCCAAAATGCTTCTCGACACCCTCGCCTAAAGGCGATGGCATGATGCCGCACCCTTGAGGGTGCGGTGCCCAGGGGATTTTGGGATAGCTTCATGATACGACCCTTGGACACGCTCAGGGTGAGCGGAATTCCCCTACACCATTCAAGGTGAACTTGTCTAAACATCATGCCAGTCCTTCCAAGCCCTGGTCATACCCTCAATCTCCAACAGAATCAGGCCAACAAGAAAGAGGTCGCCAGTAACAATGAAGGTATTGTATAGGAGTGTTGTATTGGAGATTCCCAGGGAGTCTATGAACTTGCCAGTCCCAAATAATGCGGTCAGCAAATAAATTGGAAGTCTGAGAACGCGGCCAAGTAGGCCAAGAAGACCACTAAGATGTTTCATTGGCGTTGCTCCTCAAAATACAAGGGTGAGTGGGATTGTGTTCTCCCGCTTACGGCAGGCTTGTCCAACCACGTTGCACCTACAGCTTCCGTAGAATCTCCTCAGCCACGTGCTCCCTCCCTCGTGGCACCATAACGCGATAGGGAACCCGCTCTCCCCACGATAGGATGTCCCCCTCCGGCAGGATGTGGGTGGGAAGCCCCTCCCCCTCCAGGAGCTCCTTCCACATCTGAGCGATCATGAGGTTGGGGGCCTTCTTGAAATCTACCCACATCTCTGTTTCAACCCTTCATCAGGTTCGCCTGGGTGATGTCCACGGTCTCCCTGTTGCGGTACAGGGCGATGACGATGCCCAGGCCCAGGGCCACCTCCGCCGCGGCAACGGTGATGATGAAGATGGCGAAGACCTGTCCCGTGAGCAGCGTGCTCAAGACCGTCTCCCCCAGCGCCGTCCCACTGGCCAGGGCTCCGGCCACCTCGGCCTCGGCGGCCGCGGGGTTCACCGCGATGCCCCGGGGAACCACGTACCTGGAGAGGGCGACCGCGGCTATGTTCACCGCATTGAACATCAGCTCGATGGACATGAGGACGGTGATGACGTTCTTCTTGGACAATGCCCCGTACATGCCTATGCTGAAGATGATACCAGAAAGTATGAGGAAGCTCTCCAGGCTCAACCTTCACCCTCCCTTACCAGCGCCAGCGCTCCGAGGATGGCCGCCAGGAGCAGCACCGAGGCCACCTCGAAGGGCAGGACGAAGTCCCGCAGAAGAAGACGGGCGATGACCGGCGTGGTGTTGCTGAAGACGTTCTTGACTCCAGTCTCGGTAGCGCCGACCGCCTCCGTGGGAGCTCCAGGCAGCACCCTGGAGTCCAGCTGGTTCCAGTCGGTCTTGATCACCACCAGGACGATGGCCGCCAGCAGGAGGGCGGCCAGCACCAGGGCCGGATACCGGAATCGGTTGGAGGGGTTCCCTTGGTGCACGTCCCGGGTCAGCATGATGGCGAAGATGATGAGGATGGAGATGGCCCCGGCGTAGATGAGGACCTGCACCACCGCCAGGAACTCGGCGCTGAGGAGGACGAAGAGCCCCGCCACCACCATGAAGGTGAGAACCAGGCAGAGGGCCGCTCTGAAAACGTCCTTGAGAAGAACCACCGCCGCCGCAGAGACCACGGTCACCACCGCCATTGTCCAGAAAGCCATGTCCAGGGACAGCATCTAGCGACCCACCTCTTCCCAGGAAAGGGGCTTTCCCGTCTGGGGATTGTAACTCTTGGCCTCAAGCTGAGGCCTGAACCAGGTGCTGGGTCGCTTCTCAGCCTGTTTCAGCTCCTCTACGGAGATGACCAGCTCACCCCGGCGGTAGCGGGCCCGCTCGAAGCCGCTGCCCATGAACAGGGCGTCGTAAGGGCATGCCTCCACGCACAGGCCGCAGAACATGCACCGGCCTATGTCTATATCGAAGACGTCCACGGCGTAGGACTCCCCCTCCTGGATGTTCAACCCACCGGGGTGGGTCACGATCCTGATGATGCCCAGAGGGCAGTACTTGGCGCAGCTGGCGCAGCCGGTGCACCGCTCCACATACCAGGTGAACTCCTCTCCCCGGAAGCGAGGCGCTTGGGTCACCGCCTCCTCGGGGTACTGCACCGTGGTGGGCTTCCTCATCAGGTTTGTGAGGGTGACCAGGAGGCCCTTGGCGATCCCTAGTCCGTACATGAACTCATCCTAAAATCTGACTGTGGGGGAGTCCAGAGGGGGCAAAGCCACCTTTGGCGGGGGTCTGGGGGTGTCCCCCAGACCCTTTTCTTCCCCCTCTCCCTTGCCAAGGGAGAGGGGGATACAGGGGGTGAGGGCTTCTGGGATAGGTTCATGTCAGCCTCTCTCCCCCAGGGGCCTGCCACCTTTGCCGTGCATCGGCGCCAGAGGTGGTCTGGATGTGAGCTTATTTCCCGCCAGGCGCGAGGCGACGACGAGAGAGCCGATGGCGACCCCCCAGTTGATGCCGGCCATAGTCCATAGCTGGGCCGTGGATGGGTCCGGCCATGCCAGCACCTCCGCCGCGGTGACGAAGATGTTCAGCACGCCTAGCGGAAAGAGGAGCTTCCAAGCGAACCCCATGATCTGGTCCACCCGCAGCCTGGGAAGGGTTGCCCTGAGCCACAGAAAGAGGAACCAGAGGAGGCACACCTTGAGGAAGAACCACAGGTGGGACGGCAATACAGGGCCCTCCCATCCCTTGAGGAAGAGGGTGGCCATGATGGCCGAAGCCCCAAAGGGGGCCGCGAACTCGGCCAGCTGGAACAGGCCGAACTTCATGCCGCTGTACTCGGTGAGATACCCCGCCACTATCTCCGACTCCGCCTCCACCAGGTCGAAAGGGGTGCGGTTCATCTCCGCCGATGACGCCAGAAAGAAGATGATGAAGCCCAGGGGCTGAAGCAGGAGAAAGGGGATGTCCTGGGCCTCGACCAGGTCCACCAGGGAGAGGGAACCCGCCAGAAGGATGACCCCCACGACGGAGAGGACCATGGGAACCTCGTAGCTGATGAGCTGGGCAACCCCCCGGGCAGCGCCGAAGAGGGAGTACCGGTTCCCAGAGGCCCAGCCCGCCATGAAGATGGCGAGGGTGCTCACCGCACTAACGGCGATGATGAACAGGATGCCGATGTTCAGATTGGCTACGTAGGTGTTCTTGCCCAGGGGGATGACGGCGAAGACCAGCACCGCGGGCACAAAGAGCAGCACCGGGGCGATGTTGAACACCCAACGGTCCACCCCCTCCGGCCGGATGTCCTCCTTGCTGAGGAGCTTGATGGCGTCGGCGATGGGCTGGAGCACTCCCCAGGGCCCCCACCGGTTGGGCCCCAGCCGCGCCTGGAACCGTCCCAGGAGCCGTCGCTCCACCCAGGTGAACAGGATGGTGATCACCAGCACCAGGTTGGCGACGGCGAAGACCACCACCAATGCCGCCAGGAGATAGGCCAGCCAGTCCAGGGAGTCGGGCAGCCAGCTATCAAACCAGCCATAGAGGTTGCGATAGAAGGAGTTGGCCTGGGTAACGGGGCCCATTACCGGTCCACCTCGCCCATGTTGATGTCCAGGCTGCCGAAGGTAACAATCATGTCCGCCAGCTTCCAACCCACCAGCAGGTCTCGGAGGGCCGTCGTGTTGATAAAGGAGGGGGAGCGGATCTTGCACCGGTATGGAGCCACTCCGCCGTCGCTCACCAGATAGAACCCCAGCTCCCCCTTGGGAGCCTCCACATGCCCGTAGGCATCCCCTGCCGGAGGTCTGACAAGCTGGGGCGCTGCTGTCTTGATGGGGCCTTCCGGTATCTGCCCCACGCACTGCTCCACGATGTGCAGGGACTGGCGCATCTCGGCGATCCGCACCAGGTAGCGGTCGTAGTTGTCTCCCACGGTGCCCACGGGAACATGGAACTGCACCCGGTGGTATATCTCGTAGGGGTCGGCCTTGCGCAAATCCCAGTTGACCCCGCTGGCCCGCAGCACAGGCCCGCTCGCGGAGCAGTTGATGGCCTTCAGGGCGGGGAGAACTCCCACGTCCTTGGTGCGGGCCA
>JACVQK010000101.1 GCA_015661155.1 Dehalococcoidia bacterium | reverse complement strand
CGTGGGCGTGGGCGCTCCCGGCACCAGGGTGGCCGTGGCCGTGGGCACCAACGTCGCCGTGGGCACCGTGGTGGCCGTGGCCGCGGGAGCAAGGGTGGCCGTGGGCGGCGAGGTGGGCGTTGCTTCCTCTCCCGCGCACGCCAGGCCTACCCCCAGCATGGCTACTACGAGAACCGCCAGAATGGACTTGCCTTTTGAAGGTAACAGCAACTTCATATCTCATACCTCCTGAGGGGATTGCCGGAGAGTATACCACATCATTCTATGACTGTCCATAACAACCGCCAGGAGATGCGGGGAATGCCTCTTCCGCTCAGGGTGACAGATAGTTGGATGTCATTCCGAATCCCGATGCAATCGGGATTCGGAATCTAGGGCCTACCATTCCTATTAGCGTCACAAGCCCCGGATTCCTCGTCGCGGAGTTTACCCTGAGCAAAGCCGAAGGGCTCCTCGGAATGACAGGGGGGTCCAGGGTGGCATGAAAACAGGCCGCCCACCCTGAGCTTGTCGAAGGGTGAGCGGCCTGTTCACAACGCGCTTTTTCGCGAGTAAGCCTAGTGCCCTCCGCAACTGCAGGAGCCGCCACAGGCACATTCGCCCGCCTGGATGTTGGGGTTGCTGATCACAAATCCGCTCCTCATCAGGCCGTCCAGATAGTCTATCTCTGCGCCTTCCATGAGGGGAACCGTTTCAGCATCTATGAGGATGCTGACGCCGTCGGCCTGCACCACCAGGTCATCGCCCCGGGCCTCCTTCTCCAGCGCCAGCATGTACTGGGCTCCCCCGTTGGGACCGGGCAGGCAGATGACCCGCAGAGCGGACCCTTCCTCCCCCTGCTCCACTATGATGTCCCTCAGTTTTTCTGCCGCCAATGCGCTGACCGTGATCATGACCGCTCCCTTCTTATCGTAGTATTAAACTTGGGATGCTTTTCGTGCATATAATAACCGAAACTGTAGGGAATGTCAACTGCCACCGGGCCCTATAGGAGCTTGCCCTGCTCTCTGAGGCCAAGCCTTCCCAGTCCTGCCTCCCCGATTTTGCGGCCCCCCGGAGTCCTGAGAACGAACCCCATCTTCAGAAGAAAGGGCTCCACCACCTCCACCAGGGTCTGCACCTCCTCGTTGATGGTAGCCGCCAGGGCGTCTATGCCCACGGGGCCGCCGCTGTAGTTCTCCGCTATGGTGGACAGGTACAGCCTGTCCAGCCTGTCCAGCCCCATCTCATCCACCCCCTCCCGGGTCAGAGCGGCGTCTGCCACCTCTTGGGTGATGACCCCCTGGGTCATCACCTGGGCATAGTCCCTCACCCGCCGCAGCAGCCGGTTGGCCATTCGGGGCGTCCCCCTGGACCTTCGGGCGATCTCCCTGGCGCCTCCCGGCTCTATCTGCACCTTGAGTATGGCGGAGGAACGCTTCACCACCTCCGTCAGCTCCTCCGGGGAGTAGAAGTCCAGGTGGTGTATCATCCCGAAGCGGTCCCGCAGGGGGGGAGTGAGAAGCCCCGCTCTGGTGGTGGCCCCTATCAGGGTGAACCGCTTGAGCTGGAAGGGGAGGGTCTTGGCATAGGCCCCCTTGCCGTACACGAAGTCCACCTGGAAGTCCTCCATGGCGGAGTACAGGTACTCCTCCACCGTGTGGGACAGCCGGTGGATCTCGTCGATGAACAGGACCTCTCCCGTCTCCAGATTGGACAGGATGCCCACGATGTCCGCGGGCTTCTCCAGGGCGGGGCCTGAGGTTCCCATCTCCCTGGCGATGATGTGGGCCAGGGTGGTCTTTCCCAACCCCGGAGGGCCGTGAAAGAGGATGTGCTCCAGGGGTTCCTGCCTCTTCTTCGCTGCCGCAATGGCGATATTCAGGCTCTCCACCACGCGGGTCTGCCCCACATACTCCTCCAGGACCAGGGGGCGCAGGCTCCATATCAGACGCTCCTCCTGGTCCCGGCTCGTCGGGACTGCTCCCTGGTCCTGGGCGTCCCCTCTTATGGTGCGCTCTCTGGGCATCTGCTCCCCCTACTCCCGTTCCAGGCGGAAGACCTCTCTCAGCAGCTCCTGGGAGTCCCGAGCCGCGGGGCTGGCCCTGGCTGCCGCCTCCACCCTCTCCCTGGCTTCAGCGCGGCGGTACCCCAGGTTCACCAGCACCTTCATCACCTCCCCCTTGAGGTCGGCGTGCACGTCGGGGGGAGGCACTGATGCATACCCCTCGTCCTTCAGCAGGGCCCACTCGGCCACCTTGCCCTTCAGGGTGGCCACCATCTTGTCTGCCGTCCTCTTGCCGATTCCGGGCATCTGCACCAGCAGGCCCGTATCCCCCTCCTCGATGGCCCGGGCGATGGTGGATACGGAGAACACCAGGGCGCGAGCGGCCGTGTTCACCCCCACGCCCTCCACCAGAAGGAGCTTCTCGAAGAAGCTCCGCTCGTACTCCTTCTTGAAGCCTATCAGCGCCGGCCGGGGCTGTCTCTCCGAGGCGTGATAGTATATCTCCAGCTCCACCTCGTCCCCCTCCTCCCTCTCCCCCTCCTGGAGGGCGCGCATGACGAAGTAGGGAAGAAGCACCTCGTAGCCCACCCCGCTCACGTCCACCACCACCCGGCCCTCCTCCCGGTTGATACGCCGTATGACACCCTTGAGGTAGTTTATCATCAGCTAACGCCTCATCCTCAGCGCTTTCGAGTCCTTTCAAGCGCTTGCGCGATCATGTTCGTCGCTTTGCTCACCTGCCAGTGACACAGGGCCAGGGCCAGGGCATCGGCAACGTCGTGGGGCTCGGGGAGCGCTGGGAGGCCCAGCCGGGACTGGATGGCCCTTTGCATCTGGGCCTTGGTAGCCCTTCCACTCCCTGCCAGGGATTGCTTCACCTGGGTGGAGGCGTAGCTGAACACCGG
>JACVQK010000073.1:5548-7044 GCA_015661155.1 Dehalococcoidia bacterium | reverse complement strand
ACTGGTGGAGGTCCAGGGGCGCACCGTGGTGGTGGTGACCCACGATGCCGCGATAGCCCGAAAGGCTCACCTGCGACTGCGCATGGCCGACGGGAAGCTCCTTGGGCAGGGTAGCGCGGAGGCGGCAGCGGCCATCGCGGAAGAGGAGGAGGATGCAGAGCCGGAGGAGGAAGAGGCTCACCAGAGAGATCCCACCATGGATGACCTGATTGGTGGAGGTCGTTCATCAAGCTAGTGTCGCTTCACGCTTTTAGGGTATAATCCGGGGGCGCAGGGCTCGCCCTGCTATGCGCCCTTGGAGAGAATGCCCTCAATGTCAGAGGTTATCCAGGTAGAGGGACTGGTAAAGCGATACGGCGACTTGGTCGCGGTGGACGGTGTCTCTTTCTCCGTCCACGCGGGTGAGGTGTTCGGCATCCTGGGTCCCAACGGGGCGGGTAAGACCACCACTCTGGAGATCATCGAAGGGCTGCAACCACCTACAGCTGGCCGGACCCTGGTGCTGGACATGGATATCCAGCACCAGGCGGAGAGGATAAAGGAGCGAATAGGGGTTCAGATTCAGGCTTCGGCCTATTTCGAATACCTCACCCTGACGGAGATCCTGGACCTGTTCGGGCGCTTCTACCCCCGCCGCTTGGCCCCCAAGGAGCTGCTGGAGAAGGTGGGCCTCACGGACAAGGCCAAGACCACGGTTGGCAAGCTGTCCGGGGGCCAGAAGCAACGGTTCACCATCGCCGCCGCCCTGGTCAACGACCCTGAGTTGGTCTTCCTGGACGAGCCCACCACGGGGCTTGACCCTCAGGCGCGGCGCAGCCTGTGGGACTTCATCCGTGAGATACAGGGGGAGGGACGCACCGTGGTCTTGACCACCCACTACATGGAGGAGGCCCAAATGCTCTGTCAGCGAGTGGCCATAATGGACCTGGGCAAGATTGTGGCTATGGATACTCCCACCAACCTGGTCAGACAGCTGCCTGTGCCCTACGAACCGTGAAAGGCGTAAGGCTCGACGCCGATGGTACCTGCTATCTGCACTCCGCCGATGCAGCCCGCACTCTGCAATCCCTGATGCCATGGGCAAGCCAGAAGGGCATTCGCCTGACCCACCTGGAGGTGGTCCCTGCCAACCTGGAGGACGTGTTCCTGGCTATCACCGGCCGTAACCTGCGGGACTGAAGGAGTGGAGTTGTGCTAATCCCGTTGATCCTGGCTAACCTCAAAATGATCCTCCGCAACCGCCAGGCGCTTTTCTGGGCATTGGCCTTTCCCTTGATCTTTCTGGCTGTTTTCGGCCTCTTCCGCCTGGATGAGCCGCCTACAGTGGAGATTCTGGTGATTGACCGCGCCCGAGACCAGGTCTCCCAGGCCCTGGTTGAGAGTATAAGGGCCATAGAACAGTTCAAAGTAAAGGAGCGAGAGGACGAGGCCAAGGCTCGCGAAGAGTTGGCAGACGGCGACGCGAGCTACCTGCTCATCATCCCTGAGGGGCTGGC
>JACVQK010000073.1:0-5537 GCA_015661155.1 Dehalococcoidia bacterium | reverse complement strand
GTGCTGGCCGCGCAAATCACCCAGCGGCCCATCCCGGAGCCTGTGGCCATAACCTTGCTGTACGACAGGGGTGATCAGACCGCAGCCACCATCATAGGTACTGTGCAGCAGTTCATCGAGGAGATGAACCGGCAGATGCTACAAACTCCTACCCTCCTGGAGCTGAGGCCTGAGGCCGTTCAGTCCCGCGAGCTTACCTACTTCGATTTCTTGCTGCCGGGCTTCGTGGGTATGGGAGTGATGACCTACTCCATCATCGGCTTGGCTTCCACCATGGCACTGTATGGAGAACAGAAGATACTGAAGCGCATCCTGGCCACCCCACTGAAGGTGCGCACCTTCTTTGCCTCCCAGATCATCGCTCACCTGGTTCTCTCGGTGGTCCAGGCGGTCATTATCGTGGCTGCGGGGGTGCTCATATTCGGAGGCCACATATACGGTAACTTCCTCGGGATACTGGTGCTGGTGGTAATAGCCAACGTGGTATTCCTCAACCTGGGCTTCATCGTGGGGGCCATTGCGAAAAACGTCCGTGCCGCCGATGGGCTGGCTAACGCCGTGACCATGCCCATGATGTTCCTCTCCGGCACCTTCTTCCCCAGAGAGAGCTTGCCTGGTGTGCTATCCACCGTGGTGGGGTATCTGCCCCTGTCGCCCCTTCTGGACGCCATGAGGGGCGTGGCCCTTGACGCCAGGCCCTTCTGGGAGTATCCCACGGAGCTGGGCATTCTGGGCGCATGGATAGCGGTCACCTCAGTGGTGGCCGTGCGGGTCTTCCGATTCGACTAGCACTTAGTTTCATAAATCCGCGTAAACATGGCATACTTCAAGTCACGTTCATCCCGTAGGGGCAGGTTTGGAACCTGCCCCTACGCGCCGCTCGCATTGTTCGACAACCTCGCTTGTTAATATACGGACAAATCAGCACGTCCCAAGGGCATTCTCGATTCAACCCCAGGCCCTAAAGAGTCGCGCTGTAGGGGATGTGTCTACCCAGGCCCTTCCGCCGGGCGGAAGTCCTCGATGACCATTCGGAAGCTCTCTCTACCTCCCCATCGGTCTACGCCCACGCTGTAGACCACGTCGAGAAGGCGTGCCCCCTCCTTCCATGTCTCTCCCTGGCCGAAGGCCATGGCGTCCCACAAAGCTCCTCCATGCCTCAGCTTGAGCCTCAGGTGCTGTCCCTGGGTCCCAAGTTGCCGAACATCTACAACTTCCACCCCTCTGGTCAAGAAGACCGGGGTGGGATTCTCCTCTCCGTAGGGTGCCAGGTCCTGGAGGAACTGGAGGTTGGCTCCCGGCAGGGAGGTGAGTCGGACGTGGGCGTCGATTCTTATGATGGGCTCCAGGGAAAGGTGGGACAGCTCCCGCCGGGCTATGGCCAGGAGCCGCTCCCGCAGTGCCGGGAGGCTCTCTTTGGGTATGACGAACCCCGCCGCCCGGGGGTGTCCGCCAAATTGGACAAAGAGGTCCTGGCACTCCGTCAGCGCGGAGGCCAGGTTGAACTCCGGGATGCTCCGGGCGCTGCCCCGGCCCTCGGCGCCGTCCAGGGCTACCACCACCGCCGGTCGATAGTGCTCCTCCACCAGCCTGCTGGCCACCAGGCCCACTATCCCCGGCGTGAAATCCTCGCTCCAGAGAAGGATGAGGGGGTCCGAAGGCCCTCCGGGGCCGAGCTGCTGATTGGCCTTTTCCATGGCTCTCTGGGTAAGCTCCTGGCGCTCCCGGTTCAGGCGTTCTATCCTCTGGGCCAGGGGCTGTGCCTCCTCCAGGGAAGGGGCGCGAAGGAGGTCATAGCTGGTCATGGCGTGTTCCAGCCTGCCGGGGGCGTTGAGGCGAGGCCCCAGGATGAAGGAGATGGAGTCTGTGTCCACCCCGTCGCCATTCATGCCTCCAAGGCGGAGGAGCTCTTTCAGGCCGGGTCTGGGTTCGACGCTGAGGGAGCGCAGGCCGGCGGCCACGATGTAGCGGTTCTCACCCACCAGGGGAGTCATGTCCGTGACGGTGCCCAGAGCTGCCAGCTGGAGCAGCCTTCTATCCCATGGGAGGCTCAAGTGGTGGCACAGGCCCTGGACCAGCTTGAGGGCCAGGCCCACCCCCGCCAGGTGGGGGAAGGGGTACGAGGACGACGCGAGGCTGGGGTTTACTATCGCCCAGGCCCGGGGAGGTTGGGGAGGGGGCACGTGGTGATCGGTGATGATGGTGTCCATGCCCAGAGACGCGGCCTCTTCCACCTCTGCCTTGGAGGTGACTCCGCAGTCCACGGTGATGAGGAGGGTGACGCCCCGCTGGTGGAGGGCGCGGATGGCCCGGGAGTTCAGGCCGTGGCCCTCTTCCACCCGGTGGGGGATGTAGGGGATGACCCTGGCTCCCAGGGCGGTGAGACCTTCGGCCAGGAGGGCGGTGCCTGTGACGCCGTCGGCGTCGAAGTCCCCGAAGATGCCTATGGCCTCATGTTCCAGCAGGGCGCGGTGGATGCGGGCGATGGCCCGCTCCATGTCGGGAAGAAGGAGCGGGTCTTCCAGGAGGCGCTCATCGCGGGCAAGATATGCCTCCGCTTGCGCCATATCAGTGATGCCCCGGTTGTATAGAAGCTGCGCCGCTAATGGAGAAAAGGGGGCCAGTCTCTGGATGGTCTCCTGGGAGATGCGGGGCGCGACCCGCCACCCTTTGCGGCTCACCGGGCTAGCCTCCCCTCTTTCCTCACTGGGTTATGACTGGGTTATGGGCCCTAACAGGGTGTTGAAAAACCCTTTCGACCATCCCCCTGGCCCCCTTCCTGGCCAGGAAGGGGGGAGAATTTGAATCTGGGGGACACCCCCAGACCCCCGGCAAAGGGGCTGCGCCCCTCTGCACTCCCCCTTTCTCAACACCCTGCTAGCTCTCTACGAAGGACTTGAAGGCGAGGCAGGTGTTGTGGCCGCCGAAACCCAGGGAGTTGGATATGGCGGCGCGTATCTTGCCCAGGCGGGAGGTGTGGGGGGTGTAGTCCAGGTCGCAGTCGGGGTCCGGCTCATCCAGGTTGATGGTGGGGGGGATGGCCCCCCGAGAGACGGCCAGAGCGCATATGGCCGCCTCCACGGCTCCCGCGGCCCCCAGGAGATGGCCTGTCATGGACTTGGTGGAGCTGATGGGGGTCTGGTAGGCTCTGGGGCCGAAGACGGCTTTGATGGCCATGGTCTCGAACTTGTCGTTCAGGGGAGTGGATGTCCCGTGGGCGTTGATGTAGTCGATGTCTTCGGGGGCGAGGCCGGCCTTCCGAAGGGCGATGCGAATGGCCCTGGCCCCACCCTCTCCTTCCGGAGCGGGCTGAGTTATGTGGTAGGCATCGGCTGTGGCTCCGTATCCCGCCAGCTCTGCCAGAGGCTTGGCTCCCCGGGCCAGGGCGTGCTCCAGGCTCTCCAGAACCAGGATAGCTGCACCCTCGCCCATGACGAAGCCGTCTCGTCCGGCGTCAAAGGGACGGGAGGCCCTCTGGGGCTCGTCGTTCCTGCGGGAGAGGGCACCGCAGGCGTTGAATCCCGCTATGCCGATGGGGCAAATGGCGGCTTCGCTGCCCCCGGCGATGGCCACGTCGGCATCGCCGCGCAGGATGATCTCGGCGGCCCCCCCGATGGTGTCCGCGCCGGTGGAGCAGGAGGAGATGGCGCTGAAGTTGGGCCCCTTGGCCCCCAGCATCATGGACACCCTGCCCGAGGCCATGTCCCCCAGCATCATGGGGATGAGGAAGGGGCTTACCTTGGAAGGGCCCTTCTCAGAGAGCACCTGGAACTCCTGGGAGAGGGTGATGAGGCCGCCAATGCCACTGCCGATCATCACGGACACCCTGGGGGCCTCCTCCGCCTTGATGGTGAGGCCCGCCCGGGCCACCGCTTCCTGGGAGGCCACCGCGGCGAACTGGACGAAGCGGTCCATTCGCCGGGCCTCCTTGCGGTCCAGGAAGTCCGTGGGTTCAAACCCCTTGACCTCCGCGGCTATTCGGGTCTCAAAGGCTTCGGCATCAAAGCTGCTGATGTAGTCCACTCCCGATATCCCCGCCAGAAGGGACTCCCAGGTGGTGTCTGTGCTCAAGCCCAGAGGACTCACTATACCGATTCCGGTTATCACCACTCGTTGTTTCAAGGCTCTGCTCTCCTCTGCACACCGAGATAGGCTCTCGGGGCGACCAATCCTCGTCGAGGGTAACGTCTTGGGCGATATTCTACCAGATTTTCTTGGAAGTTTGTTAGAGGAATCGTGAAGCAAGGCCTGGGTTTTTCGATTGTCACCCTGAGCCGAAGGCGAAGGGTCTGGAGGGGCTGGGGGGCTCACCTCAAGGGGTCTTCGACCCGTCACGTCGCAATCTCCAGCACGGTCTTGATCCCGTCCGCCGGGGGGCGCTGGATAGGCTCCTGGAACTGCTCCAGGGGGTAGGTGTGGGTGATGACCCGGTCTATGGCGTTGCCGAACAGCTCTTTGAAGAGCGCCATGTCCTCTACCGCGGCCTGGAAGTGTTGCAGGCCCGCGTATACGCTTCCCAGAATGGCCTGGTTGCCCATCACCATCTCCCGAACCATGGTGGCCCCGTCCAGGGCTACCTCCCTTGCGCCTGTGGGGGTGCCCATCAGGGCCATGACGCCGTTTCTCCCCAGGAGGGGAACGAGGGCAAAGGGGACCTGGGGCGACCCCGTGGCATCCAGCACCAGGTCCACGGGTCCCACCCTGGCCTTCAGCTCCTGGAAGCTGGTCTCGGCCATGCTGATGTAGTGGCCTCCGATCTCCTCTATCAGCCTCCCCTTGGCGCTATGGGGGGGCTGGGTCGCGATGGCGTAGGTCTCGGCGCCGTGGGCACGCAGGATGAAGGCCGCCAGGATGCCCACGGGGCCTGAGCCGGCCACCAGGGCCCTTTTGTGAATGCCCCAGTTGGGACTGTCGTACCCGTGCTCCGGGTGGCCGCATGGGGGCAACACTCTACGCTGGAAGGTCAGGGCCGTTCCCACGCCCTTCTCCACGGTGCTCAGCGTCTCGATGAGCACCCCCACCCTTGCCAGGCGCTGGGGCACTGCCACCAGGTTGACCTCATCCTCCACTATCCACTGGGTCATGAACCCGTTCTCTTCGTGGATGCCCCTCTCCCGGTAGAGGCCGGTGTAGCAGAGGTCGATCCGCCCCTGCTGGCAGCTGACGCACTGGCCGCATCCTCTCCTCACCGTGGCCACCACCAGGTCTCCCGTCTTGAGGGAGCGTACCCCGGGGCCAACCTGAGCGACCCTGCCCAGCATCTCGTGGCCCAGGATGAGCCGAGAGGCTCCCGGTGGGGCCTTGCCCTCCTCACCCCTGGCAATGGCCCTGTCGGTGCCGCACACCCCAACTTGCATGGTCTGCACCAGCGCCTGGGTGGGGGAGGTGATGGTGGGAGGGTCTATCTCGATAAGCTCCAGGTTGCTGGTTCCCGGCACAATGGCCACTGCTTTCATGCTCTTCACACCTTTGCGGGGGGAGGTCAAGCCCTTGTCGGCTTGAGGGAGGGTTGCTTCCATTCTACTACAAGGGGGCTC
>JACVQK010000021.1 GCA_015661155.1 Dehalococcoidia bacterium | reverse complement strand
GGCGTGGCCGTGGGAGCTGCCGTGGCCGTGACTGTGGGCACCGCCGTGGCCGTGGGCACCGTCGTAGCCGTGGGTGTGGGCTCTCCAGGAACCAGGGTGGCCGTGGCCGTGGGCACCAGAGTCGCCGTGGGCGCAGTGGTGGCCGTGGCAACGGGCGCTGTGGTGGCCGTGGGTGGTGAGGTGGGCGTCGCCTTCTCTCCCGCACACGCCAGGCCCACTCCCAGCATGGCCACGACGAGAATCGTCAGAATAGACTTGTTGTTTGGAGCTAACAGTAGCTTCATCTGGCACCTCCCGAGAGCATCGCCAGAAGACTAGCACGGCATTCAACGATTGTCAATTCCCTGCACTGGGTCAGGACGGGTTGTTGCCGAAGTGCGGTGCGGAAAAGGCCCGCTTCCTATCTCCATGAAAAGGGGCCTCGTAGGAGACGGCGAGCGCCCCGATGGAGCAGGCTCAAAGGCTATTTGGGCTGGGGCCAGTATCCCCACCAGCTTTCCTGCCCGCAGTGCGTGCACCGAATTGGGGTGGCAACGAATCCCGTGCTGTGACAGGACGTGCAAGTGAAAGCCTTCTGCAAACCGTAGCCTGGAGTTCCTTGAAGATTTGTCGAGATGGCCTGCATCTGACCGGTGACCGCTTGCAGGTGTGCCGTCATGGCCTGCATGACCTGTTGCATCTGGATGATGGAAGCCCTTGCCTCGTGCAGCTCCCTTCCCAGCTCGCCGGTTTTCCTCAGTACAGCCTCAGTGTTCTCCAGGCGCTCTTGAAGCTCTGCCCAGCGCCCCTCCACCGGGCTTGCAGCCGAAGGCAACGGTGCCGCCACCCTGGGCAGACTGGGTGAGAAGACGGTTCCTCCGGGTCCCGCACCTACCGCCGGAGCTTCCCGCTGTCCCCCAACCAGGGAATCGATCTCGGCCTGGGAGAGCACTGCGTCGGCCATCTCGCTACTCCTTCGCTACTCCTTCGCTCTCAATAGTCCACGACTTGAACGATCAGCCGGCCCTGCTGCCCCTTCTCTGCCAGGTCCACGTCCTGGGGATGTTGTAGCGGTCTCAGAGAGGCGTCAAACAGGATGCGAACCACCGGTCTGCCGATGTGTCCCAAGTTGGCATCGCTGACAATGCCAACTTCTCCAGTGCTAAGCCTCACGGTTATCCCCGTAGGATAAAGAGGCACCTGCCGCGCAAAAAGCTGCACCAGCTGAGGGTCAAAGAGCTCACCACTGTAGGCCATGATGAACTCGGCTGCCTCGTGGGGCGGCAGCGCTCTTTGGCCGCCGGTCCCCGAGACAAGCTCGTAGTAGGTGTCAGCCATGGCCAGTATCCTGGCAGAGAGGCATATGTCGCCGCCGCGCAGGCCCTTGGGAAAGCCGCTTCCGTCCCACCTTTCATGATGCTGGAGCACAATGCTGACGACATTGGGGCCCAGCCGCTGCGACAGGCCAAGGATGGCGGCGCTGCGCTGGGGATGCGTTCGAAACCCAGGCGATGCCTCTGGAGGGCCTGGCGGCGCAGCCTCTTGAGATGGCGTCATAAGACCGACATCCATCAGGGCAGAGGCCAGGCCAAGGTAACCCAGTTCCACGAGACCAAGGCCAACCCGTCTCCCCATCAGGAGAGCGAGCACCGCCGCTTTGACAGGTCGCACGAAGCGGGACTCCTCCCAGGAAGTGCAACCCGCCACATTGACCTCACCGATGACCTCAGGGAAAAGCTCCCGCACCATGGAGTAGATCGGCTTCCTCAGTTGCTCTACCAGGGGCTCGGCAATGCTTCCGTCGCCCGCGTATTCGGTCAGAAGCTGTTGCAGCGCCTGGACTGCCTCAGCCTCCACCTCCGGGGCAACCAGGGGCTGCACGGGCACATCGGCGACGCGAGGGTCCTCTATCAGGACCTCCCGCACCCCATAGACAGCAAGGGTGGTCAAGCTATCTTCGGTAAGGGAGGTGCCCTGGTCAAACAGCTTGCGGCCCTGGCTGTCATAGACAGCCCTTCCCAGCACCATGGTGGGACGGGCGTGCCTGGCGCCAATCCTCCTCATCTGCTACCTCCCTTCAACCGCCCGAGGGAGCGGAGCCGCGGCCTCTTGCGCTTGGGGCAGCCGAGAGGACGCCGATTTCCGATAGAAGCACTTGCCTATCCACTCAAAACCAAGGCTGGGGGCAGAGAGAAGCGTTTCAGTGGCTCCGATAAACAATACCCCCTGCTCCTTGAGTGAGCTATGAAAACCCTGAAGGAGCTTCGTTTTGGCCCCATCGGAGAAGTAAATCGTGACGTTACGGCAGATTATCAAGTCGAAGCCCGGCTCAAACCGGTCGCTCAAGAGGTTGTGCTTCCTGAACTCCACGCGGCGACGGATGGCAGGAGCAACCATAAGGTCCTCCTCCGACTTTGTGAAGTACTTGAGGAGCAGGGAGCGATCCACATTCTTCAGGTCGGAAGGGCTGTAGGGCCCCCCCTTCCTGGCTACTGCCAGAACGCCCTCATCAATGTCCGTCGCCAGGGTCCTGTGGGCCTGTCCCGGGCTGATTTCCTGGAGGATCATGGCCGTGGAATAGGCCTCGGCACCGCGGGAGCACCCCGCGCTCCAGATATTCAACCGGTCGGTGCGGCGGAGCAGTTTGGGCAGGATGACCGTCCTCAGCACCTGATACTGCTCCCGATCCCGAAAGAACTCGGTCACGTTGATGGTCAAGAAGTCCCGAAGTTTCGCCAGCGCGCCCGGGTCCCTGGCCAGCACGCTACAGAAGGGGATTGTGTCCATTCCTTGCGCGGCTATAAAGGCCTCGAGCCGGCGGCGCATCTGCTGACTTTTGTAGCATTCGAGGTCAATCCCTGCGAGGGCCAAAATCCGTTGCTTGAGGTAATCGAACTCCTGGTCGTTCAAAGCCTATCTCCTACACTACAGTTTCGAGATGCCTTACATGTCCGGATGATCTCCTCGGCCATCCGGGAAAGGGGCACCACCACATCGGCATTCCCTGACTCGATGACGGCTTTGGGCATACCGAACACAGTACACGTGGATTCATCCTCAACCAGCACCCTGCCTCCGGCAGCTCTAATGGAGGCGGCACCCCTGACACCGTCGCTGCCAATTCCGGTGAGGACTACGCCCAGGGAGTCGGCGCCAAACAGCCTGGCGACCGATTCCATGGTGACGTCAACGGCGGGCCGCACCCCGTTCACCAGGGCTTCCCTGGTTAGCTCTATCCTGCCCCTCTCGTCTACCCTCATGTGAAAACCGCCCGGGGCCACCAGGACACGCCCTTGACGCAGCACGTCCCCCGGCTGGGCCTCTGTCACCTCCAACCTTGATAGCTGGTCCAGTCTGTCCGCCAAAGACCGGGTAAAGCCCGGCGGCATGTGCTGAACTACCAGCATCGCCGATGGGATGTCATCGGGAAAGTCGCGAAATAGCTGGCAAAGAGCCCGAGGGCCCCCGGTGGAGCTGCCGATGACCGCCACCTTGCCCCCCACCTCCGGGCGGCCCCTCCTTTCCCTGCTGCCAGGTTGGCTCCTGGAGCTGCGATAAGCCATTGTTTTCAGCTGTGCCGCGGAGACCCTGGACGCCTGCTTGACCTTGGTTGCCAGGTCCTCGGAGCCTCCGTTTGTCCCCACCGGATTGGAGGGAGAAGGCTTGAGAAAAAAGTCCACCGCTCCCAGCTCAAGAGCCTCAAGGGTTAGCTTGGCATCCTCGGAGGTGAGGGCGCTGACCACGACCACCGGCGTGGGACAATCGGCCATGATGTGCCGGAGGGCTGTCAAGCCGTCCATAAGAGGCATCTGCATGTCCAGCGTCACCACGTCGGGCTTCAAGTCCCTCGTCTTTTCCAGGGCCTCCGCGCCATCCCGGGCAAGCCCGATAACCTCTATCTCCGGGTCGCCGTCGAGCTTTCTGGAGAGAACCCCCCGGGAAAAGGCGGAGTCGTCCACTACCAGCACCCTCGTTCTGTGCTTCATGGGGAGGCACCAACCATTTTCCGCACCGCCGTCAGCACCCTTTCCGCATCGAAGGGCTTGATGACGAAATCCCGGGCGCCGGCTTTCAGCGCTTCCAGCACGATGGACTGCTGGCCCATAGCGGTCACCATAGCCACCTGGGCGGTGGGGTCTATCCTCCTGATCTCCTTCAAGGCACTCAGCCCATCCATATCCGGCATGGTGATGTCCAGGAGAACGGCATCGGGCCTGTGGGCCTTGTAGCTCGCCACGGCCTCGGCCCCCGTGGCGGCCTCAGTGACCTGATGGCCGTTGGCGGTCAAGAGCTTGGCGCATTTCATGCGCATGAAGGCGGCGTCGTCCACTACAAGGATGTTTGCCATGGCACTCCTCCTAGAGCTCCTTGCTCTCCTGGCCCAGGGTGGTCACGACAACCCTGCCCAAATCCGGGTGCATCCGCACCGTGCGGCCGCGATGGCCGCCGGTGTCGGCGGCGGCGAGAGCAATACCGGCTCCGGCAATGGCTTCCCGTACTGCCGCCACGTTCCTTTCCCCTATCTGGAAAATCCCGTTGAGCCCCGCGGCGCTCGACATCTTGGACCCACCGGCTATCTTGACGACGAGACGGGAGAGGGGTGTGCCGCTCCGGTGCATCTCACGCAGCAGCAGAGGAACGGCCACGTCGGCATACTTGGCAGAGCATTCGTCTTCCCGGCCGTTCCGTTGTGGGAGGACGATGTGCGCCATACCCCTGGCCCTAGACACAGGATCGTACACGCATAGGGCGACGCAGGAACCCAGTCCCATGCAGACCAGGACCGTGGTATCGCCCCGCGCCACGCTCATCTCCCCCATGCCGATCACGATGGTTTCCTCTGCGTCCGTCATGCCATGGCTCGCTGCTCTAGTAGAGCTCTCTGCAAATCGGGGCTGGGCAACACCAGGAAGGTGCCGCCTATCTGCCGGTCCCGGGTGCCGAAGGCAGCCTCCACCATCAGCGCCTCATCGGTCCAGAGCATGAGGTCCGCCAGGAGCGGGTCCATGACCGATCCCGCCATGTCCATCATCACCACCGGAGGGGAGACCTTCAGGCTGAGTCCCGCATTATCAGCCAGGACATTTATGAAGAAAGACCCCATGATGTTGCCTATCTCCCCCAGGGCGGACTGCTCCATCTCCCCCAGGACCGCGATGTCCTCGGAGGTTCCCTCCATGAGCAAGGCCAACAGCTCGAAGGCGGTCTTGGGACTGTAGGCAAAGAGGAGATGTCCGGAAGCGTCGCCGTCCACCGAGAGATAGACGGCGACAGTGCTGGCGTCGGCTCCTCCCAGCGCCTCCGCCGCGTCCTTGACCATGATATGCTTGACCTGGATGGAGGCGGTCACTATCTCCCGGCTAACCATCTGGGAAAGGCCCCTGATAGCATTGGAGACTCCTTGGGCCGCCAGGGCCGCCCAGGCATCGTTCTCCCCTTGATTCAAGGCCGTTTCCACGTTATTCGTTCCCCCCTTCTCAGGCTTGTTATCCGGTCAGTGCTCCGACGACGGACATTCCGTTGCCCACCCTGGCAAAGGCGGTGTTTAGAAGGCTGGGCACGTCCAGGATCAGCACCACCCGGCCATCCCCCAGGACGCTGGCCCCTCCGATACCTCTGACACGGCCGATGTAGCCGCCCAGCGACTTGACCACAATCTCCTGGGAGTCCATGAGAGAGTCTACGACCAGCCCCACTCGCTTCTCGCCAAAACGCACAACGACAGCGAAGCAGTCAGCCTCGCCCACCCCCCTGGCTCGCAACCCCAACACTCCGCTCAGCTCAAGAAGCGGCAGCACATCTCCCCTCAGCCGCATCACCTCTCTCCCGCCGATGGTGCTGACCTTCCCTCGCTCCAGTTTTACAGCCTCCAGGATGTGGACAAGGGGGATGGCGTAGATGGCGTGGTCCAGGGAGACCAGGAGGGCTCTCAGGGTCGCCAGGGTGAGAGGCAGCTTGAGGGTGACCCTGGTGCCCTGCCCTACTCTGGTATCCACGGTCACGAACCCATTGATCGCCTCGATATTGGTCCGCACGATGTCCATGCCCACGCCTCGGCCCGATACCTCGGTGACCTTCTCGGCGGTGGATGCGCCGGGCATGAAGATGAGGTCTATCGCCTCCGTGTCCGATAGACGGGAAGCCGCCTCAGCGGAGATCAGCCCCTTGCGGACTGCGGCGTCTCGTACCGAACGGGGATCGATCCCCCGGCCATCGTCCTCTATCGTGATCACGATGTGTCCCTGCTCATGGTAGGCGGCGAGGCGTATGAGCCCCGTCTCCCCCTTACCGGCCGCCCGGCGTTGCTCGGGCGGCTCCAGCCCGTGGTCAACCGAGTTTCTCAGCAGATGAATGAGGGGGTCCCGCAGGCGCTCAATGACCCCCCTGTCGATCTCGGTTTCCTGTCCTTCGATGACGAAATCCACTTTCTTGGAAGCCCGTTGCGCCAGGTCTCTGACCGTTCGGTGAAAGCCGGTGAAAACCGTTCCAATGGGGAGCATACGCATCTTCAAGGCGCCTTCCTGGAGCTCGTCCGCCAGCTTCACGATGTGAGCGGAGGTCTTCCCCAGGGCCTCCACCAGCTCATCGCCCTTGTACTTGCCTTCCAACACCCTGGTTATCTGGATAACCCTGGTGCCATCGATGACGAGCTCCCCCACTGTGTTGGCCAGATCGTCCAGTCGGCCAACGTCCACCCTTACTGTGGGGGCCGGCCCGCCTTTGCCCTGGGGACTCTTGGCCGACCCCGATGGCTCCCCCTCCGGGGCAAGGGGTGCTTCCAGCAGGCCATAAGGGGTGACCTCGGCCCTTTCCACCTCGTCCACGGAGGCGACGATCTGGCGCAGCGCATCCCCGCTCTGGGTCGTGGCCAGGACCAGGTCGAGCTGGCCGCAGGCCTTCTCCTGCTCTATCTCTTCTTGCGAAGGGATGGAGCAGAGGACCTCTCCCGCCTCCGCCAGTAGAGAGAGCACCTGAAAACAGCGCACAGCAGGCCACTGGACATCCCGCTTTAGAGTCACCCTGACCTTGTGGACGGTATGGCCCGCGGCGAGCAACCCGGGCAGCCGCTCTCGGGCCAACGGCCCCAGAGCCAATGGGGTCTCTGCCTGGTCATCCGTCTCTGGCGACGCCGGGGCGTTCTCGCTGGCTCCGGTTTGCTCCAGCTCCGCCAGGAGGGGTTCCACAGCGACGCCGCTTTCCTGGCCGGAGAGGAGCTCATCCCGCAACGACCTGAGGGCGTCCACGCCATGGAGAAGATTGTCAATGACCGGAGAGCTGGGAGCAAGGGTTCCTTTACGCAGCTTGTCCAGAACGCTCTCCATAGCGTGGGCCACGTCGGCCATGCGGCGGTGCCCGAGCATCCCTGAAGAGCCCTTGAGGGTATGGGCGGCACGGAAGATTTCCTGAAGAAGCTCCGGCTTGGCCGGCTCCCTTTCCAGCCTGACCAGGTCCTCGTCCAAGCGCTGGAGGTGTTCATCCGCCTCTTGCAAGAAGACCTTCATGTCTTCAGGCGGGATACCGGCAACCCAGTCCATGGTTGTGGCTTCTTGACCGGACATCACCGGGTTGTCTCCTTGGCCCCGGCCAGGCCCACGCAGGAGCTCTTCTCGACCTCCGATAGAGCCCGGCGCAGGTCCAGCAGAATAATGAGCCTGGTCTCAAGTTTGGCGATGCCCAGAGCATAGTCGGTATCACTACTGCTGACGACCGCCGAGAGGGGTTCCACTGAGACGGCGGGGACGCGCAGGACCTCCGTGACCGTATCCACTATCATGCCGATGTCCTCCGCGCCACCATCCACCACCACAATGCGGTTCTCCTCGCTGCGGCCAGCCCCAACAATGCCCAACCTCTTTCTCAGGTCCACCACCGGGATTACCTTCCCCCGGAGGTTGACAACTCCCTCGACGAAGTCGGGAGACCGAGGCACGCGGGTTATCTCTTGCATCCGGATGATCTCCCGAACCGCGCCTATTGGCACTCCGTATGCCTCCGCGCCCAGGCTGAAAACCACCAGTTGTCTCTCTGTTTCCCCAGTAGCACTTTCCACGAGGCGCCTCCCTAGTCGCTGGGATTGACCCTCAGCTCCAAGCATCGTCTCTCACTTTGTCGCAGCTACCACTGTAGCGCCGTTCCCCCGCGCTGAAGCCTTCACCGTTAGCTTGGGCAACTGGTGAGGCGTGTCCCCTGGAGCCGGTCCCACCTTCCCAGCCTCGGCCTCATCCACCTCAAAGGCCTGGGTGGATTGCAGCAGGTCCTGCGCCATCTGGTCCAGGGACTGAGCAGACGCTGCTACTTCCTCTACCAGGGCACTCAGCCCTTCCACGGAGGCGGAGACCTCGTGGGTGGCAGCCCCATTCTGCTTGGAGATGGCGGCAACAGCTTCCGTGGCGCTGCCCAACCGGGCACTACTGACCCCCATCTGCTGGGTAGCCGCTGAGTTGGCCTCCACCACCCGGCTCACGTCATCAATGGTCCTGACCGTCTCGTTGCTGGAGGCGCTGACCTCCTCGGCGGCGGCGGATATCTGCTCAATCTGCTCGGCCACCGCCTCCACCGAGGACTTGATCCTGTGGAGGGCCTTGCCGGCGGCGTCGGAGAGGGCGTAGCCTTCGGCCACTTCCCTGGCTCCCCCCTCGGTGGCTTTTATGGACTCGGCGACCGTTTTCTGGACCGCCTCAATGAGCTTGGCTATCTCCTTGGTTGCCTCGCTCACTCGCTCTGCCAGCTTCCTGACCTCATCGGCGACAACGGCAAAGCCACGACCCTGCTCGCCGGCCCTGGCCGCTTCGATGGCGGCGTTCAGGGCCAGGAGGTTCGTTTGGGCAGCGATGTCATTAATGACTGCCACTATCTTGCCGATTTCCGTTGACAGCTCTCCCAGCGCCCCTATCTTGCCGGAGGCAGTGGCCACGGCTGTCTTTATGCGCTCCATTCCCTCGACGGTCTTGCTCACTGCCTCCATGCCCAGCCGCGTCGCCTCGTTGGCCTGACTGGCGCTGGCAGCAACGCTCTGGGCACTCCTGGCCACATCCGTTATGGCGTCAGACACCTGATTGACGATAGAGGCAGCCTGCTCCATCGCTGTGGACTGCTCCCGGCTGCCCTGCGATATCTGGTCTATGGCCCTGGTTAGCTCCGCCACGGAGTTGGCCGTCTCGGTCATCTTCCGGGACTCTTCCGCTGCCCGATGGCTCACCTGCTGCGTGTTGGAGGCAATGTCCTGGGTGGCCTCACCAGCTTCCACGGCGGCGGAGGAGAGTTGTCCACTGGCCTGGACCAGGGTCAGGGCCGTGCCTCTTACCCGGCCGACCACGACGCGCAGGTTGCTGACCATGTTGGCAAAGGCGTTCCCCAGCACATCTCTCTCAGACCTGGGAGTGACGTCGACATGCAGGTCACCGCGTGCGATTCGCTCAGCAGCCCCGGCCATGTGACCCAAGTAGCCCATCATGTCTGCAAAGGCAAGGGTGACATCACCGAACTCGTCATCGAAAAAGGGGTCTATGCTCCTCACCGCTATCTTCTGTTCCAGGTCACCTTCGGCAATCCCCTCGGCCGCCTTCCGCAAGGCATGCACGGAGCCCGCTATGGTCTGTGCCAGGAGAAAGCCGAAAAACGCGAAGATGAGTCCGGCCACAATAGCAACAGCAGCCATGGCGGTGACGGCAGTCCTGCGGGCGTCAGCAGCGGCGGCGGCAGCAGTCTGCTGCTCCACAACCGCAAAGTCAGCCGCCCGGTTGAGGGCGACGAGGAGGGCGGCCCCAGCCGCATCATAGCCCCGCATGGCGGCATTGCCGGCATCGAGGTCTCCCCGGACGTAGCTAGCCGACATCGCCTCCCCGGCGTCTACGAACTCCTGGTGGTCCCCAGAGAAGCCGTCAAGCTCTGTCATTCCCGAGGAGCCTGCGGCGCTGAGTTTCCCAGTCAGGGCAACGATGTCTCGGCCCTGTTCCCGAGCCGCACTCAGGGCTTCAGGGTCGCGGGTGAGGGAGTAGTCGGTGTAGAGCTGCCGCTCGTTGGCTACCAGGACTTGCAGATCCTTGACATCACCCAGATGCTGGTTGGCCTGGGCTTGCCCGTCCACCGAGCGCATTATGGAGTTCATCCCCAGATAGCCGATGGCACCAACCACCACCAGCATGGCCAGGACTCCCAGGACCACGGCACCCAGCTTCGCTTTGATGCTAATCCTCCAGCGAGCACCTCGCCGTATGCCTCTGCCGCCTGTGCTATCTTCTCTCTCGCTGGTTCTCATGGCCGATAACCTCTCTTTTGTGTTCGACCGCCACTGCTCCGCTGGCCCAAGCTCCATGGGCTGACCCGCCCGCTCGGCCTGTTCTTCCGGCTCACTGGTGGTGACATTGGCTCCTGCCCAGAAGTGTAGGTCGCAGCCAGCACCTGGTAAACAGGAGAAACCCCAACAACCCCTGGTGGGATGCCCCCATTCCCGGGCAGAGCGCACACCCGCTTTTCGACCAGGCAGCGGTCCGAAGGCCTGCGGGGAGGAATCTCGTTCCTCCATTTGGCATCTTACCTTCAAGTCTGGGGGGTGCCCCAGACTATTGACGACTATCGGGGATTATCGAGGAGGAGTTGAAGGTGGCCTATTCCCTTCAGATAGAGAGGTTCCAGACCATAGAGGACGAGTGGACACACCTTCTTCCCCAGAGCGTAAGTAACAACATCTTCCTCACCCCCTGCTGGCAGAGAACCTGGTGGGAGAGCATGAGACCCCCGGGGCAGGAGCTTCGGATCATCAAGTTTGTGGAGGAAGGGACAACCATCGGAATAGCCCCCCTGACTTTTCAGCAGGGGGTGGTCACCTTCCTGGGGGGGACCGACCTGTGGGACATCCACGACTTCATCGTGCTAAGGAGCCGGGAGGGCAGGTTCTTCCAGGCCCTTTTGGGGTATCTGGAGGGCGAGGACTGGAAGGAGGTCAGACTGGAGTCTCTCCTTGGGGAGTCGCCAGCGCTGAGCCATCTGGCGCCTCTGGCTATGGAGAAGGGATACAGAGTTGAAAGAGTGATGGAGGGGAACCTCATGGGTGTGGCCCTTCCCCACACCTGGGACGATTACCTCACGGGTTTGAGGAAGAAGGACCGCCACGAGCTGCGGCGCAAGCTGCGGCGACTGGAGGGAGAGGCGGATTTCCGCATCGAGCAGCTGAACGACGTGAGTAGCGTGTCCCAGGCGATGGACGACTTTCTGCACCTCATGGCCCAGAGCCGGGAGGAGAAGGCCCAGTTCCTGACCTCCGCGAGAGGGAGCTTCTTCCGGGATATGGCCCTGGAGATGGCCCGGCGCGGTTTTCTACAGCTCTTCTTCTTGCAGGTGGGGGGAACCAGAACAGCCGCCGCCGTGTGTTTTGATTACAACAACGTCCGCTCTCTGTACAATAGCGGCCACAACACGGAGTACGCGAGCCTGGGGACTGGGTTCGTCCTCAATGCCCTGTGCTTGCAAAAGGCCATCTGCGAAGGGAAGGAGTACTTTGATATGCTCCGGGGCGAAGAGCCCTATAAACAACACCTGGGAGCCACGGGAAGGGAGCTGTACTGCCTCTCCCTTTTCAGGTAGCAGGTTTTCAGTGTCGCGTCACGTCATTAGGGTATCATTCGGGGGTGCAGGGGGCGAGGCCCCCGCCGGGGGTCTGGGGGTGTCCCCCAGATTCAAATTCCTCCCCCTTCCTGGCCAGGAAGGGGGCCAGGGGGATGGTCGATGGAGCGTATCGCCTTCATAAGCGTCCACGGGTGCCCCACGGCCAAGCTGGGGAGCAAGGACACCGGGGGGATGAGCGTCTACATCCGCCAGGTGGCACGGGAGATGGCCGAGAGGGGGGTCTACGTGGACATCTACACCCGATACCACGACCCCAATGACCCCCAGGTGGTGAGTCTGGGGGAACGAGCCCGGGTTATCCACATCCCAGGGGGCCCCTACGACGACATGAAGGAGAGCCTTCCCCGTCACCTTCCGGAGTTCGTATGCAGCCTTCTGGCTTACACCGTGAGGGAAGGGCTCTCCTACGACCTCATTCACTCCCACTACTGGCTGTCTGGACGGGTGGGGACGTTATTAGCCCGTCACTGGGGTATTCCCCATGTGACCACCTTCCACACCCTCGCGGAGATCAAACGGCATGCCCGGGCAGGGGAGCAGGAGCCTGAAGCGCGAGTGGTGGGAGAGCGCAAGGTCATCGCCTCGGTGGACCGGATTGTGGCTTCCAGCCAGCACGAGAAGGAGGCCATGGTGCGCCTCTACAACGCCCGCGGTCACAAGATAGAGGTAATCCCCTGCGGCGTAGACGTGGAGCTGTTCCGGCCCATGAACCAGCGCCTGGCCCGAAGGAGCCTTGGGGTCCGGGACCCTAAGGTAGTGCTGTTCGTGGGTAGGATCGAGCCCCTCAAGGGGGTGGATATACTCATCAGGGCGATGGCCCAGTTGGAGCAGCGAGACTCCGTGAGGGCCCTCATCGTGGGGGGAGAGCCCGGGGGTGACCCGGAGATACGCCGCCTGGAGGCCATGGCCAGCGAGCTGGGGATTTCCTCCCAGGTCAGCTTCCTGGGAAGGGTGGAGCAGGAGCAGCTCCCCACCTACTACAACGCGGCCGATGTGTGCGTGGTGCCATCCTACTACGAGAGCTTCGGGCTGGTGGCTCTGGAGGCCATGGCCTGCGGCACGCCGGTCATCGCCTCCCGGGTCGGGGGGCTGCCCACGGTGGTAAAGGGAGGGGTCACGGGCTATCTCATTCCCTGGCGCTGTCCCGAGCCCTTCGCCGACGGGCTGGACGTTCTCCTCAAGAGCCCCGCCATAAGGAGGGCCATGGGAAGGGCCTCCCGAAGGCTGGCCCTGGGCATGCGATGGTCCGATACCGCGGAGCAGATGCTGGCCCTGTACCAGCTCCTCCTGGCTCCCCCTCTGGCCAGCGCTGCGGCAGGCTAAGCAGGGCTAGCCCTGCACCCACACTCAACTGTCGCTGCCCTGGTCTCACCATGTTCTACGGCTCGTAAGGCGTGGGTCTGGGCTAAGCCCAGTCCAGGCAGGGCATGCCTAAACTAATCCCAAAATCTGACCCTGGGGGTATCCTCATCCTTCCCCCACGGAAAGGACGGCAAAGGGCTCCCATCCACCGGATGGGAGCCCTCCCATATTCCTGCAGCCGCTATCGCCTACTTGAACTGATGGGCCTCGGTGGAGCCCACCAGGGCGGCAGTGGAGGCCAGGTCCTCGCTGACGGACAGGAGAACCTGGTCGAAGTAACCGGCGCCCACCTCCTGCTGGTGCCTGGTGGCGGTGTAGCCATCCTTCTCCAGGGCAAACTCCTGCTCCTGCAGGCGGACGTAGGCCGTCATGCCCTCCTTGAGGAAGCCCCGGGCCAGCTCAAAGGTGTTGAGGTTTATCATGTGCCAACCGGCCAGGGTGATGAACTGGAACTTGTACCCCATGGCCTCCAGCTCCTCCTTGAACCTGGCGATGGTTGCATCGTCCAGGTGTCTTTTCCAGTTGAAAGAGGGGGAGCAGTTGTAGGCCAGAAGCCGCTCAGGGTACTGGGCGTGGATGGCCTGGGCGAAGCGGCGGGCCTCCTCCAGGTCTGGCTCGGAGGTCTCGCACCAGAGGAGGTCTGCATAGGGGGCGTAGGCCAGGCCCCGGGCGATGGCCGCATCCAGTCCATCCCGTACCACGTAGTATCCCTCCGGGGTGCGCCCACCGGTGAGGAACTCCTGGTCTCGCGGGTCCACGTCGGTGGTCAGCAGGGTAGCGCCCCGGGCATCGGTCCTGGCAACAAGGATGGTGGGCACGTCCAGGACATCGGCGGCGAGTCGGGCCGCGTTCAGGGTGTGTATGAACTGGGAGGTGGGTATGAGGACCTTCCCGCCCATGTGGCCGCACTTCTTCGCCGCGGCGAGCTGGTCCTCGAAGTGCACTCCCGAGGCCCCGGCCTCTATCATGGATTTCATCAGCTCGAAGGCGTGGATGGGGCCTCCGAACCCCGCCTCGGCGTCGGCCAGGATGGGAGCGAACCAGTGGACATCGCTCTTGCCCTCCAGGGCGCTGATCTGGTCTGCTCTCATCAGGGCGTTGTTGAGCCTCTTCACCAGGGCCGGGACGCTGTTGGAGGGGTAGAGGCTCTGGTCAGGGTAGGTCTGCCCCGACAGATTGGCGTCGCCGGCCACCTGCCAGCCGCTCAGGTAGATGGCCTTGAGGCCCGCTCTGACCATCTGCACCGCCTGGGCCCCGGTGAGAGCGCCAAAGGTGGTCACACACTCCTCGGCGTGCAGAAGCTCCCAGAGCCGCGCGGCCCCCAGCTTGGCCAGGGTGTGCTCAATCTTGACGGTGCCCCGCAGCTTCACCACGTCCTGGGGTGTGTAGTCGCGCTGTATTCCCTTCCAGCGGGGGTCTGTGGCCCAGCGCTCCTCCAGAACCCTGACCTGGCGGGAAAGCTCTGACGTATGGTTGTTGCTCATCGACTGCCTCCTGTACTGTTACTCTAGATACCTGTACCCCGGTATGGTGAGGAACTGGGTGAAGGTGGGGCTGGTGACCATCTCGTCCAGCAGGTCCACCGCCTTGTCCAGGTGGCCTGCGGCCTCCGGCTTGCGTCCCTGGAGCAGCTTGGCCAGCTCCTCGGTCCGTAGCTTCGAGTAGAGGTCGTGGCTCATGGGGCGTCCGTCGGAAAGGCGGGCCTCATGCCAGACCCACTGCCACAGCTGGGACCGGGCGATCTCCGCCGTGGCGGTATCCTCCATCAGCCAGTTCAGGGCCACCGCAGCCCTGCCCTGGATCCAGGCGTCCAGGTACTGGAGGGCCACGCTGATGTTGCCCCGAACCCCGTCCTCGGTGATCTCCCCCTGAGGGACCTGAAGGAGGTCCTTGGCCGCGACCTGAACCTGGGGAACCCGGTGAATCTGATGGGGCCCCTCAAAGGCCCGGTCGAAGACCTCCCTGACCACGGGGACCAGACCAGGATGGGCCACCCACGCGCCGTCGTGCCCCTGGGCGGCCTCCCGCTCCTTGTCCCTCACCACCTGGGCCAAGGCCCTTTCGTTGGACTCGGGGTCGTCCCTTCTGGGAATGTAGGCCGACATGCCACCCATGGCGTGGGCCCCTCTCTTGTGGCAGACATGGGCCATGAGCTCCGCAGCTGGGCGAAGGAATGGGGTGGCCATGGTCACCTGAGCCCGGTCTGGAAGAACAAACTCCGGCCGCTTGCTGAAGGTCTTGATAAAGCTGAAGATGTAGTCCCAGCGGCCCAGGTTCAGAGCGGTGACGTGGTCGCGCAACTCGTAGAGAATCTCCTCCATCTCGAAGGCTGCCAGGATGTGCTCGATGAGGACGGTGGCCTTGACGGAGCCTTCCGGAACCGCGAGTCTCCCCTGGGCGAAGTCGAAGACCCCGTTCCACAGCCTGGCCTCCTGGTGGCTCTCCAGCTTGGGCAGGTAGAAGTAGGGGCCGCTCCCCCGCTCCAGGAGGAGGCGGGCGTTGTGGAAGAAGGCGAGGCCGAAATCGAACAGGCTCGCTGAGACGGGCTGGCCGTCCACCAGGAGATGCCGCTCCAGGAGGTGGAGCCCCCGGGGGCGGACCACCAGGGTGGCTCTCTCTTGATTGAGGCGATACTCCCTCCCTTCGGGGCTGACGAAAGCGATGGTGCCCGCCGCCGCGTCCCTCACGTTCACCTGGCCCAAGATGACCTGGCTCCAGGCTGGGGAGTTGGCGTCCTCGAAATCGGCCATGTACACCTGGGCGCCGGAGTTGAGGGCGTTGATCACCATGTTGCGGGTCGACGCGGGGCCTGTGATCTCCACTCGCCGGTTCAGCAGGTCCCTGGGGGCCTGGGTCACCCTCCACTCTCTCCGACGGATGTCCCGGGTCGCGGCCAGGAAGTCGGGGTTGCGCCCCCCGTCGGTCTCGCTCTGCCGGACGGTCCGCGCCTGCATCAGAGCCCTTCGGGTCGGCTCGAACTCCCGGGCCAACTCGGCTACGAAGTCCAGGGCTTCCGGGCTCAGTATCTCCGCAAACTCCGGAGCAACCCTTCCCAGCACCTGAATGTCTGACTTCATTCTCGAACCTCCCTCTTCGTCAGTCGCACCCTCTCTGGAAAACAGGGGACTGGCACCGGTGCCAGCTCCCTTCTTCCACCATCGCCCCATAGCAGGCGGAGAAAGGCATCAGCGGTGGCCCTCGGGACACCCAGGCGGATTACTCTAAGCTTGAACATATTTATCACATACCGTGCAATAAAACTACTTTTATACTATACAGACCTGAGGTATAATGCAAGAGGCGGGTTTTCTATTGGAGCGATAGCCAAGAGCTATCACTGACCTGAGGGCCAGGCAAATCTACAAGAGAGGAGACCCATGGAGATAGCCCAGCTGGAGGCCTTCCTGAAAGCCACGGAGCATGGCAGCTTCCGCCGCGCCGCCGAAGCCCTGCACCTGGCTCAGCCATCCCTGAGCGCCAGGGTGCACGCCCTGGAGGAGGAGATGGGCGTTCTCCTGTTCCATCGCATGGGCCGGGGCGTGCGCCTGACGGAGATGGGCAAGGCCTTTCTCCCCTTCGCCCAGCGAGCCACGGAGACGCTGCGCCAGGGACGGGAGGTCATCGACAGCGCCCGCCGCACCGCGGGGGGAGTGCTCAACCTGGCCTCGGCCCGGGTTATTGGCACATATATTCTCCCCGGCATCCTGGAGCGGTTCCGCGACCAGTACCCCGACGTCAGGGTGCACGTCACCGTGGGTCGCTCCAACGACGTTCTTCAGATGGTGGTGAACGAGGAGGTGCATCTGGGACTGGCCCGCACCCTGAATCACCCTGACGTGGTGACCATCCATCTGTACGACGAGGAGATATCCCTGGCCACCAGCCCCTTGCATCCCTTTGCCCTTCGGGGCGAGGCCAGCATCTACGAGGTAGCCCTGGAGCCTCTCATCCTGTATGACCGCGACTCCTCCTATTTCGTGCTCATCGACCAGGTGTGCCGCGCGGCTGGCATCGCCCCCAGGGTGGAGATGACCCTGGACAGCATCGAGGCGACCAAGCACCTGGTGGAGCTGGGCATGGGG
>JACVQK010000072.1 GCA_015661155.1 Dehalococcoidia bacterium | reverse complement strand
TGGCGGGCCTTGCGCAGCAGGAGGCGCACCATGCCGGCGTCATCTATGGGAGGGCGGGTGTTGGGCATGGCGCACACCGTGGTGAACCCACCCCTGGCCGCGGCGGCAGTGCCGGTGGCGATGGTCTCCTTCTCCTCGTAGCCGGGCTCCCGCAGGTGGCAGTGAAGATCGATAAAGCCGGGACAGACCACAAGCCCGGTGGCATCCACGACCTGAGTTCGCGGCGGCGCATCTATATGCTTCTCCAACCCTTTTACCACGCTTTCCTGGAGCCACAGGTCGCCGACGAAGTCCAGCCCCTGAGAGGGGTCAAGGATGCGCCCGCCTTTTATGAGTAGACTCATCGGGAACGGCCTGATACCAGGTCTAGCCAGCTCTTCCTGCCCTTGCCTGGCTCCGGATGGTATCTGTCCCAGCTGTCAGCCACCCTTCTATAGCCCGCGGCCTCGGCGGCGTCAGGAGACTGGAAGAAGCGGAGATGCCCAGGCGAGATGGGTGGCAGAACCCGGTCCAGCAACTCCGAAGGGTAGTAGATGCGCGATTCGGTATTCCCAAAGCAGGCAGTAGCAGTTTCCTGGTCGCAATAGAGGCAGCGTAGCTTGTAGTCTCCATTCCTCACAACTTCAAACTGAGGATGCACAAACTCCTTCTCTTTGTTTGTAATACACGTCTTATTGGAGCAATCAATACCGGGCTGAGAGTAGCCCAACCCCTGAACGTTTCGACAGTAAGCCTCGCGCCTGTTGGACTGCCCCCCATCCCCCAGCCCCAGGATGTGCCACAGCAGCGCCATTCGGATGGGGACTCCCAGGGCGGCCTGCCTGAAGTAGAGGCTTCGAGGGTCTTTGTCCACCTCCGGGCTGAGCTCATCGACGCGAGGGAGGGGATGCAGGATGGAGATGTCTTTGAACTGGCTGGTCTTCAGTGCCCTGGCTGTGAGGGTTGGATACCGCGCTGCCTCTGGGGAGTCGCCGCCTCGCTCCCTCTGGCGCCGCGTCACGTATATGGAGAGGGCCTCGCCACTGCCAACCCGGAACTCGACTGTGGTCCCCTCTATGGACGACATGGCCAGCTGATGCGGCTCACTGGGGGTGACGTAGATGGCGTCCACCGTGGCCGGCTCCTCACCCGACGGCGCATCACCGAAGAGGGCGCTCAGGACGCCTAGCTGCTCCCTTCGGATGTGCGCGTGGTAGTCCCGCTCCAGTCGACGGCGGACGTAGTCGGGTATCTCCTTGCCATCCCCTGGCACGAAGATGACGTTGGCTCCGAAGCGTGCGAGGGCAAAAGCTAACGAATGGATGGTACGGCCGTTCAGCAGGTCTCCGCAGAGGGCTACCCTTAGGCCCCTCAGCGTGAGGTGGTGCTCCCGAAGCGTGTAGAGGTCGCACAGGGTCTGGGTCGGGTGCTCGTGGCTGCCGTCTCCGGCGTTGATGACTGGCACAGGAGAGTACTCGGCGGCCAGCTTCGCCGCACCCTCCCAGGGGTGCCGAAGCACCACGATGTCTGAGTAAGAGCCTACCACCCTTATGGTATCCGCCAGGGACTCTCCCTTGGCGACTGAAGAGGCGTTCACATCCCAGGTGGATATAACACCTCCTCCTAGGCGCTGCATGGCGGCCTCGAAGGAGAGCCTCGTCCTGGTGCTCGGCTCGTAGAAGAGGGTAGCGGCTATTTTCCCCGCAGCTTTACCGAAGTAGTCGTGCGGATTTGTGCAGATGTCGTCAGCAGTCTTGAATATCGCCTCTATATCGCTAACAGACAGGTCATCAATTGAGATAACACTTCTCCCATTAAGTTGACTCACCAAAATACCCTCCTTTATGAAGCTAAGCTGAAAGTGTCCTCAATCATCCCTTGCACCAACGTGGGCGGGAATCTCTGGACAGTCCTGGAGCACCACCGCATCGGCATCGTCCACCTCTGCCAGGCGGACCTCCACCCGCTCGCTGAGGGCGGTGGGGATGTTCTTGCCCACGTAGTCAGCCCGAAGGGGCAGCTCTCGGTGGCCCCTGTCCACCAATACAGCAAGCTGGATGAGACAGGGCCGTCCCAGGTCCATCAGGGCGTCCATAGCCGCTCGGATGCTGCGTCCGGTGAAGAGCACGTCATCCACCAGCACCACCTTCTTCCCCTCTATGCTCACGGGGATGTCCGTAGAGCGCGTAGAAGGGTGTCCCCGCACCACCAGGTCGTCGCGGTAGAGGCCGATGTCCAGAGCTCCCACGGGGACAAGTTCTCCCTCGAACAGTTGAATCCTCTCCGCCAGCCGCCGTGCCAGGGGAACGCCCCGGGTGTGCATTCCCACCAGGACAAGCCCTTCAACCCCGCGGTTTCGCTCCAGGATCTCGTGGGCGATGCGGGTGAGGGCCCTGCGGATCTCCTCTTGCGACATCAGCATCTTTTCGGCCATGAAAAAACCCCTTGCCGTGACTGGCAAGGGGTTGTGCCCTGGTCCTATGGCCAAAGGCTCCTGGTTTCCTGGGCCCTCTCGCGCCTTGCCAGCCTCTCGGGACTGATTTAAAGGTCTGCTTCTTCAAGCAGCCCTGCGCCTTTGGCACTATTCAGCTTCAGCCTAGTGTAGCACGCGCGCGGTCCCGTTGCAATCTCATGATGACACTCTACCAGTGTCACCCATCATTATGAACGAGTACAGATTCTTGACAGGGGTCATGGCCAAAGGTAGAATCGAGCCTGGTAGCTACACTAGCAGGCTGTTGAAAAGGGGTGCTCAGAGGGGCGCAGCCCCTTTGACGGGGGTCTGGGGGTGTCCCCCAGATTCAATCTTCACCCCCTTCCTGGCCAGGAAGGGGGCAGGGGGATGGTCGAAGATGGTTCTTCAACACCCTATCATGAGGAAGGGGCTTACGGCGGAATGATCCACATCGGGATGGACCCAAACATAATCGAGAAGTGGGGGCTTGTCCTGTCCTGGCACGGCCTCTTCTCCTTCATAGCTGTGGTGGTGGCGGTGGTGCTGGTGGCCCGGTGGGCTCGGCGCGAGGGAATGGTGGCGGACGTGGTCTACTCCACCGCTACGTGGGCCATCATTGGGGGGATCGTGGGGGCCCGGGCGTTCCACGTCATCGACAGGTGGGACTACTACGTTGATAATCCCGGGGATATCCTGGCGATATGGAACGGTGGCATTGCCCTGTTCGGGGCTATTCTGGGGGGCTTTGCGGGAGGGGTGGCCTACGCCAAGCTCAGCAAGTATCCCGTCGGGAAACTGGCGGACCTTGCCGCTCCAGCCGTACTCGTGGGACAGTTCATCGGCAGGATAGGGGACATAATCAACGGGGAGCACATTGCCAAGCCCACCAGCTTCTCCTGGGGCTTTGTCTATACCCATCCCGATAGCCTTTCGAACCAGGTATGGGGACTGGCCGCCAGCCATCCGGTGGCAGCCTACGAGATGATATGGGACGTGTTGGTGCTGGGGGCGCTGTGGTGGCTCAGGAGCCGTATCAAGCCCGATGGCATGTTGTTTGTTCTGTATCTGGCTTTCTACTCCTTTGGGCGGTTCTTCATCTCCTTCCTGCGGATGGACAAGGTCTGGTTTGCCGGCCTCCAGGAGGCGCACGTCATCGCCATCCTCGTTCTGGCGGTCACGGTTCCTTTGCTGGTGTACCGGGGACGATGGATGCTCTGGGGGGAGGAGAGTCGTCCCCCTGGGCGTGCCCGGCCAAAGCAGAGGCGTTGACAGGGTGCGGGCAGGGTGTGCCCTGCACCCACACTCAACTGTCGCTGCCCTGGTCTGACCATGTTCTACGATTCGTAAGGTGTGGGTCTGGGCTAAGCCCAGGGTGAGCGGGGATAACTCCCAATTTCCTCAAACTTTCTTCAAGGTTTTCCGCTATGGTGTAGAGAGTGCAGGGACGAAATATCGAGAAGGAGGTTGCAGGAATGAAGAGACGCTGGCTGTTCATCACGTTGCTGGTCGGGGTTCTGACCCTGGGTATAATGGGGGGCACCGCGCTGGCCCAGGAGGATGGGACCGGCGCTGACACCCCGCTCAAGAGCTTCGCCGCTCGCGTGGCCGGCATACTGGGGCTGCCGGAGGCTCAGGTCCAGGACGCCATGAAGCAGGCCGCCACGGAGATGCAGGACGAGGCCGTTCAGCGAAAGCTGGACAAACTGGTGGAGAAGGGACGGCTGACCCTGGAGCAGGCGACCGAGTACAAGGCGTGGTACGACTCCCGGCCTGACGGTATGCTCCCTGGGTTCGGAGGGCGCGGGTTCGGACGCGGCGGGATGATGCGTGGTGGTGGTCACATGGGTGGCGGCCAGATGGGTGGCGGCCAGATGGGTGGCGGCCACGGGTGGTATGGCGAGGTTTCTCCTCCCATTCCCACCCCGGATGCTTCGGCAACCTCTCTCTGAAGCATGCGGCAGGGTGAGGGTACTGAGGATACTTTTCCCTGAGGCGTGCGACAGAGACCTTATGGAGGGACGGGGCATAGCCCCGTCCCTCCGTGTACAATGGGATGGGAAGCAACGCAACCCATTTGAGGTGAAGGGCGTGCCGAGTACGGTCCTGATAGTGGAGGATGACCCCAACACCGTCGAGCTGGTGCGCCTGTATCTGAGCCGCGATGGCCATAAGGTGCTGGCTGCCTCCGAAGGCTTCGAGGGCTTGCGCCTGGCCCGGGAGGCGCGCCCGGACCTGGTGATCCTCGACCTGATGCTGCCGGGCTTGGACGGGATGGAGGTGTGCCGCATCTTGAGGAAGGAGTCGGACGTGCCCATAGTCATGCTCACGGCGCGAGTCGAGGAGGAGGACCGCCTGGCCGGCCTGGACCTGGGGGCCGACGACTACGTCACCAAGCCCTTCAGCCCCAGGGAGCTGGCGGCACGGATTCGGGCGGTGCTGCGGCGAACCGCGACGGGCGCTGTGGAGCGGGGCCCCGCCCTGCTACAGCACGGGAACATAACGGCCAACCTCCGCCTTCGCTCAGTGCGCGTCGGGGCAACGCCGGTGCGTCTCACCCCCATCGAGTTCCGACTCCTGGTTCTGCTCATGCGCGAGCCGGGCAGGACCTTCACCAGGGAGGAGATCATGGACAGGGCGTTGGGCGACGACTTCGACGGCTTTGACAGGGCGGTGGACGCCCACGTCTCCAACCTTCGACGGAAGCTTGGGGAGGACCCCCAGAGGCCCCGCTACATCCACACCATCTACGGCGTAGGGTACAGGTTTGGCGATGCCTAGCTGGCTCTTCAGTCTCCAGGTCCGGCTGGTCGTGGGGTTTACCCTGGTGCTGGCCTTGGCCCTGGGGAGCATAGGCTGGTACGTGGGGTTCGCCGCGCAGCGAGAAGCGGAGCGTTTCCAGGAAGAGGTTGAGGCTGCCCGGGCCGCCCGGGTTGAGCAGCTCGTTTCCCGATTCTACTCAACTCGCCAGGAATGGTCAGGGCTTCAGGCCGCCCTTGAGCAGGCGGGGGCCCTCTACGGCTGGCGCATCGTCGTCACTGACCAGGGGGGCAACATAGTGGGTGACTCTCACACGGCCCTAGGCGCCCCCACGGGGATGATGGGGCGGATGATCGAGCAGAAGACGGGGCGTGGGATACGGATTCCGGTTCTCCGTAATGGGCGACAGGTCGCCGTGGCCGTGGTGGAACCCGTTGCCCTC